>CAZRND010000208.1:0-9753 GCA_964601345.1 uncultured Acidobacteriota bacterium | reverse complement strand
GCCCTCCCCTATTATTAGCACACAGTCTCCAAATGACCGCTTTGCCGACGCTTTTGGCCCAGTCCGCGCTCGTAACTCGTGCCCATGAGAAAATACTTCTCGGAGGTCGAGCAGTCCAGCCACGAACCTCGCGCCGGTCCTTCCGCGAATTGGAGCCGGGCGGGCCTTGGGCCTCCAAGCAGCTTCTGAACCAGGATCTGTACCAGGTAGCAAGCCTTCGATTGGCCGAACAGAACCTCCTGGCGGACCGCGCTCGGAGCCATGAACAGCGTTTTCAGAGTCAAGCGGCTCAAGCCTTCGAAACGGGGCTCACAGAGGGCGAATCCTGCTTTGCGGAGAAGGATGGGGTTGCTAATCCCACATTGTTCCGGGTGCGTTGGTACCGTGTTAGAAGTCATCGTCAAACCTCCCTCCTGTTGCTAGAAAAGTCCTTCACGTCCAGCCTGCGATTGTCAATGCAAACTCTTCAATGCGTTGTCGAGGGCCGTGTGTGTCTGTCGGCCGAGGGTAACCATGTTCCCGGAAGCATTTCTCTCGGACCCGCAGGTATAACTCGTCAGGGGCGTCTTGCAAGCGACGGACGAAGCGACATTCTCCTGGCCGTCGTAACTGTTGCCCTTGATCGACTGCCAGCCCCACGTGAGTTTCTCCGTGTTGTCCGCAAAGAAGTCCCACCACTGAATCGCAATATAAGGACGGTAGCCGTCCGCAGTGAACGAAGCGCTCAGCAATCCGGAAGATTCGTCGTAATAGGACTGCCCGCGCGCCGCTTGGGTGGCATATCCTCCTACATTCTTGTCGCTGAAGTAGACGTTACATACCGCAGCGGATCCGGAGGGCGCGGGCTGGAGTGGGTAATACACTTTGCCGACACCACCGGAAACGGCGTCGACCTGCGAAGGACGAACCTCAAGCACGTTGAAGTCTGAGTGATCGCAGGAGACGTCAATCTGTTGGGCTGTGCTGAACACTTGGGAAGCGCTGGCCGGAAAGCTCAGGCTGCAAGTTACGGTCCCAGAGGAATAGGTGCAGCTCGAGTTCGGCCAAGCAAGCTCGGAGTCCGCGTTAGATGTCTTATAGACATCCTCGATGAGAGGAGTGTCCCCCATATATGTTTGAAAGAAGTCCAACATTTGTTGGGTGAAAGGACGGTTGCCGCTATACGCGTAGGCGTCCAGGTTCCCACGGAAACCTTGCAGAACGTAACGGCTTGAGGGGCTGGACCATGTCCCGCTGGCGGTCGGTCCAAGGTAGAGGATGTTCCCGGCGAAGCCGTTACTCCCCGCCCAGTTCTCAAGCTCGGTCTTGATCGTGGAGCTATAGTAACTCGCGATGTCCTGAGTGTAGCTGTTTACGTCCGCTTGGACGCCCGGCGAGACTTGTGTGCCGGCCGAGCAGGCAAAGTACACGATGCACGCACGGGAACCGTCGCCGCAGTAGGAAGCGTGAGGGCCGCTGCAGTCCTCATCCATGAATCCAGTTCCCCCTTTTCCCCACCCATTGGCGATGTACTGGGCAGTGATAACGGTTCCGAATGCAGGCGCACTCGTGAAGGTGATGGATACCGCACCCGTGTCGTAGTTGATGCTGCCAGCTTGGATGGCGGGTCCTATAATCGTGCCGTCGCCTCTGTCTCCTCCGACGAGAGACGCGCCGTTAAAAACGCCAAAACTAAATGGCGAGATGGCGGTGTGTGCGGCGGTGTGGGTGAAGGTGACCGCGGATCCGTTTCCGATGCCGACGAGATCTGCAGGGGCGTTCAAGGCGCAAGAAATCGTCAAAGACGAACCCACGCATGTGCCGCTGGAGCCAAAGGTCGAGTAGTTCGCTCCAGATCCCCAAGCCGCGTTCAACGCGATAGTGGTGACATATTTCGCTTGCAGTTTGTCGCGAAATTTCCTCTTCCAATAAACCGTGGGGTCCGCATAAATCGTTCCGCCGTAGCTACACCCATAGCAGCCATATGATGTGGCCCACGCTTGGGGAGCCAGGAACAGGGCAGGCATTCCGCAGGGGAAATCGTTATTGCCCGTAGTTGGGGAAGTAACGAAATCGGGCCCGGCGCCGAAGCAGTGTAAGTTATCCGAATCGTCTGCCATGAAGCCTATAATGTAATGACGCTGCGAGGAGCCGGCATTCTTAATATCCGTCGCTTCCGTGTCATTCGCCAGGCTTCCACGAATCATTCCTAGCCAGTTGGGGTCGTAGTAGTCAGCGATTTCGCTGCCGCTCGTGTAGCCACGCCAGTTCGGACTCAGCAGTCGGAAGATCGGCTTAGCGTAGCCGGTCCCCCAACCGAGCTCGTTGTTAAGCGAGTACACGGAAAAAATGGCGTACCAAATGAAGGGCACTGTCCTCGACGAGACGTGGGTCGGATGCAGGTAAATGTTAGATTCCGCGCCAACCATATTAAAGCCGTAATACTGTGTGAGTTGGTCGAGCGACTGGTCGAACCACGCGGGATTTACGGAACCGAACTTTTGGGTCGAGTAATGCTGATAGTTGTAGCCGTATTCGTCGTTACCAAGTGCTTGACTGAGAAACGGATCCATAGCCATCGGCCCTCGCGCGAACATTGCGTGTCCGGCCGGAGTGCAGAGCACAGGTTTTCCCGCGACCGTCGCCATGGAGAACGTAGTATTCGAATTTGTGCAGGGCACGCTGAGGAGTCCACCGTAGCTATCTTCGCCGGCAGTCGCCGCCAGGGCAAAAGCAATGGCTCCCGAAGTTGCCTGCGCATTTGACCATGTGAGCGTGTCCGCGGGGGAGGCGCCCGGAGAGGCCTGCAGCAAGTCGGTATAGTTCAAGTAGCCATCTGCCGACAGGGCGGCACGAGTGACTTCCCCCTCGCTAGTTCCAGGCGAACTCGTTATGGCGCCTGTGCCGACATCACCGTGCACGAAGAACCCCCAAACCACAAGATCATCAGGGAGCACTGTCGTGACAGATGGTCCTGCAAGCGATGTCGAGGTAGTTGTTTGCGACACCGTCTGGCAACCGCCATCGAAGGGAGCATTCGAGTCGACGTTTTGGTAAGCGACCGCGATCGCGCCAGCCCATGTCCAGCCGCTGGTGGCAAGCGTGAGTGTTACCGTCGAAGGTGGTGTCGAGCCAACAGCAAAAATCTTGTAGAAAATCTGTTCCTCGTTGAGGCTACCAACGTTGACGGAGCACAACTGTGTAAATCCTGCGGGCACACTGAATGCCGGACTCCCAGCACGATCTGCCGCTTGGATGATATAGATCGTGGTTGCGGCGACCACGCTTCCTCCGTTTGGTAGGTTGAGAGTCATGCTTGAGGCGGCAGCGGTGGTGTTTGCAACAGTTTGGGCTGTGCCATACATCGTCGGTCCTGACGCTTGGGCGACCGTGCTCCAGAGGGCGAAAAACACCATGATGCCAATACGGTTCGCACGGCCGGCCTTTGCGGGCCGGACCTCGTCCAAAATTCCGTTGTTCGCGATCATGGCGCCTCCTGTACGGCCACCGGAATGCTGTGAGTCCTGCGACAAGGCAGCCCCCGTTTAGATAACGGATTAGACCAAGCACGCGACGGTCCGGAAAAAGGCTTCTCGGCTTGGATGGTTGCATGATGTTGCGACTTCATGGTTTACGCGAGAGCGTCGTTGCGATTCTTTCGCTTGGCGGCCCTGCAGATAACTGCAACAGAAATGCGTTGCGTGCATGTGTTTTCACTGCCGCCGGCCGGCGCTCGATTGACAGTGCCTTCCCTGCTGACCTACTATCGCTGAATGCTGCCTCATCGTAGGGAAGTTCTGCAGGCCCTTGGGTTGACGGCGGCGGGAGCGACGCTCGATTTCGGTCTTGCCGATACAATCCACAATCATTTTCAGGAACAATCCGCGGAGCCCAAGAAGACAGGTCCCTTCCGGCCGCAGTTCTATCGCGCGCAGGAGACGGCCACGGTCGCGCGGCTGACGGATTTGATTCTGCCGAGCGACGGCACTCCGGGCGCCAAGGACGCCGGCGTCACCGAATTCCTCGATTTCTACCTCGCCAATTCGCCCGAAGCCGCGCAGGCGGCCTTTCACCAGGGCCTGGAATGGATCGAGGCCACGTCGCGGGCGAAGTTCGGCCAGCCACTTGTGGGTCTCTCGGAGTCGAAGCAAATTGCTTTGCTGACCTTGATTTCATCGCCCGGCAACACCGATCCGGGCGATCTCACCGGCGTCCGGTTCTTCCAGACGCTGCGTACGCTCACGATTTTCGCTTTCTACACGTCGAAGATCGGCATCCAGGAATTGGGATACATCGGCAACACGTTCACCGCCGAATTCCCGGGCGCCTGCACGCATCAGCACGAACTCTAGGAGCTTCCTCATGGCCGATCCAATCTTCGATGTCATCGTAGTGGGTTCGGGCGCGAGCGGAGGTCTGGTGGCCCACGAGCTCACCGCCGCCGGCGCTACCGTGTGCATGCTCGAGGCCGGGCCGAATCGCGACAAGGACAAGGATTTTCCGTATCACAAGTGGCCTTACGACTACGCCTTCCGCGGGCAGAATCCGCCGAACAAGCTGGTCTCGAGCCCCTACCTGAATCAGGACGCTTACAACTCGCCCTACCTGTTCACCTACAACGAGCAGGAGCCGTACACCTGCGAAGAAGGGAAGCACTACAACTGGTGGCGGGCGCGCTGCGTCGGAGGACGCACGCATTTCTGGGGACGCATCTGCTGGCGCTACAACGAGCACGATTTCAAACCGCGGGCGTACGACGGCGCGGGAGTCGATTGGCCGATCAGCTATCAGGAAATGATCCCTTACTACGAGCGCATCGAGCGCCTGGTCGGGATCTGCGGAAACAGGGAGAATCATCCTGACACGCCGGACGGAAACTATCTTCCCTCGCCGAAACCGAATTGCAACGAGACCCTCATCCGCAAGGGCGCAGACAAGATCGGCGTGGGCTGGATCACCACGCGCAAAGCGCATCTCACGCAGGAGCATAACGGAATCCCGGCCTGCCACTACTGCGCGCATTGCGGGCGCGGCTGCGAGACGGGATCGTACTTCAACTCCTACGACCGGATGATCCCGCCGGCGATGAAGACCGGAAAGATGCGGCTCATCGTGAACGCGCTCGCCGCGGAAATCCTGGTCGACGCGAAGACCGGCCTCGCGTCCGGCGTCTCCTACATGGATACGAAGCACAACCAGGAGTACAAGGTCTACGGCAAGACAGTGGTCGTGGCCGGAGGCACGCTGCACTCGGCGCGGCTGCTGCTCGGCTCGCGATCGCGGCAGTATCCGAGCGGCATCGCCAACTCCAGCGGCCAGGTGGGACGCAATTTCATGGAGCACGTCGACGTGGACGGCAACGGCCTGCTGCCGCAACTTCGCAATCGCAAGCCCGTCAACGACGACGGCATCGGCAGCACCACGATCATCCCGTGGAACGGATGGGGGCGCAAAGACCTGCCTTTCCTGCGCGGGTACCACATCGAAGCGAGCGGCGGCTACGGCATGTTTCCCGCGCATGCCGGATCGATGCCCGGATTCGGGTCGAGCCTGAAGAAATCGATCCGCGAGTGGCATGGAACGCGCGTTGGATTCCACGCCCATCTCGAAATGCTCCCCGATGATCGGAATTTTGTCGAGATCGATCCGGCCGTCAGGGACGCTTGGGGCGTGCCTGCGCTGAAGATCCATCTGGATTTCCACGACAACGAGCACAAGATGGTCGCCCATTGCATCGAGCGCTACAAGGAGCTGTTCCACGCCCTGCGGCTCGAACATGCTTTTATTCCGACGGGACCGCTCTACCGCGGGGCCAGCATCCACGAGCTGGGAACGTCGCGCATGGGCGCCGATCCCAAGACATCGGTGGTGAACTCCTTCGGGCAGGCGCACGACGTGAAGAACCTGTACGTCGTCGACGGCAGCATCTTCTGCTCGGCCACGCACAAGAATCCCACGCAGACGATCCTGGCCCTGGCGATGCGAGCCTCGGATCACATGAAGGAAAGGCTGAAGGGAAGGGTCTAGCGCGCGGGTTTGGTTATCACGTTCAGTCCGTAGGTTCGGGCCGCGTTGGCCAGCTTTTCGTCGTGTGTGACGAAAGTAAGAGGCTCGCCATGCTCGTCCATCCAGACGAGCGCAGTAACCAGGTGAATCGCGTCAAGAGTGTAGATCTGCTTGTGAAAGTGCGATCCCACTCTCCTCAAAACGTTCTGTTGGATCGGGATTTCTTCCCAGGCGGCGGTAAGCCTGGACACGAATTCCAGGGCCTCGCCCTTCTGTTCTAGCGAGAGAGCCCCGGCAATGTGCCAGTTGTCGAGAGTTCGATAGACCTCCGCGCGCATCAGTTCACTGACAACGGCCTTCTCCCACTTTCGCCAATCGTAGATGGCGCCCCGGCGACCGAGGGCTCTTGCCACGACAACCGAGGAGTCAACATAAACCTTCAGGGGAGCTCCCCATCGAACCGGTCACCCCTGGTCCATTCGAAGATCTTCCACATCGCTTCATGGTCAAGCTTGGCAAATTCCGGGTGCTTGGCGTGGAACTCGTCAAATAGCTTGTCTGCGTACGCCAATGACTTTGTCGGCATCCGGGACTGAAGCCGGGAACCGTTCTCGAACGCGGATATCTTGGCGATCGGAGTATCGCGGTCCTTGACCACGAACTCACGGCCCTTCTGGGCTGCTCGGAGGTATTTGCTGAGGTTTGCCTTGAGCTCGGCGATTCCGACTTCTCGCTTCATGATCTATTATGACCACATCTGGTCATGAAGGTCAACCGGGTCAGTTTTCGGAGGGTTTTTCCACGCGGTCAATCACGATTGTGGCAACCTGATTTTTCGATTTCTCGAGTTTCAGGCCGAGCTGCTCCTGCAAAGCCGTGAAAATGGACGGTCCGGAGAGCTCCGCGCTTGCGTCCGACGGCGGTTCGATCATTCCCCTTCCGCCGGGGCCGGGATCGTTCGTGTACTCCACTTTGTAGTCGTACGCCCCGGTGAGGCTGGTTTGATCTACGACCGGCCGGCCCAGCATGTTCGAGAGGACGGCCGCCAGCATGTTCATGGTCCCATTGTGCGCTTCGATCTTGCCTCGCGACCTCATAGTGCGGGCTGGGCCCTCCGTCGGAGAGAGCTGCAACTTCGGTCCGCTCTTCACAGTCACGAGCGTGTATCCGGAAACGTCTTTCGCCGTTCGATGGAACGCGAGTTGACAGCGCTCCTTGAGCAAGTTCTGCAGGCGCTGCTGGAGCCGGTTCCATCCTGGGGTTCCCGGCGCGATCGTCTTTTCGCGGTTGTCGGCAGGGTCGGGATGGTCCGGCTTGGCGAGAACTTGGTACGTATCCGATTCGAGCCACTTCGGACCGCCGGAGATTTCCTCTTCCTTCACTTCATAGGCCAGCGAGATGAGTTGCTTCATCGAGACGCCACCCATGCGGAGCCCGCCGCCGGGAAGGATTTCCAGGCCGCCCTTGCCGAGATCGTTCTTCGCCAGCTTGATGGACGCCACTTCAAAGCGAAGCGGCGCGGGCGTCTGTGCTAGCGCGACCGCAGCCATCCCAACGGCGAAAACGATTCGGGCGCTCATTTAGCCGCCGCGAAGGCCTTGGCGAAGTCGCCGGCCTTGACGATCGTCATCTTCGAGACGTCGAGATGCTTGCGCATCGCCGCGACAACCTGGTCGGGCGTGAGCGCGTTGATCGCTTTTTCGAAAGTGGCGTCCCATTCGAGATTGCGCTTGATGAACAAGTCGTCGGCCAGGGTTCGCGCCAGCGACGAGTCCTGCGCGCGCGTCACCTGGCGGCCCTGCAGGTAGCCAGATTTGGCCGCGGCCACTTCCTCGGCGGTGAAGCCGTCCTTCAGCGCGCGGGCGACCTCTTCCTTGAACGCCGTCTCCAGCTTGTCGCGATTCTGCGGGGCGTAGATGGCGAAGGTAAGGAATTGCCCGTTCTTGTCGAGCGCGCTCGCCGAGAACTGCGAGCCGACGCCGTAGCTCAATCCGTCTTTCTGGCGGATGCGCACCGCCAGGCGCGAATTCAGCGTGCCGCCGCCAAGCATGAAATTGCCGAGCACCATCGCCGGATAATCGGGATCGTCGTCGCGCATGTTCACGTTGACGCCGGCCAAGAAGAAAGCATTGGCCTTGTCGGGCGCTTCCAGGGACTGGTTCACCGGCGCAACGTCCTTGTAGGCGCGGGCCACACGCGCGAACGGCTTCGGGCTCTTCCAGGTCGCGAAGGAATCCTTGAACAGCGCGGTGGCTTGCGCCTCGTCGAAGTCGCCCACGATGGATAGCTGGGCGTTCGAAGCGCCGTAGAAGTCGGCGTAGAACTTCTTCGGTCCGGCCAGAGTCGCGGCCTTCAAATCGGCAATGTCCTCGTCCGGCGTCGAGATATAGCGGACGTCGCCCTTTGGATACGGAGTCAGATGGCGGCGGAACGCCACCAGAGCCATGCTCTGCGGATCGCTCTTTTGTTCCTCGATGCCGGCCAGTTCCTGCTGGCGGAGTTGCTCAAATTCCTGTTCCGGAAATGCCGGTTCGCGCAGGATTTCGGCGAGCAGCTTCAGGACGGCGGGAAGATTCTCGCGGGCTGCCTCGACCGAAATGTTGCTTTGCGTTGGGCCGCCGCCCACACTTACGCGCGCCTTGAGTTTGTCGAACTCGTCTTTGATCTGCTGGCGGGTATGCTTCGCGGTGCCGCGCATCAGCATGGACCCGGCGAGCGAGGCATCGGTGGCGCGGTTCATGAGGCTCTTCTCGTCGCCGAATCGCAGCGTCGCCGAGACCACCACGGTCTCGCCGCGCGTTTTCTTCGGGAGCAATGCCAGCTCCATGCCGTTCGCGAGCGTGCTGCGCTTGGTGCGCGACTCGATGTTGGAGGGCGAAGGATCGAAGGCCTCGCCCGCGGCCATCACCGCGTCGCCCTTGTAGTCCTTCAGCATTGCCGCGACGCTCGGCGTCGTCGGGATCTCGGCGCGATCGGGTTTCGTTGTGGGGATGAAGAGGCCAAGCGTCCGGTTCGACGGCTTGAGATAGGCCGCTGCGACGCGCTTCACATCGGCCGGAGTGACCTTGCGGATGCGATCGCGATGCAGGAAGAAGAGCCGCCAGTCACCCTGGCCTTCCCATTCGCTCAACTCCAGGCCGACGCGTTCGGAAGAATTCAGGATCAGCTCGTGGGTCTTGAGCAAAGCGGTCTTGGCTCGTTCCCCTTCCTCGGCGGTAATCTCTTTCTCGATGACGCCGTCAACCGTGCGGATGAAGGTGTCACGCGCGTCGTCTAGAGAAGATTCCTTGCGCACTTCCGCGTAAAAGAGGACCGTTCCGGGGTCCTTGAGCTGATAATCGAAGCTGCCGACGCCCGACGCCTTCTTGGTTTCGACCAGAGCCTTGTGCAGGCGGCCGGACGGCGAATTGCCCAGAATGTGCGACAGGATGTCGACGGACGCGAAGTCGGGATGCGGCCCGGCGGGCACGTGATAGGCGGCCAGCACATATTGCAAGTCGGCGACGCGCCGCAGCGTGACGGAACGTTCGCCGTCCTGCACCGGTTCGGACGTGTAGATCGGTTGCAGTTTACGCGTCGGTTTCGGGATCTTGCCGAAATAGTCCTGCACCAGTTGCAGCGTCTTCGGCTCGTCGATCTTGCCGGTCACGAGGAGAACCGCGTTGTCCGGCTGATAGAAATTGCGGTAGAAGGCTTGCAGGCGGTCGATGGGCACGCGCTCGATGTCGCTCTTGGTGCAAAAGCGCAACCACGAGGACTGGTAGTGAT
>CAZRND010000207.1:0-9789 GCA_964601345.1 uncultured Acidobacteriota bacterium | reverse complement strand
CCTCCGAATCCTCCCGGCCAACGAAAGATGTGGGGGGCACGCCTTCAAAACCTGAAAAATCTCGACATCACCATCCCGCGGAATATGATGGTCGCCGTCACCGGCGTCTCGGGCTCGGGCAAGTCGACGCTGGTGCACGACGTGATCTATCAAGGCCTGAAGGCGCTGCATCCGTCGGAACCCGCGCCGGCGCCGGCGCCCGTTCCCGAAGCGGACGTCGAGCTATTGCCGAAGCTCAATTGCTCAAAGATCGAAGGGACGCAATTTGTAGAAGACGTGATCCTCGTGGATCAATCGCCGATCGGCCGCACGCCGCGGTCGAATCCGGTGACGTACATCAAAGCCTTCGACGCGATCCGCGAAGTATTTGCCGCGCTTCCCGACGCCGTGAAGCGCGGCTATCAGGGCGGCCACTTCTCCTTCAATATTCCGGGCGGCCGTTGCGACGCCTGCCAGGGCGACGGCACCACGACCGTCGAGATGCAATTCCTCGCCGACGTCGAGCTCATCTGCGAGGAGTGCAAAGGGACGCGCTTCAAGAGCGGCGTGCTCGCGGTCCGCTATCGCGGCAAGAACATCCACGAAGTGCTGCAACTGACCGTGCGCGAGGCGCTCGGTTTCTTCTCCGCCGTCCCGAAAGTGGTCAGCCGCCTGCGCGTGCTCGATGAGGTGGGACTCGGTTACCTGCGCCTGGGACAATCGGCCACCACGCTCTCGGGCGGCGAGGCCCAGCGCGTGAAGCTCGCCGCGCACCTCGCCCAGCGCAGCAGCGAGAAAACGCTTTACATTTTCGACGAGCCCACCACCGGACTCCACTTCGACGACATCGGCAAGCTGCTCACCGCTTTCCGCAAACTTATCGAGGAGGGCGGCAGCATCCTGATCATCGAGCACCATCTCGATGTCATCAAGACCGCCGATTGGGTCATCGACCTGGGACCGGAAGGCGGCGAGCGCGGCGGAAATCTGGTGGCGACCGGAACCCCCGAAGCTGTCGCCAAGGCGCGCGGATCGCATACCGGAAAATTCCTGGCGCGAGTCCTGGAGGCAGCGCGATGACCGCCGTCCTCGGCGCCCTGCTACTCTTCGTGCAACTCGATGCGGCGCAAAAGGCGCTCGACGCTAAGAATTATCCCGAGGCGATCCGGATTCTGAATGAATACACGGCGGGCCACGCCGACGATTACCGCGCGCTCTTCAATCTGGCTTACGCCTACACGATGAACGGCGACCGCCGAGCGGCCGTCGCTGCTTATGAAAAGACGATCGGACTGAGCCCAACGCTCTTCCAGGCGCGGGTCAACCTGGCGACACTCCTTTGCGAAGAGAATCGACGGACCGAAGCCCTTCCGCATCTCGCGGCGGCCGTCGAGGCCAAGCCCGATAACCTTCGCGCTGTTCTGCTCTATGCCGATACTCTTGCGCGCACGGGCGACGCCGCCCGGGCGCGCGCGCAATTCGAGAGAGCCGTGGCGCTCGATGGCAATTCTTCCGCCGGGCATTTTGGCCTGGGAAAGCTGGCTCTCGAACAAAAAGATTACGCGGCCGCCCGTACGGAGCTAGCCCGCGCCTTGGAATTGCAGCCCGGCGATCCGTCCACGCGACTCGAACTGGCTCGCGTGTTCGAGCTCGAAGGCAAGCCGGAAGGAGCGATCGAGATCTACACGCAGTATTTGAAATCCGCTCCCGGACCCGAGAGCGCTCCGGTGCACCGCCGCCTGGGCGCGATCTATGCCGGACAACAAAAGCTGGAACCCGCAGCCGCGGAGTTTGAGGAAGCCGCGCGACTCGCTCCGAGTAGCGAAGACGATTGGAATCTCGCGCGCGCCTACGCCGGGCTGAAGCAGCCCGACAAGGCAGTGCCGCACCTGCTTCGCCTGCGGCAGAACGCGCCCAACGACTACGAAGTCGTTTTCACGCTCGGCCAGATGTTCACGCTGAAGAAGGATTATCCGAACGCGCAGAATGCGCTTCTGGAAGCGATCCGCATCGATCCGAAGCTTCCCGATGCTTATGTCGATCTGGCCAACGCTTTTTATCTTCAGGAGCGCTATCCCGAAACGCTGCAGGTGCTGGACCGCGTCGCCAAGGTGGACAAGTTCAAGGAAACGTCCTGGAGCGCCTTCCTTCGCGCCATTACTGTGGATAAACTAGGGTTCGTGCAGCCGGCTCTCGACAGTTACAAGCGATTCCTGGCCATCACGCCCGCGGGCCGGTATGCGGATCAGGAATTCCAGGCGCGGCAGCGAATCCGGGTGCTTACCAAGCTAGCGGAGAAAGGCGTTAAGCGGAGGCCGACATGAGAAAGCTTGTTTCTCTCTGCGTTCCTCTGTGGCTGATTCTTTGTCCGCTCGCTATCGCCGACGATACGCCCGACCAACTCCGCGCGAAGCTCGCTTCCGAGAACGATCTCGTTCGCAAGGCCCGCCTGGCGGCGAGACTCGCGGTGATGGAATTCGACCAGGCCCGCAAGGAGCTCTCCGACGGCGATGCGGAGAAAGGCGCCGCCGGACTGCGGGAGATGATGGGCCACATCGAGCTCGCTTACTCCTCTCTCAAGGACACCAAGCGCAATCCCCGCAAAAATCCCGCCGGGTTCAAAGACATCGAGATCAAGCTGCGGGCTCTTACCCGCAAGCTCGACGACCTGCGGACCTCGCAACCTCTCGACGAACGGCCGCCGATTGAAAAGATGGTCGCACGCCTGAATTTCATCGTGGACGATCTCCTGAACGGACTGATGAACGTACCGAGTCGAGAAAAGAAGGAACCATGATTCATCTGTTGCTCTTCGCTCTCCTCACCGCAGCGCCGCAGCAGCGGGAATTTCTCACATCTGCGGAAATCGAGTTGATCCGCGAGGCTCAGGAGCCTGACGACCGCATGAAGGCCTACGTCGATTTTGCGCGTGTGCGTCTCGACTCCATGGACAAGGAGCTGGAAAAAAAGGAATCGGCGGAGCGCGGGGGCAAATTGCACGATCTGCTCTATCAATACGACCGCATCGTCGACGCCATTGACGACGTGGTCGACCTCGCCCACACCAAGCACGTCTTCATCCGCAAAGGACTCGACTGGGCGGTGCGCGGCGAGACCGAATTCCTGAAGCGCTTGCAGACGCTCGAAGAGAAGCACACCAAGGACGCCGAAGAATACAAGTTCATGCTCCATCAGGCCCTCGAGACTACGCAGTCGAGCCTGGAGGATTTGAAGGAGCGGCTGTCCAAGCTCCCCGCCGACAAGAAGCTCGAAAAAAAGATCGAAAAGGAAGCGCAACAGGAGGAGAAAGCGCGCAAGAAGAATGAAAAGCCGCCAGAGTGACGAGATCGAGTGGGACCTCGAGTCCATCTTTGAACACGTCCTCCGGCGGATGCACCCGTCCTCTCCGCCGCCCTCCATCCACGTAGAATTCCACCCCTTCGCCGGGATGAATCATACGGTTCGTCTGCGCGACGGCCGACTGCTGGTGCGCCTCTCGGACCTCATGCGCGGATCGTCGCCGCGCATGATCGAAGCGATCGCCGTGATGCTTTTGGGCCGGCTATTTCGTCGCGCCGTTCCCGCGGAAGTCAGGAAGCGCTACAGCCGCTACGTCCATTCGAGCGCCATGCGGCAGAAGATTCTCGAGGCGCGCCGCCATCGCGGGCGCGCGCAGAAAGGCACCGCCGGGGGTAAGTTTCACGACCTAACGCA
Organism: uncultured Acidobacteriota bacterium; assembly: GCA_964601345.1. Taxonomy (GTDB): domain Bacteria; phylum Acidobacteriota; class Terriglobia; order JAJPHL01; family JAJPHL01; genus CAZRND01. Next base: position 6,096 of record CAZRND010000207.1, on the reverse strand, counting down.
GCTCTTCGACGGCTTGAACCAGCGATATTTCGACGCCCGGCTGCTGCAGCCGCAGCTCGGATGGACGCGCGCCGCCTCCGCGTCCCGTCTGGGTCGTTACGACCAGGCGCACAATGCGATCGTCTTGAGCCGCCTGCTCGATCAAGAGCGTGTTCCTCGCGTCCTCGTGGAATGGATTCTCTATCACGAGATGCTGCACGTGAAGCATCCCGTGGAGCATTGCGGCGGACGCCGCAAGGTGCACTCGCCGGCTTTCCGTCGCGAAGAGAAGATGTTCCATGGCTATCACGAGGCGCGGGCGGCCCTCGCAGCACTGCTGGTATAAAATAATCGCGGAGTTCCTTTGAAAAATCCGTTCATGTCGCGGGCCATCGAGCTATCTCTGCGCAATGTCGCGAGCGGCAAGGGCGGACCCTTTGCCGCGGTCATTGTTAAGGACGGCAAAATCATCGCCGAGGGCGTCAATCACGTCACCAGCGACAACGATCCCACCGCGCACGCAGAAATTGTCGCGATCCGCAAGGCTTGCCAGGCGCTCGGCCACTTTCAGCTCCAGGACTGCGAGATCTACACCAGTTGCGAGCCCTGCCCCATGTGCATGGGCGCGATCTACTGGGCCCGTCCCGCCAAAGTTTATTTCGGCAACACCAAGAAGGACGCCGCCAAAATCGGCTTCGACGATTCCCTGATCTATTCCGAGTTGCGCCGCCCGCCGTCGCGCCGTCTTGTCGCCATGGTGCCGCTCATGCGGCGTGAAGCGCTGAAGGCTTTTCAAGCCTGGAAGCAAAAAGCCGACAAGGTGGAGTACTGACGCCATGGCCGGCCCGGTCCCACGCAAAGAGGGATTCGAAAAGGTGACCGGCCGCGCCAAGTATGTCGATGACCTGGTCTTCCCCGGAATGCTGCACGGCGTCACGGTGCGCAGCGCAGTTCCGCGCGGGCGCATCCGCGGCATCTCGTTCGGGCCGGGAATTCCGTGGGACGAATTCGTCATCGTCACAGCGAAGGATATTCCCGGCGAGAACTGTGTCGCGCTGCTGACGAACGATCAGCCTTATCTGGCCAGCGAAGTTGTGAATCACGCCCACGAGCCTGTGGTGCTTCTGGCGCACGCCGACAAATATCTTCTCGAGGAGGCGCGCCGCGCCGTTCGCCTGGACATCGAGCCGCTCGATGCGGTTTTCTCCTTCGAAGATTCGCAGACTGTCTTCAAAACCTACGAGGTGCTCAAGGGCGATGTGGACAAGGTCTGGCGGGACGCGGCTCTCGTCGTCGAGGGCGAGTACAGCACCGGAGCGCAAGAGCAGCTCTACATCGAAACGAACGGCATGATTGCGCAAGCCGGCGCAGACGGGGTCACGATCTGGGGATCGATGCAGTGTCCCTACTACGTCCACAAGGCGCTACTGAAGCTCTTCCCGCTGCCGCCCGAGAAAATCCGCGTGGTGCAATGCGAGACCGGCGGCGGCTTCGGCGGCAAGGAAGAATATCCCTCGATGATCGCCGGGCACGCCGCGCTGCTGGCCTGGAAGTCCGGCAAGCCGGTGAAGATCGTTTACGACCGCGCCGAGGACATGGCGGCAACCACAAAGCGCCATCCGTCGCGCACGCGCCATCGCACCGCGGTGACGAAGGACGGCAAGCTCCTGGCCATGGACATCGACTTCCTGATCGACGGCGGCGCGTACGCCACGCTCTCCTCCGTCGTGCTCTCGCGCGGCACGATTCATGCCGCGGGCCCTTACTTCTGTCCGAATGTGCGCGTGCGCAGCCGGGCTGTGGGCACGAACACGCCACCCAACGGGGCCTTTCGCGGCTTCGGCGCGCCGCAGAGCATCTTCGCGCTCGAGCGGCAAATGGACAAGGTCGCGCGCACCGTCGGACTCGCTCCCGAAGAATTTCGCCGCCGCAATTTTATCCGCCAAGATGAGACCACCGCGACAGGCCAGGTCATCCGCGATCCCGTCGACTTGAGCGGGCTTCTCGATCGCGCCTTCGCGGCGACGAAATATCGAGAGAAGCACGAAGCCTTCGCGTCGAGCAATCCCGCGAGCCGCATCAAGCGCGGGATCGGATTCGCCAGCTTCATGCACGGCGCGGGCTTCACCGGATCGGGTGAGTCGTATCTCGCCTCCGTCGTGGGCCTCGAAGCAACCGCGCAAGGCCGCGTCAACATCCTCGTCGCCAGCACCGAGATCGGTCAGGGGACGAACACTATCCTTCCGCAGATCGTCGCCGGCGCGCTCGGCATCGATTACGAAATGGTGGACATCGCCCAGCCCGACACCGCGAATGTTCCGAACAGCGGCCCGACGGTCGCGTCGCGCACCTGCATGATCGTCGGGAAGCTTGTGGAGTCGGCCGCTCTCGGCCTGAAGCAGACTCTCGGCGTCTACACGCGGGACACGTTTGCCGAAATTTGCGCGAATCACATCCGTCGCCATGGGCCTTTACGGGTCTTCAGCAAATTCGAACCGCCGCCAGGCATTTTCTGGGACGACGAGAAGTATCGCGGCGACGCTTACGGCGCGTATGCCTGGGCCGTCTACGTCGCCGAAGTGTCGGTGGATATGACCACCTACGAAGCGCGCGTCGACAACTTCACCGCCGTGCAGGAAGTCGGCAAGGTGATTCATCCCGTGCTTGCCGCCGGGCAGATCGAGGGTGGCGTGGCCCAAGGCATCGGCTACGCGCTGTACGAAAACGTCGTGTGGGACAAGGGGCAGATGCAGAACAGCCAGATGACGAACTACATCATGCCCACTTCGGCGGACCTGCCTCCGATTCGAGTGATTTTCGAGGAAACTCCCTACGCGCACGGGCCGAGCGGCGCAAAGGGTATCGGGGAACTGCCGCTCGACGGCCCCGGACCGGCCATCGCCAGCGCCATCGATAACCCCATCGGCTCCGAAGTGCGCCGCAACCCCGTCCTCCCCGAGGCGTGGCTGGCGGCGACCCTTGGCTAAGGGCAACTGCACGGTCAACGGCAAGGCCGAAACGGTCGAGGCCCATCCCAGGGAGCGCCTGCTCGACGTTCTGCGGGAGCGACTGCGGCTGACCGGCGTAAAAGAAGGATGCGGAGAAGGCGAGTGCGGCGCCTGCGCCGTGCTTATCGACGGCGAGCTCGTCAACAGTTGCCTTGTTCCCGTGGTGCAAGCGGAAGGAGCAAAGATCACGACGATCGAAGGACTGGCGGGCCATCCGTTGCAAGATGCGTTCGTGAAGTGCGGCGGCGCGCAGTGCGGCATCTGCACGCCGGGAATGGTCCTGGCCGCGGCCTACTTGCTGCAAAAGTCGCCGCATCCGACCGAGGAACAGATTCGCGAGGGACTGGCCGGCAATCTCTGCCGCTGCACCGGGTATATGAAGATTTTTGACGCCGTGAAATCATGCGCAGCTACATCCCCAGCTACGAGCTAAGAGTGCCCGGCAATTTCGCCGAGGCCTTGGCGATGGCGCCCGAGTGGAAGCCACTCGCCGGCGGCACCGACATCATGGTGCTCTTCGAAGCCGGAAAGCTCGCGTACCGGAAATACATGGACATTCACCGCCTGCCGGAATTGCGCGGCATTACAGTCGCAGAAACCCATGTCACTCTCGGCGCGCTGACCACTTATACCGAAGTGCGCAGGCATCCGGTCCTGCAAGCTGAATTCCCCATGCTCTGCCAGGCCGCGCGAGAGACGGGCGGCGTGGCGATTCAGAATCGCGGGACGCTGGGCGGCAACATTGTGAATGCCTCGCCGGCCGCGGACTCCTGCCCCGCCCTGCTGGCCTACGATGCGGAGTTGCACCTGGAATCGGCCGCCGGCGCGCGAGTCGTCGAGTACGCGAAGTTTCACACTGGATACAAGCAGATGGACCTGCGGCCGGGCGAGCTGCTGCGCGGCATCCGCGTGGCGCGCGCGACGCGCGGCGCGCGCCACTACTACCGCAAGGTCGGGACGCGCAAGGCGCAAGCGATTTCGAAGGTTTGCTTCGCGGGCCTCGCGCACGCGGACGGCCGCGTGCGCATCGCACTCGGTAGCGTCGCCCCAACTGTGATCCGCTGCTACCGGACCGAGGCGGCTTTCCGGCGCGGCCTCGCGGCCGCGCAGGAAGCTCTCGCCGCCGAGATCGCGCCCATCGATGACATCCGCTCTACCGCGAAATACCGCCGCCAGGTCGCGCTGAATCTTCTCGCAGAGTTCTTCGCTCAGGTCGAGTAGTAGACGTGCACGCCCGGCCGAAAGGCCTTCGTCCCTTGCAACGTGATTCCGGGCGAGCCATCGAAGTGCACCTCGCGCAGCCGCGGCAGACGCGCGAGCGCCGGCAAGCCGGCGTCGCTGATCTTCATGCATTCGTAGAACTCCGCTTGCTCGAGTGATTCGATCCCGCCGAGAATCTCGAGACTACGGTCCGTGATCTGCGTCAGCCCAGCATAGTAATAGTTGATCGCCAGATCGCGGATGTGCTCGGTCGCGGCGTCGCCCGTCTCGCGGCAATACATGCAGGTGAGCCGCTCGAGGTTCCGGCAGCGGCCGATGTGCCGGAAGCCGGCATCCTGAAAGTCGATCGGCGTCAGCTCGCGTAACGCGGGAAACTCCGGCAGAGCGGCAAGCGCCTCGTCAGAGACGTTCTTGCAACCGATCCCCAGTGTGCGCAGCGCCGGCATCTTCGAGAACGCGCCGAACCCGCGGCTTCCGAACTTCTTGCAGACTCGCCCCCATATGCCCTCGATGATCCGGGATTTCGCCAACGCCACAAAGCCATCGTCGGTGGCCACGGACTCCTGGATGCGCAGCTTCTTGAGCCGCGGCATCGATCCAATGTGTGCCATGGCCACGTCGTCGCTCAACTCGCCGTCGCAGCCGAGCGCCATGAGGTTGGGCAATCCGATCAGATGCGCGAAGCCTTCCGATGTGATTCCGACAACGTGCCAGAACAGATCGAGCTCGAAGACTCCGTCGAGCCCGGCGAGCGCAGCGAGGCCCGCGTTCGTGAACGGACCATCGATCAGCAGCCGCGAGCCATCGCCTTGCGCCGTTTTCAGCCGCGGAATGTTGTGGAGCAACGGGATGCCGGCGTCCGTAACGAGTCTCCCCGTGCTGAACCGGCGGAGATTCGGTTTGCCTTGCAGCGCCTCAATCGCGCCGTCTCCGGTGGGCGATCCCATCAGGTCGACTTCTTCGAGCAAGTCGCAGTAGCGGAGATTTGAAACACCTGCATCGGTGATCCCGGCCTGCCAGGTCATTTCAAACTTCCGCAGATTCGGCAAATGCCGCAGGGCTTCGAGGCCGCGGTCCGTGAGCTTGCCGCCTGGATACTCGCTGAGCCAGAGACGTTCGAGCTGCGGCATGCGCGCGAGATGCGCGAGTCCGGCGTCGGTGAGTTCGCGCGAGCCTCCGAGGTCGAGGCTGGTCACGAAATCCAGCGTGGCAACCTTGGCCAGGACATCGTCGGTCATCAGGCCGTTCGCCGCCAGCGCAGGAGTCCGTCTCTCCTTCATAACGTCGAGCAACTGGTCCCAATCGCCGGCGGACATCCGGCGGCTCGGCCCGATCCTGTTCTCCCTGGGATCGATCATGTAGGCAGGGCCTTGCGGCGGCTTCCCCGCCGCGATGGCGGCCATCAGTTTTTCCCAACTGCCGAACCCGGCGTCCTGCGCGACGATGATTTGCGCTTCTTCGAGCGGCAAATAATTCTCCGGCACGCGGCTCGATCGCTGGCGGAAAGCATAATTGCGCCGCCAGATTTCGGCTTTGAGGTCGGCCACCGTGAAGGTCCGGCCGTAGTGCCGGTTCAGCCGGTCGAGAGCCGCGGCGTCTCCCTTGTACGCATCGACGAAATCGCGTGCCGCTTGTTCGTAGGCTTCCTTGTTTCGCGATTGCGCGCCTTGCTCAACCGCGAGCCTGAGTTCCTTCCAACTTTCGAATCCGTAGATTCGGGCAAGCGCGTGTTGCACCACGCGCAGAACGGGCGTACCCGTGTACTTGGGGTAGGCCCGTACAAAATGCTCGATCGCTTCCGGATTTTTTTCCCGCAAGGCCTTCAGCCAGCGCTTGGCTTCGGCCTTGAGATGATCGAGGGTGGTTTTTGAGGTGAGTTTTCGCTGCA
>CAZRND010000206.1:0-9805 GCA_964601345.1 uncultured Acidobacteriota bacterium | reverse complement strand
CAAACCGGACAGATCACGTGCTAATAAAACCGGTCATCTTGACGTGCTACGGACAGCGAACGCCGGATCGCACTGAAGACGACCCATAACGCCCGCGCCATCGGCTGTGAGTGCTGGTTAGAGGGCGGTGAGATTCGCCCGAAATCGCTGATCGCCCGCCTGCGTTGAAACGAAGATGCGCTTCATCTCACACACTCAGGGCCAGAGCGCTCTGACCTCAGCAACCGACGGAAGGGGCGGTGTCGGGGCCCGTGCCAGCCAGCAACTCGTTTCCAGCCGTCTGTCGATCAATTGTAAAATGCACTCGTGCGCACCCTTTTTCATTTTTCAGAGGACCCTACCATCGAGGTGTTTCGACCGCATGTTGCAGTGACTTCGAGCGAGAGTGAGCCCTTGGTCTGGGCGCTGGATGAAGAGCATGCACCTAGTTACTGGTTTCCACGCGATTGTCCACGCGCCTGTTGTTGGACGGCCGAGACAAAGCCGATGCCCGCAGCCGGTGCTGCTCTTCTGGAATTAGGTTGTGCGCACCGACTGCACGTGATCGAGAGTGCTTGGCTAGAGCGGGTTCGGACATGTCAGCTCTATGTCTATGAATTCAATGCCGCGCTTTTCCAGCAAAAAACTGCGGAAGCTGGTTATTGGGTGACACGATGCGATGTGGCGCCGTTGACGGTGGCGCCCGTGGGCGATCTGCTGACTCGACATGCCGAGGCCGGGATCGAATTGCGTATCGTGAAAAACTTGTGGCCGATCATTGATGCCATAGTCGCCTCCGGCCTGGAGTTTTCAATCATCCGCAAAGCGAACGCCCAACCACGGCTCGCATCGATGCCGATAGCCAGCCCGGCATAGTGCCTGGCGCCCTTCTGGAGATCGAGACCAGGCAAGCGGCCCTTTGCGTATTCCGCCGCGAGGATGCATTTCTCGTTGCTGAAATCTGGGATCCGCTAACGGGAGTCATCCTTCATCGTCCGCCGGGCGGAGGAATCGAAGAAGGTGAGAGCCCGGAGGAGGCTGTTCGCCGCGAATTACAGGAGGAACTGGGAGTCAGGCTGACCGGCCTCCGTCTCCTCCGCCAGGTCGATCACATCTGGTTTTGGAAAGGCCGGGAAGTTCGTGAACGGGCCTGGTTATTTCTGGCGAGCCCTGCGGATGATGAACGCTTGAGCCGGGGCGAAACTCCCGATCTCGTCGAAGCAGACGGTGAGCGCATCAAAACATTGTGGCGCTCGATCAAAGACAACTCCGAGGCTCGTCCTTTACTCTGCCCGGCGACCCTGCTCGAACTGCTCAAATCTCCCCGCGCAGCTTCATCATCCTGCGCCGGTCGCGCTTCGTCGGCCGGCCCGCGCCCGGCGGCAGGGACTCGAACCGATTGAACGCCTTGAGCTCAGCGGCTGCTTTCAAGCGGGCTTCACGATTCTCGTCGCTTTCGCGATAGAGCGTCTGGGCCACTGGTGCCGGTCCGCGCATTTCGCTGAGCAGCAGCACCTCGACGCGAAAGTCGCCGCTCTCGTTGGTGATCCGCAATTGATCGCCCGCCCGGATGTCGCGGGAAGGCTTGATCCGCTGGCCCGCGAGCTCCACTCTTCCTAGATCGCAGGCTCGCGCCGCCAAGGCCCGCGACTTGAAAAATCGGGCAGCCCACAGCCATTTATCGATTCGGACAGTGTTCATTTTCGGCGACACCTTGAAGCCAATCTGGCTTGCCTCGCAGCTTGCGGATCTCGGTTCGCCGGATCAGTCCTCGACGCAGCGCCTCCTGAACCGCCTCTCGGAGTATTCCTCGATGAACGTCTCCCGATTCATTCAGATCGAGGACGGATCGCAGCGGCTTCGTTACGGGCACGCCGTACCGGGTATCAACGTCGCCTCTCGGTACATCGGCGCGGTGGAGACGGAGGATGCGCGGAATTTCGGAGTTGCGCCGGAAATTCCTGGGAACCGTCATATCGAGCTTCGACGGCATCAGGTCCGTAAGATCGTAGAGGCTGAGAGCGGTGCGATGACTGTACACGCCTGTGGGCGTGTCGGAACGATCTCGCGACCAGAGCCACCAGAGCAGAAGGTCGGGACGTTCCGGTTGGGGGAAGAACGCAAGGCGGAAGACGCCTCGATGTTCGCGAAGCCAGTTGCCGGCGTGAACGTGGTAGTGCTGCTTGCTGCCGGAGTATCCGAGCGACTTTGCCTGTTTTGTAGTGAAGTAACCGCCCTGCTCGCTGGCCAGTTCAAAGAGTCGCTTTAGACGTCTTTGCATAATTGTTCAATGTTATTGAACTATTATGCACGAGAGCCTAGATCTAGTCAAGAATCTGGCGGAGAGGGAGGGATTCGAACCCTCGATAGAGGTGTTAGCCCCTATAACGGTTTAGCAAACCGCCGCCTTCAGCCACTCGGCCACCTCTCCGTCGGGCCAACCAGCGCAGAGCGCTGGCCTGCGACCGGCCAGCGCTTTGCGCTGGTCCTGTCTGCGTCCTTCGATTATAGCGGAAATCTCACTTCAGGAAGCGGTAATAGCGTCCCATCCAGTACGGCAGCAGATAAAACGCCCCGTCGTCTTCGCTCCGCCCGCCGTTGCCGCCGTCCACCACAAACGGATTGCCGTTCCACTTCATCACCGGACGCTCGTCGGGCGGCAGCAGCGTCGCCGACTGGCCATGCCGGTGGCGGTCGAGCTCGGGCAGCATCTTCACGTCGGGACGGTCGGAGTTCTTCACCGTGCGCGTCACCAGATCCATCGGGATGCGGGTGAGCGTCCAGAGCGCGTCATCCAGGCGGCCGCGTTCCCCGGTCGCCACATTGTAGATGTAGATCCAGAGCGGATTCTTCTCGCGGCTCTCATTCTCCCACCACTGATCGAGCCCCTTCCGGTAGACGGCGCGCAGGCCGCGGTCGCGCTCATACAGGAAGAGCGGATACCAGCCCAGCATGGCCATCTCTTCGTCGGAGTAGTTCACGATGCGGCGCGTTTCGAGCAGCCGCGCGGCGTTTTGCGGATAGTTCAACCGGATCAGCTTCCGATACTCGTCCAGATACTTCCGCTTCCCGGTGATGTGATGCGCCGTGAGGAAGTGCGAGAGCAGCAGCATCGAGTTGAGCGCCATTTCCCCGCGCGCGGTCTGCAGATAGTCGGGCGCATAGCGCGCCCAGGTGGTCGGCTTGCCGGTGATGTCCACAAGGTTGTAGCCGTGATCGATCAGATGCGTGGCGATGCGATCCACGGCGGCGCGCAGGGCCGGCTTCTCGGACTCCTCGGCGACCAGGTCGTAGTAAACCGAGTAGGCGTAGAAGTGCCCGACGAGCTCGTCGGAGCTGGTGTCGCCCTTCCATTCGTATTCGCCGTCCGCCGTGAAGTGCCATGCGCCGTCGCTGTGGCGAAAGTCGCCCTTGCGGATGTAGGCGCGCGCCGGAAAGCCGGAGATCCCGGTAATCGATTCGAGGCGCATGATCGCTTCCATGGATCGCCGCGCACGCGCGCGCGCCGCGGGATCGTGAGTGACGGCGAAGCGGAACGCCTCCGCGCCCACGTAAATGGCGGTCCACAGTCCGTCGTTGTCGCTCGGATGGAGACGGTTGGAAGTGAGGTCGCCGGGAATCGTTAGCTCGGACGAGGCGACGAATCCGTAGCGGTCGTGCCGCTTCTCGATGCGCTCCTCGAAGAAGGCGGCTTTCTCCAGCAGGTTCACTTGATCCGGTATAGGATTGGCAAGCGCAAGAAGGAGCATCCATCGCATAAGGGGACCATTATGAACGAACCCGTGACCGAAAACTTCTGGCGATTGTTGGGTACGCTCTTCAAGAGCCATCCCTGGCACGGAATCAGCATCGGCAGCGAGGCCCCGGCGCGGGTCACCTGCTTCATTGAGATTGTGCCCACCGACGCGGTGAAGTACGAAGTCGATAAGACGACCGGCTACCTGAAGGTGGACCGGCCGCAAAAATTCTCAAATATTTGTCCCACGCTCTACGGACTCATCCCGCAGACCTACTGCGGCGAGCAGGTCGCCGGCCCGGGTCTTCAAGGCGACGGCGATCCTCTCGACATTTGCGTGCTCTCGGAGAAGCCCTTCTCGCACGGCGACATTCTGGTGGAAGCGATTCCCGTGGGCGGCTTGCGCATGATCGACCGCGGCCAGGCCGACGACAAGATCATCGGCGTGCTGAAGGACGACGCCGTATACGGCCGCTGGCACGATTTGAGCGATTGTCCGGCGAGCGTCATCGATCGGCTGAAGCATTATTTCCTGACGTACAAGGAAGCGCCCGGCGCCGACAAACGGACCTGCGAGATCGCGGCCGTTTACGGCCGCGAGGGCGCGCACGAAGTGATTCGCAAGAGCCGGGAGGACTACCGCGCGCGATTCGGCGAGCTGGAAAAGCTTTTGAAAGGCGCCTAGAACTTTCGGATTAGAACTTGCGGATCGCCGCGGCCTGCCGCGGGTTGGTCTCGCACAGCACGCGCAGGATGGCGCGCAGCTCGTCCGTCGCGAGGGCGTGAAGCGTGCCTCGCGACGGCACGGTGAAGGCGCGCACATGGCCGAAGACCGCGCGGTGTTCCGGCCGCGCTAGGTTCACCGGCTCATCGAGCCGGAGACCGCGCGGACGGAAGTCCACGCAGTTGAAGCGTCCCGATCCGGGCAGGTTCTCATAGCCGTCCGATGCGCTGCGAGCGAGTCCATAGATCTTGCGTTCGTCGCTCTGGTAGCACAGGAACAGATCGCCGCGCTTCACCAGTCGCATGCGCTGCCAGCTTTGCGGCGAGCGGATCCAGCCGTCGCCGCCCATCGAGCGTGGCGCGGTCTTCCGATAGGAAAAATACTGATCGAAGTGGCATCCGGTGAGCTTACCGGGGCGATGCGAATTGACTTTGTAGACCCAGGCTTTCATAAATTCCTGGAACCGAATCTCGCCACGAATCGTATCAAGAAGTGAGGGCCAATCTCATGACTAAGTTTCTGCTTTGGTGCATCCTGTTCGTGCTGTGTTGGCCGCTGGCGCTGCTGGCTCTGGTCGCTTATCCCATCGTGTGGCTGCTCCTGATTCCCTTCCGGATCGTCGGCATCGCCGTCGGCGGCGTGCTCGAGCTCATATGGACGATCGTGACTCTGCCGGTGCGCGTTCTGCGCCACGTCTAGCTCGGCCTTTCCCGTAGTGTATAGTTGTGAGTCATGAATCTTCCGCTGACGCCGGTGCGCTTTTTGCGCCGGGCCATGACCGAGTTTCCCAACAAAGTGGGGGTCGTTTGCGGCGACAACCGCTTCACGTACGCGCAATTCGGAACGCGCTGCGGGCAATTGGGGCGAGCGCTGTTTGAGCTGGGCGTGCGTCCCGGCGACCGTGTCGCCTACCTGAGCTTCAATTGTCATCGACTGCTCGAGGGCTACTACGGCGTCCTCGAAGCGGGCGCCGTCCTGCTGCCGTTGAACATCCGGCTGGCCCCGCCGGAGCTGGCGTACATCCTGAACGACGCGGGACCGACGGTGCTTTTCTACGACGCGGAGTTTCTTCCGCTGCTCAATCAGCTCCGATCGGAGCTGCGCACGGTCCGGCACTTCCTGACGCTCGAGGAATACGATTCGGCGATCGCCGGCAAGGAGCCGCTGTTCATCGACTACTTGAACATCGACGAGAGCTCTGTGGCGGAGCTCTTCTACACTTCGGGGACGAGCGGCAATCCCAAGGGCGTGATGCTGACGCATCGCAACCTGTACTTGCACGCGTTGAACACGATCGCGGGCGTGGGCGCGCGTCTCACGACGATCGAGTTGCACACCATCCCGCTCTTTCACGCCAATGGCTGGGGACGGGCGCAGACGCTGACCCTGCTCGGCGGGACGCACATCATGATGCGGCGCTTCGATCCCGCGCAGGTCCTGGCGCTGGTCGAAAAGGAGCGCGTGGAAGCATTCTCCATGGTGCCGACCATGGCGATTGCGCTGCTGAATTGTCCGCAGCTCGGCAAGCACAATATCAGCAGCTTGAAGACGGTGGGCATCGGCGGGGCGGCGGCGAGTCCGGAACTGATTGCCCGCCTGGAAGACGCGCTGCACTGTACCGCGCTCGGCGGCTATGGACTGACGGAAACTTCGCCGGTCATGAGCCAGGCGCAGATCAAGACCACGCTGAACGAAGCGCCGGACGCGAAGCGAGCGCGGCAAGCGACGGCGGGATTCGCCTTCCCCGGCACCGAGATCCGCGTGGTGGATGAACAAATGCGCGATGTGCCCTGCGACGGCAAGACGATGGGCGAGGTCATCACGCGAGGCGACGGAATCATGGCCGGCTATTGGAACCAGCCGGAAGCGACGGCCGATGCGTTTCGCGGAGGTTGGTTTCATACCGGCGACCTCGCGGTGATGGACAAGGACCACTACCTGACGATCGTCGACCGCGCCAAGGAGATTATCGTCTCGGGCGGCGAGAATATTTCCTCGCTCGAAGTCGAGAAAGCGCTGCTGGCGCATACGGCGGTCTATGAATGCGCCGTGATCCCGGTGCCGGATGACAAATGGGGCGAAGTCGTCAAGGCGCTGGTTTCGCTCAAGCCGGGCCAATCGGCGTCCGAGGAAGAGCTGATCGCCTTCGTGCGGCAGAGGCTGGCTGGATACAAGGTCCCCAAGACGGTGGAGTTTTTGGCCGAGCTCCCCAAGAGCGGCACTGGTAAGATTCTGAAGCGCATTCTACGAGAGAAGTACTGGGCGCACCTGTCGGTTAGAGTGGGAACATGACCAATCGAATTATTTCTGTCCTCGGGGTTCTGGCAACGATCGCGCTCGCGGGATGCGGCGGCAATCAGGACTATGTGCCGACGCCGGTTTCGAAGGGTCCGCACGGCAATCGCGACAATGTGAAAGTGGTAGACGCCGATGGCCAATTGATCGGGCGCTTGAAGGCCGATCACAAGGGATACAAGGTCTACAACGACGAAGGACTCATCGCGCGGCTAAAGGTCGCGGAAGACCACATCAAGGTCGTCCAGTCGGAGGACGAAGGGGCCAAGGCGGTTTTCAGGCTCAAGAGGCGCGGCAAGAAGTACAAGACCTGGGTGGCGGAGAACGAAGAGAAGATCGTGCAATTTGTGTTCTCGGAGTCGGAAGACGGAGGCTATGAGCTCTCCGACGGCTACGGGGCGCTCATGTATACCGTGCGCCACCAAAAGTACGGCTTCGATGTTTACGGTTCCAAGGGCGAGCTGCTGGCCAGGATGAAGATCGGCGACGACAAGGTTATCGGCGAAGGTCCGGACGGCAAGCGAAAACTCGAAATGAAGGGGAGCCAGTCAGCGATCGCCGCCAGCGCCTACGCTCTCGAGGGGCTCGATCTGCCGCACCGCGCCGCGCTTTTTGCGTTTTTGCATCAAATGGAAGCGGGCGAATTGCCCGAGGGCATGTAACCCACCGGTTCAGATCCGCAATTCCACAATCGTCGCGCCCGTTCCGCCTTCCTTCTGCTCGGCCGGGTAGGAGCGCTCAACGTGCGGATGCGAGCTGAACATCTCGCCGAGCGCCTTCCGCAGGACGCCTTTCCCATGACCGTGAATGACGCGGACGCGCGGAATGCAGGAGAGCACCGACGTGTCGAGGAACTTGTCCACACGATCGCAGGCTTCGTCGGCGGTGCAACCAATGACGTTGATCTCGACGACCGCAGCGTCGAGGACGACGCTGACCTTCTGCTGCTGCGGGCGCGCGGGCGCGGCGGCGGCGGTGGGTTCCAGTTCGCTCGCGCGGGCGCGCGTCTTCATCAGGCCCATCTCGATTTCAAAAAGCTCGCCATCCACTTTGCGAACGACTTTTCCTACGCTACCGAGTCCTCGCAACCGGACGGTCATCCCGACGCCGATTTCGCGCGGCAGGGACGGCGGCGGCGCGGCCGGCGCCGTCCCGAGATGCTCCACCACAGCGGTGTTGAACTGATCGCGTCCTTCGCGCTTGGCCTCGGACAAGGCGCGCTCGGCTTCTCGTCGCGCCTGCTTCTCGGTGATCTTTTCGATCGCCGCGCGCGAGTCATTTTCCACCTGCGCCAGCACCCCTCCGAGTTTCTTTTCGAGCTCGGCGAGCTTGGCCTTCTCTCGTTTCTCCCAGACCGCCGCCAACTCCTTGGTCTGCTCTTTCAACTCATGCTGCAGGCGGCGGACTTCTTCGCGAAGCCGCTCGGACTCCTCGACGCTGGCGTGCAATCGCGCCAGGAAGCGTCCGACCTCTTCATCTTGAGAAGTTAGCGCCTGTTTGGCCCTTTCGAGAATTGCCGGATGGAGTCCCAAGCGTTGGGCAATCGCCAAGCCGCTCGACTTGCCCGGCACTCCGGCCAGGAGCCGGTAAGTGGGCTGCAGCGTGCTCTCGTCAAATCCAACCGAGGCGTTGACGACGCCCGGTGTGTTTGTCGCATACGCCTTCAGGCCCAAGTGATGGGTCGAGGCGATGGTAAATGCTCCGGCCTTGAGAAAATGCTCGGTAATGGCCACGGCGAGCGCTCCGCCCTCTTGCGGGTCGGTGGCCGATCCAAGCTCGTCGAACAGCACGAGCGATCCGGACGTCACGCATTCAGTCATCGCCTGGATGTTAGTCAAGTGCGCCGAAAACGTGCTGAGGTTGTTTTCGATCGACTGGAAGTCGCCGATGTCGGCGAGGACTTGGTCGAACAGCGGGAGTTCGGCCTCCGTTGCGCATACCGGGATGCCCGCCTGCGCGGTGAGAGCCAGAAGTCCCACCGTCTTCAGGGCTACGGTTTTGCCTCCTGTATTGGGGCCGCTGATCACCAGGACGCGGTTGTTGTGGTCGAGCTCGAGCGACAGGGGAACGACGCGGGCTTTTCGGCTGCGCATCACGTCGACGAGCACGGGGTGGCGCGCCTGCTTCAGACGCAACACGCTCGAGAAACGCGGCATCGTACAGTCGAATTCCGTCGCAAACGAGCCTTTCGCAAACACCACGTCGAGCTCCGTAACGGCATCGAGCGCGGCGGCGATTTCGTGCACGCGCTCGCGCAGACGCGCGGACATCTCGCGCAGAATGCGATGCACTTCCTGAAGCTCGCTCTCGCGCAATGCCGCCAGCTCGTTGTTGTGCTCGATCGTCTCGAGCGGCTCGATGAAGAGGGTCTGCCCGCTGGAGCTCGCGCCATGAATCACGCCGTCGATGCGCCGCTTCTTCCCGGCCTTTACCGGCACGACAAAACGGTCGTTGCGGATGGTGACCAGTTCCTCCTGCAACGAGCCCTGGTCGCCTTCGCGTTCGAGGAAGCGCTCGAGCGATTTGTGGATGGCCGTTTGCTGCTTCTCGATCTCGCGCCGCAGACGGTGCAAGGCGGGACTGGCGTTGTCGTCGAGCGTGCCGTCAGGCCTGATCTTCCCTGCCATTTCGCGCAGCAGGGCGCGAAAGTCGCCCGTTTGCCGCGCAACACCCGCGAGCGCCGGATATTTTTCACGGACGTTCTCGATGATCTGCCTGAAGTCGACGGCGCGATCGAGCATCAGGAGAATTTCCGCCACTTCCCGCGGATCGAGAGCCACATCCTCGATGCGCAACTGCGGCAGGATTTTGCCGACATCGCCGATGCCGTAGAAATCGAGGCGCAGGACGCCGGACTTTCCGGCGGATGCGTCGCGAAGGTAGGCAACGGCTTCTCCCGCCAGCACGAAGGCTCGCTCCAGAAGCGCACGGTCCTTGCCGGGGGACAAGGCGCGAATCCGGGCGTGACCGGCGGGAGTGCGGGCGTATCGATCGAGAATTGCCAACGCGGCCGGGAATTCGAGAACGTTTGCCGATTCCGTGATCATAGGATCACGCGATCGTCGCCGACG
>CAZRND010000205.1:0-9855 GCA_964601345.1 uncultured Acidobacteriota bacterium | reverse complement strand
GGGGCGGCATGCTGTTTGCGTGCTTTCCGGTCCCCGGTTTTCCAAGCCCCGCCGCTTTCGAGGGCGAGGGCGATATTCTCAGCCACGCTGAGATCGGGAAAGAGCGACGGCTGCTGATAGATCGCAGCGATGCCAAGGGAACGAGCGAGTCCCGGATTCATGTGCGCGATCGTATGGCCGCGCACTACCAGCGTGCCGGAATCGGGCGTCTCCGCGCCGGTCATGATCTTGATCAGCGTGGATTTTCCCGCGCCGTTTTCGCCGACCAGGGCGTGAACTTCTCCTTCGCGCAGCTCGAATGAGACGCCCTTGAGAGCGCGCACGCCGGTGAACGCCTTGGTGATCGACTGCGCTTCGAGAAGCACCGGGACATTGTATGACATACTCAAAGGAATGAAGGTTTTGACGTTTCTGATCCTGCCGGTGTTGATGCAGACTCCCTCGCTCGACGAAATCCTGAAGCAGATGGAGGAGCGCGACCAGAACAGAAACCCGGCGCTTTCCTACGTTTGCCAGCGCACCTACGCTCTGGTGAACAAGCGCTTCCATTCCTCCGCTGAACTCCAGGTGCGGATGACGTTTCGCTATCCGGGCATTAAGAAATTCGAGGTGCTGTCGGAGAAGGGCTCGTCGTTCATCCGCACTCACGTGCTGAAGAAGATGCTGGAGGCCGAGGAAGAGGCCAGCAGTGAAGACATGCGCGAACGCGCGCGGATCACGCCGAAGAATTACACGTTCCAGTTTTTAGGTACGGAGGAGCAGCAAGGCCGCCCTTGCTATGTCTTGAGCGCCACACCGAAGGTCGTCAACAAATTCCTGATGCGCGGCAAAATCTGGGTCGATACCGAGGACTTCGTGATCGTCCACATCGAAGGATCGCCCGCCCAGAACCCGTCGCGCTTCATCCACAATACGAAGATCGTGCAGCACTACACCAAGCAGGGTGCGTTCTGGGTGCCCCTCTATAACCGGTCGTCTTCGGACTCTTTCTGGTTCGGGCACAGCGACGTGACGATCGACTCGTCGGCTTACGAATTCGCGACGGCGTCAGGGCCGGGGCTTTAGCCAGCGCGTAAACCACTCCAGATTACGGCGCATGTATTCGCGTTCGAGCGTGGGCTCGTAATTCACATGGCCTCCGCGCGGATAGATATCGAATTCCACGGTCTTGTTGAGCGACTTGAGCGCGCGGTAGAACTCCCAGGCCTGCCCGATCGGTACGCGGCGGTCGTTCTCGCCATGCTGGATCAGCAGCGGCGTGGTGACCTGTTTCACGTGAGTGATCGCCGAGTGCGCGGCGAGGGAGGCGCCCGCTTCCCACGGCGCGCCGAAATACTCGGCGATGAACTCGCCGGCGTCCGATAGGAAATACTCCGCCGCGAGATCGCAGATGCTGGCGGCCGTGGACGCCGCGCGGAAGCGGCCGGTCTGGGTCACGATCCAATCGGTCATGAAGCCGCCATACGATGCGCCCATCACTCCCAGCCGATCGGGATCGGCGATGTCCTGCGCGATCACGAAATCGACTCCGGCCATGATGTCCTTGTAATCCTTCTCGCCCCAGGAGTTGATGATCTCGCGAAATCCGGAGATGCCGTAGCCGGAGCCGCCGCGAGGCATCGGCATGAGCACGGCCATCCCCGCGCTTGCCATCGCCTCGACGGGGTAAGGATCCACCTGGCCCGGAATGTGCATGAATTGCGGGAAGATTCCATAAGTGAATCCGCCGATCGGTCCACCGTGGCAGTAGACGACCAAAGGAATGCGCGTGCCGGACGTGTAGCCGGGAGGCGTGACCAACAGTCCCCAGATTTCTTTCCCGTCGAAGGATTTCCAGTGGACGGCTTTCGATTCACCGAGCTCGAGACGGCGCAACTCGGGATTGATCTCGGTAAGCCGCGTCGCCCGACGGTCTTCCACGTTCATGACGAAGACCTCGCCCATGTTGCGGTTCTCCACCGATTTATAGGCGAGGCGGCGGCCGTCGTTCGAGAAGCTCATCGAGTAGTTGACCAACGGGCCGGGCGTCAGCGATTCGATGCGGTCGTTGTCGAGCCACACCCGCGTGATGGGCTGTTCGAACATGTGGTCGCCGGTTTCGTTGGTCTGCTCGTTCGGGATGTAGAGCAGGGACCGGCTGTCGGGCGCCCAGATGAATTGTCCGATCCAAGCTTCCTTGGGCTTGGTGAGATTGCGCGGCGTCGAGCCTCGCTCACCGGAGACGACGTAAAGGTCCTGCGCGCCGATCATGCCGAAGACGCCGCCGTTCGAGATGAACGCGATCCACTTGCCGTCGGGTGAGTATTGCGCGGCGCGGTTGATGCCCGGGCGGTCGACGACGACGCGCGGCTCGCCGCCTGCGGCCGGAATGGCATAGATGCGGGATTGGTAACGGGAATAGAAGCCCTTCTTTTCCGATGCCGAATAGACCAGGCCGCGCGCGGCGGGAGCCCAGGCAAAGTCGAGGACCGAGAGGCCTAGCTGCGAAATGATCTTGGGCTTTCCATCCGGCAGGTCCTGCACCCAGAGTCGTGGCAGGCGATCGTTGCGGTCGACCTCGATCACGTACGTCTTGTTCTTCATGCGCGCCGATACGTCGGCGGGTAACGGATCGGGCGCGATGAAGGCGATCTGCTTGCCGTCGGGGGACCATTCGTAGTTGGTCACGCCATCGGCGGATGCAGTCAGCGCGTAAGGCTCGCCCGCCGCGGGCAGGGCCATCACTTGGGGAACGCCGTTGACGTAGCCGACGAACGAGAGCAGGGAACCGTCCGGCGACCAGCGAAGAGAAGGCGCGGGCAGCGGCTGATTGAAGATCTTCGTCCCTTGCGTGACCCTCTCGGCTGGTCCGCCCGCCGCCGGCACGACGTAGATCGCCGCTTCGTGCTCGGCGCGCTCGATCGAAGGCGTTGAGACGGCGTAGGCCACGCGCTTACCGTCGGGCGAAATGCGCACGTCGACAATGGCGCGCAGGCGCATCAAGTCATCGATGGTGACCTTGGCGGCGTCCACGGGGCAGCAGACGCCCAGAATGACCAGCGGCAGTGCGAGACGTTTCATCCTTACTGGCCTTCGGTCGAGGGCGGCACAAGCCCCTTGATCCGAAGGTAAGTCACGATATTGCCATAATGCGAGTTGTCGTGGACGACGTTTTCCCAAAGGACGTGGAGCTTCGTCGTCTCGCGGCCGCCGATCTTCACCACCTGCACGGCGTTGGAATCCGTCATCCGGTCGTAAGCGGCGTCGCAATAGGCGAAGGAGTCTTTGAGCGCCGCGATGATGTCGCCTTTCGACGTCTTGGTCTTTTCGACGTCGGCGGCCTTCTGTTCGCCGCGCACGTGTCCGCAATAGATGTACTGCTCCTCGGCAATGTGGCCGAGAATCTGGCCGAAGGTCCGGACGCGAGGCGCGGGCTTGAAACTGTAATTCTCCTCCGGCATCTTCTCGGCGGACTTGAGGAGGTTCTCCTTCACGACGTTATAGGCATACCTGGCCTCCGCGCTCAGCGGATTGTCGGCCAGGGCAAGGAATAGCAAGAGTGTTGTGAGCATGTTCCCAGCCTAAGACTTGAAGTAAGCTTTAAGTCAAGATGACCATCGGACAACTTGCAAAAGAGACCCGCTTGCCTGCCTCGACAATCCGCTATTGGGAGCGGATCGGGGTTTTGCCCGCGCCTGCGCGCGTCCACGGGCAGCGGCGGTATTCGGAGGAAGCGGTCAGTCGCCTCGCGGTGCTGCGGTTCGCGCAAGCTTGTGGATTCCGCTTGCCCGAGATGCGGCATTTGCTGCACGGATTCCGTCCGGGCGTCGCGGCGTCGAAACGCTGGCAGAAGATGGCCCGCGTGAAGCAAGCGGACCTGGAAGCACAGGTGTTTCGCCTGCGCGAAATGCAGCGGCTCGTCGACCGGATCATGCGTTGCAAATGCGAGGACTTGATGGAGTGCGGCCGCCGGATCGCCGCCTCGGGAATATTGACTGAATGAGTATTCATTCAGTATCATAACGAGCAAATGGGTCAGGGCGTCCAGCGCGCGGCGGTGCTTGGTGCGGGTGTCATGGGCGCGCGGATTGCGGCACATCTGGCGAACGCCGGAATCCCGACACATCTTCTGGATATTGCTTCGGACGGTCCAGATCGCAACAAAATCGTGATGGCCGGCCTCGAGGCCGCGAAAAAATCGAAGCCGGCGGCGTTCTTCACTCCCAAGCAGACCGCGCTCGTCACGCCCGGCAACTTTGACGACCATCTTGACCGCATCGCCGACGCAGATTGGATCATCGAAGCCGTCGCCGAGAAGCTCGAGATCAAACGCGCGCTTCTGGCTCGCGTCGACAAGGCGCGGCGCGCGGGAAGCATCGTCACGACGAACACGAGCGGCTTGCCGGTGGCCGGAATTGCCGCCGGGCTGAGCGAGGATTTCCGCCGCCACTGGTTCGGCACCCACTTTTTCAATCCACCGCGCTACATGCATCTCCTTGAGGTGATCTCCACGCCGGAGAGCTCGCCGGAAGCGGTGGCATTGATCCGCGATTTCTGTGCCGCGCGCCTGGGCAAGGGCGTGGTCGCTGCGAACGACGTACCGAACTTCATCGCGAATCGCATCGGCACATTTTCGCTGGTGAATATCGCGCGCGTCGTGGAGCAGGAAGGCTACACCGTGGAGGAAGTCGACGCCCTCACGGGTCCGGCGATGGGCCTGCCGAAGACCGCCACCTTCCGGCTGCTCGACCTCGTGGGTCTCGACACCACGGCGAACGTCATCCGCAACCTGCACGAGAACGCCGCGACCGACGACCGGCGCGATTGGTTCGTCGTCCCGGCGTTCATGGAAGAGATGCTGAAGCGCGGATGGCTCGGCGACAAGACGGGGCAGGGCTTCTACAAGAAGACCAAGGAAGGCATTCTCACGCTCGATCTCAAGACCATGGAGTACCGCGAAAAGCAGAAGGCGCGCTTCCCGGTGCTCGAAATGACCAAGAACGTCGACAGCCCGATTGAGCGCGCCAAGATGATCCTGGCCTCGCCCGACCGCGCCGGCAAATTCGCCTGGAAGACGATGTCCGAGACGCTGGCCTATGCCGCGAACCGCATCGGCGAAGTGTGCGACCGCGTGGTGGAAGTCGACCGTTGTTTCAAGTGGGGCTTCGCCTGGGAGATCGGTCCCTTCGAGTTGTGGGACGGCCTCGGCGTGCGTGCCACAACCGAGCGCATCGCGAAAGATGGCGGCGCAATTCCATCGAATGTTCAAAAGATGCTCGGGGCAGGCGGGGAGACCTTCTATCGCGGGCGCGAGTACTTCGATTTCGCCAAGAACTCCTACCAGCCGCTCGAACCAACGCCCGGCACCATCTACCTGAAGCAGGAAAAGATGCTGAAGAAGAACGCGGGCGCGAGTCTGGTGGATCTCGGCGACGGCATCCTTTGCGTCGAATTCCACTCGAAGATGAATGCGCTCGGCGCGGACATCTTCGGCATGATCCGCGACGGGCTCAAGGAAACGGCAGCGAACTTTGCCGGCATGGTCATCGCCAACCAGGGGTCGAACTTCTCAGTGGGCGCGAACATCATGCTGGCTCTGCTGGCCGCGCAAGAAGAAGAGTGGGACGAGCTGGACATAGCCATCCGCCAGTTCCAGAACGTCAACATGGCGATCAAGTATTCAGCAAAGCCCGTTGTAGTGGCGCCTTTCGGCATGGCCCTCGGCGGCGGATGCGAGATCGCTCTTCATGCGCCGCGGCTCCGCGCTTCGGCCGAGCTCTACATGGGCATGGTGGAAACAGGCGTCGGCCTGATTCCCGGCGGCGGCGGCTGCAAGGAAATGGTCGTCCGCGCGCAGGAAGGACTCGCGCCCGACGAAGATCCGTTCGCGCGCATCCGGAAATACTTCGAGCAGATTGGATTCGCCAAAGTCTCGACGAGCGCGGAAGAGGCGCGCGCGTTCGATTACCTGCGGTCCGCCGACAGCGTGAGCATGAATCGCGAACGCCTGGTCGCCGACGCCAAGGTGGAGGCGCTCGAGATGGCGCGACGCGGTTATCAGTCGGGCCAGCCGCGAAAGAACATCCGGGTGCTCGGCGAAGCAGGCCGCGCCGCCATGCTTCTCGGCGTGCACATGGGCCTCAAGGGCGGATACATGAGCGAGCACGATGCCCTGGTGGGCCGCAAGCTGGCGCACATTCTCGCCGGCGGGAATCTCACTGGATCGCCGGAAGTCAGCGAGCAGTATCTGCTGGACCTCGAGCGCGAAGCCTTCCTGAGTCTGCTGGGCCAAAAGAAAACTCAGGAACGAATGGCGTATACTTTGAAGACCGGCAAGCCGCTGCGGAATTGAATTATGAATGAAGCCGTCATTGTCGCCTCTGCACGCACCGCGGTAGGGAAGGCGTTCAAAGGGACGCTGCGCGCGACGCGTCCCGACGATCTCGCCGCCGCCGCGCTGCAGGAAGTCCTCCGGCGCGTGCCGGGCCTCGCGGCAAGCGACGTGGAGGACGTGATCCTCGGCTGCGCGATGCCGGAAGGTCCGCAGGGCATGAACGTGGCGCGCATCGCGTCGCTGCGGGCGGGCATTCCGATCGACGCGGGCGCGGTAACGATCAACCGCTTCTGCAGCTCGGGACTCCAGTCCATCGCGATGGCCGCCGAACGCGTCATCGCCGGATTTGCGGACGTCATCCTGGCGGGCGGCACCGAATCGATGAGCATGGTGCCGATGGCCGGATTCAAGTTCTCGCCGAATCCAACGCTGGTCGAGAAATATCCCGACGTTTACCTCAACATGGGCCTGACGGCCGAGAACCTGGCGCGCAAGTACTCCATCGACCGCGAAGCGCAGGACTGCTTCTCGCTCGAGAGCCACCGCAAGGCGTCGGCGGCGATCGCAGCGGGGCGATTCAAGGACGAAATTGTTCCGGTGGAAGTGATGACCGTCGAGCCGGGCGCGAAGCCCGTCCAAACGACGTTTGCCGTGGACGAAGGCCCGCGCGCCGACAGCAACATGGACGCGCTCGCGAAGCTGAAGCCCGCGTTTCACGCCCGCGGCACGGTGACGGCCGGGAACGCGTCGCAGATGAGCGATGGCGCCGCCGCGGCGGTGGTGATGTCCGCCGAGCGCGCGAAAGCCATTGGCGCGAAGCCGCTCGTGCGCTTCGTCGCCTTCGCTGCGGCCGGAGTGCTGCCGGAAGAGATGGGCATCGGTCCGGTCAAGGCGATCCCGAAGGCGCTGAAGCTGGCGGGCCTGAAGCTCGACCAGATCGACCTGGTCGAGCTGAACGAGGCGTTCGCGGTGCAGGCTTTGGCGGTGATCCGCGAGGTGGGACTCGATCCGGCCCGCGTCAACGTCAACGGCGGCGCGGTGGCGCTGGGACATCCGCTCGGATGCACGGGCGCCAAGCTGACCGCATCGCTGATCCATGAAATGAAGCGCCGAAACTCCCGCTACGGCATGGTGACCATGTGCGTCGGCGGGGGGCAGGGCGCGGCGGGAATATTTGAGAATCTGAACTAAGGGAGAACTAAAGATGGCCACAACCATTACCAGCGCACCCACGCTTCCCCGGATCAAGGGCGGAGCTTTTCTGATTGAAGACCGTCTTCCGGAAGAAATTTTTACTCCCGAGGATTTCACCGAAGCGCAGAATCTCGTCGCTAAGACTGCATCGGACTTCGTCACCAACGAAGTGCTGCCGCACGCCGAACATCTCGAGCACAAGGATCCGGACATGCTCCGCGCGCTGCTGCGCAAGGCGGGCGAGCTGGGATTGCTCTCGATGGACATCCCGGAGGAGTACGGCGGCCTGGAACTCGACAAGGTTTCGAGCGTGCTGGTGAGCGAGCACGTGGCTAAGTACGCGTCTTACTCCGGAGCGCACGGCGCGCACTCGAGCATCGGGACGCATCCCATCAACTGGTTCGGCACGCCGCAGCAGAAAGCGAAATATCTGCCGAAGGTCGCTTCGGCCGAGCTGGTCGCGGCCTATTGCTTGAGCGAAGCGCATGCCGGTTCCGACGCGCTCGCTGCGCGCTGCCGCGCCGATCTTTCCTCCGACGGCAAGCATTACATCCTGAACGGCGAGAAGATGTGGATCACGAACGGCGGCTTCGCCGATCTCTACATCGTCTTCGCCAAAGTCGGCGGCGAGAAGTTCACGGCGTTCATCGTCGAAAGGGCCTTCGGCGGAGTGAAGCCCGGAGCGGAAGAGAAGAAGATGGGCATCCACGGCTCCTCGACCACGCCGGTGATCCTCACCGACTGCAAGGTGCCGATCGAGAACGTGCTCGGCGAAGTCGGGCGCGGTCACATCATCGCTTTCAACGTGCTGAACATGGGCCGGCTCAAGCTGGCAGCGGGCGCCGTGGGCGGGATGAAGCAGACGCTCAAGCACTCGCAGCAGTACGCCAAGGAGCGCACGACGTTCGGCAAACCCATCGCGTCCTACGGACTGATCCAGCACAAGCTGGCGAGCATGGCGATTCTGGCTTATGCGGCGGAGGGCATCCTGTACCGCACGGCGGGCATGATCGACACCGAGTTCTCGGCGGGCGATCATTCGGTCGATGCATCGCGCAAGGCGATCGAGGAGTACGCCGCCGAATGCGCCATCAATAAGGTGTATGCCAGCGAGGCGCTCGGTTACTGCGTCGATGAGGCGGTGCAGATTTACGGCGGCTACGGCTTCCACGCCGACTATCCGCCGGAGCGGGCCTATCGCGATTCGCGCATCAACCGGATTTTCGAGGGAACGAACGAGATCAACCGGCTGCTGACCACCGACATGCTCATCAAGCGGGCCATGAAGGGCGATCTGCCGCTGATGGCCAAAGGCCAGCAACTTCAAGAGGAGCTGCTCTCCGGCCCAGGCACGGCGGACAACGTGGTCGGCAACATGAAAAAGATCTTCCTCTTCACTTCGGGCGTAGCCTTCAAGAAGTACATGCAAGCGCTCAAGGAGCAGCAGGAGATTATCGGCGGCATCAGCAACATCGTCTTCGAGGTCTTCGCGGCGGAGACGGCCGAGCTGCGCGCCAAGAAGCTGGCGGCGAACGGCGGGTCCGCGCAGGCGAACGACATGACCGCGGTCTGCGTGTACGAAGCGATGCATCGCGCCGAGTCTGAGGCCCGCGCCGTGCTTTCGGCCTGCTCGGAGGGCGACGAGTTGCGGATGCAACTGGCTATCCTGAAGCGCTTCGCGAAGCAGGAACCGGTCGATACCATCGGGCTGCGCCGCCGCATCTGCGGGCGCGTTCTCGAACAGGGCAAATACTTCGTCTAAGAAGGGACTCCTATGGCAACGACGGCGGCGGCCCCGCGCTTCAAGGGTTGCGCGTTCCTCACTGAGGAGTGCGCTCCCGAAGCGATCTTCACTCCGGAAGATCTGAGCGAACAGCACCGCCTCATCGGCAAAACGGCGGAAGAGTTCGTCGTGAACGAGGTCCTGCCGCACGCCGAGCATCTCGAGCACAACAAGGACTACGAGTTGATGCGCAAGCTGCTGCGCAAGGCGGCGGAGCTGGGCTTGGCGGGAATCGACATCCCGGAAGAGTACGGCGGCATGGAACTCGACAAAGCGTCGAGCGTGGTGGTTACGGAGCAGACCGCGCGCTACGGCTCGTTCTCGAACGCTTTCAACGTACACTCGGGCATTGGCGCGACGCCGATTGTGTGGTTCGGCACTGCAGCCCAAAAAGCGAAATACCTGCCGAAGCTGGCGACGGCGGAGTGGGTCAGCGCGTATTGCCTCACGGAAGCGCACGCCGGATCGGACTCGCGGGCTGCCCGCTGCCGCGCGGAACTTTCGGCCGACGGCAAGCATTACATCCTGAACGGCGAGAAGATGTGGATCTCGAACGGCGGCTTCG
>CAZRND010000204.1:0-9860 GCA_964601345.1 uncultured Acidobacteriota bacterium | reverse complement strand
TTGGGTTCAGATGCAGGCACCGTTGAATGACCGTGGCTTATCTCCGACAGGCTCCTGATCTGTCCCCTGTTTCGTGCGAGTGTCCACGAAGTACTTGTCACCCTGCGCCCTCAGCATCGTAGCATCGTTGGAGAAGAAAGGGACAGGTCAGGCTGACACTGTTCACTGCTGCGAATTCCTCCAGATTTGTGCCCCTACAACCGCACAGAAAAGCCCTTCCCCCAGGGGCAGCAAGATACCATAGAAAGTCCAGTAGTAGTGAGCTGCTCGGTCAACCAGGAAAGTCACAAGAACGGAGACCAAGCCAGCAGCCGCCAAGCGGAAGAGGGAAGAGCTGCTCCATTTGCCAGTAAGAACATAAACAAGTAATTCGATGCAGACGGACGCGACTAGAACCGCAGCCAGTAACCCAAGCCACACATCGGCACCGAATCTGCTTACGTCGCTGAATGCTCCCGATGCTCGAATTCCTAACAGGTCAGGCGAGTATCCAGCAACGACGGAGAATGCGAACAACGCAAGAAGGTAGGCCCCTATGCAAACGCAGATTCCAACGAGAATGCGCCACCAACCACGACCGAGATGCGACCAGGAACCGGTCAAGGTAATCGCCGCAAGCACCGCAACAAAAAACAACGGCCCAACGCCATGCACTAAGATCATGGGCCATGCTCTAGCACCAGCCACAGTAACGAGTCCTGCTGCGAGGCCTGTTAGCAAGAATGTAATTTGCTGTGAGTTCATTTCGTCTCTTGTTGTTTGATGTGATTATTGCAGGCTGTTGACGAGCCGCGTGTGCTCCCGCCAGAGTTCCTCGCGTTTGCCGTCGTCCTCAAGCAGGCGTAGAGTTCGCTGGGACTACCTCCAGTAGTTGACGCAGCGCTTCGCGGTACTGCTCTACCGTTGCCGCGTCACCGTAGCGCTGATCATGAATCCCCGCACGTATGTCGCCGGCCAAGATCCCTGCAGCAACACTGCGGATTGCGCGAGTGATTCTAGACGCGAGCTCGGGAGCCAACAGATCAATGCTGAGGCCGCTGTATGTCTTGGACTTCTCGAACTCCTGAGCGAACTCGAGATTTGCCGGATACTGCGCGACGACATGGTCAAGGATTTGGCGAAACGCCCAACCCGCAACGCACCAGATTTTTTCAGGCTTATCTGAAAAGCCAATCACTGCCATCGTTGTTCCTCAGTTCCCAACCCGGATAATGTGTGCCTGCAGTTTCTTCGTGCAGGGCATCGAAAGCATCCCGCGTCGCTCGGATCAACTAGGCGCGAACGGCCACTCCCGCCGCATTTGCTGATGAATCAAGAACGCTATGACTCCGCTCGCCAAAAAGCCCGAGCCGAGCAGGATGAACTGGCGCGAGGTCACAAAGATGAAAAGCCATCCGGCCAGCGCGATAATGCCCGGCAGTGGATAGAGCCACATGCGGAAGGGCATGGGCAGGTCGGGACGGTTGCGACGCAACAAGTGCAATCCGATGTTCTGTCCCATGAACTGCACCGTCGAGCGGATGATGATGAGCGAAGTGATCACGGTCGGCAGAGGAATTAACGTAAAGAGCGCGGCGACAGATCCCAAAGATAGCAGCGAGACATAAGGGAAGTTGTCCCGCGGATGCACGCGGGCGAAGAAGGAAAAGAACCGTCCGTCGCGAGCCGCCGCGTAGAGGACGCGGGAGTTGGCCAGCATCAACGCGAAGATCGACGCGAAGGCGGTCCACAGGATCAACAACGCCACCACGCGGCCGCCCGCCGGTCCGAAGGCGCGTTCGGCAACGGTGGCCGCCACGTACTTCGATTTCATGACTTCCTGCCACGGCATCGCGCCCAGCATCGCGGCGTTGAGAGCCAGATACAGAATGGCGACCAGGAACACCGCAAACAGGATCGAGCGCGGGATGGTCTTCTCCGGCTCCTTCACTTCGTCGCCGATGAAACACACGTTGTAATAGCCGAGAAAGGCGTAGATTGCGCGGCGCGACGCGTCACCCAGCCCGAACCAGAACGACGTATCCATGCGGAAGGCGTTCGCGGGCAGGTCAGTCAGGCGAGCGAGGGAGAAGTTCGAGAATCCCGCGGCGATGCTCATGAGCAGCGCCAGCATGGCTCCCGCGGCGAGCAGCGTGGACATCTTCCCGATCACCGTGATCCGGTGGTAGAGCAGGTAAACCACCAGCACCGCGACGCCGACTGCCGCCAGTTGCATCTTCCATCCTGTGATCGCGGGAAACAGGTAGCCGAGATAATTCGAAAAGCCGATGCATCCGCCGGCGAAGCTCAGCGGTCCCTGAAAGCTGACTTGCCAGATGAAAAGGAACGACATCAACTGTCCCCAGCGCGGACCGTACGATTCTCGAAGGAAAACGTAAGTGCCGCCCGAACCGGGCAGGCGGCTGGCCAGTTCGGCCCACACCTGACCGTCGCAGAGCGCGACCACGGCGCCCACCAGCCAGCAGAGCATGGCTTGCGGCCCGCCCATATCAGCGACGATGAGCGGCAGCGTGATGAACGGCCCGATGCCGATCATGTTGTTGACGTTGAGAGAGGTAGCCTGTGCCAGACCGATGCCGCGAATCAGAGCCGGCTTGGCTGCTTCAGCCATGGAGGGTCGCAACCTCCTTTTCGAGGCGCGTTCGCGCGGCGTCCAGCCGGCTGCGGGCGCCGGCCAACGATGCCTCGTCAGACTGAAGGCGTGCGCGCGCGGCTGCCAGAGCACGCGTGGTCTCTTCCGGCGCCGGACCACCGACGATTCGCCGGACGGCCACAAAGTTCACCGGATCGAGTGCTCGACGAAGCTTCGCTTCGTCGAGAATCTTCTCGGCAGCAAGATGGCCTAGCAACTCTTCCTCGTCGCGCGATTTGCGAACGGCCTTGTGGACGATTTCGTGCGCCTTGCCGAAGGAAAGTCCCGCCTCGCGCACCAGCGTATCGGCCATTTCCGTGACGGTGAGAAAATTGCGTCCTGCCAGTTGCCGCAGACGTTCGACATCCACCGTGATGCCGCCCAGCACTCCCGTGAGCAGGCGAACGGACCTTCGCATGTCCTCAAATGCGGTAAAGACGAGCGGCTGGATGTCGTCCTCCGTATCGACGATGTCGCCGAAGGGCGTGTTGTGGATGCTTTGCAGCACCGCCATCGCCTCGGTGGAGGCGCGGCTCGCCAGCACGCGAGCGTGTTCGAGCGCCACTGGATTGCGCTTCTGCGGCATGATCGACGAGATTTGCACGTAGGCGTCGGAGAGCCGTATGTAGCCAAACTCCTGAGTGCTCCACAGAAGCAGGTCCTGCAGCAGACGGCCCAGGCTGATCGCGGCGACGGCCAGCGTCGCGCATGCTCCGATGAGGTAGTCGGCGGCGGCGATCGCGCCATAGGAGTTTTCTACCAGCCGGTCGAAGCCGAGCAATTCGGCGGTGAGCTCGCGCCGGATGGGGAAGCCGGTGGTCGTGATGGCGCACGCTCCGAGCGGCGAGCTGTTCACCGTGTCGTAGGCGGCGCGCAGACGCGCGGCGTCGCGCTCCAGGAACTCGGCCGCCGCGAGCAGGTAGTGCGCCAAAGTGGTGGGCTGCGCCGGCTGCGTATGCGTATGCGCGGGCATCACCGTGTGGTGATGGCGTGAAGCAAAGTCGAGGATCGCGGCGCGCAAGCGGCCGTTTGCCTCGAGCTGCGCCAAAAGCTCCCGCCGCAATGACATGCGGTAGAGCGCCATGTCCACGTCGTTGCGGCTGCGAGCGACGCGCATCTTGCCGCCCAATTCTTCTCCGCACTGCTGGACCACCAGGCGTTCCAGGTAAAAGTAGAGGTCCTCGAAGCTGCCATCGTATTCGAACTTGCGCACACTCGCGGTGTCAATCGAGCGCAGGGACTTCGTCAGACGCGCCGCGTCCGTCTTGGCGATAATTCCAGACGCGGCCAGCATCACGGTGTGAGCGACTTTGATTTCCAGCAGGTCTTCGAGGAAATACTTCTGGGCGTCTTTGAAATTCGGCCTTAAGACGGTTTCGAGGTAGTCTTTCGCAGGAAATTTATCGGCGTTCATCGGCGTTCATCGGCGGTTTCGTTTTTACGGCTGCCAGCTCAGCATGTTCGCCCAAATACGATACGCGCCCGGGACGCCCGCGGGCAACTGCCGGAACCAGGCATAGGCGGTGAAGATGTAGAGGCCTTTGCCGAGCGGCGCGACCAGCATGCCGCCTTTCTGCGGCGACTCGCCGGGATCGTTGCAGGCCAGCAGCGGCGTGTAGCGAGAATCCCACTGGCTCATGAAGTAGAGGCCGCGTTCCTGGATCCAGCCGTTGAAATCGGCGGAGACAATCCGGTTCGGCGTGGTCAGCAACGGATTGTCGGAGGAGAGCATCTCGACGGGCGCTTCTTCCACGGTGACGCGCGCCGTCGGCCGTCCGTATTCCATGGGAAAGGGTCCGTAAGAAAACGCCCCGCCGCCTCCGAAGCCTCCCGGATTCCCCTGGTATTGCACGATCAGGATGCCGCCGGCGCGCGCATAGTCGAGCAATCGGTGATTGGCCGCAACCAAATCGGGCCGGACGGTGTAGGCGCGGATGCCCACGACGATTGCGTCATATTTCGAGAGATCGCCGCCGAGCAGATTGTCGGATTCCAGCATTGTGACCGTTGCGCCGAGTTCTTTTAGCGCCGCGGGAACTTCATCACCTGCGCCCATCACGTATCCGACGTGGCGGTTCGCCGCCATCTTCAAGTCTGCCGGTTCAAGACGCGTGGAGGCGGGCCGGAACCAGTACTGCGGTGCGATGTGCGGATAAGTGATGTATTGGTATCCCACCGAGTAGGGAGCGGAGACCGATGCCCATCCGGATTTTGCGCCGGCGGAAGGCTTGATCTTGAAGTTGAATGCCGTTTCTTCACCTGTGCGCGACAGCTCAAAGCTCTGCTCGGCGGGCGTGATTTGCCATCCCGACGGAACGTTCAGCGAGAACTTTCCGCGCGACGCGCCAGCGGCGTTGTTGCGCAGCTTGACCTTGATGTCCTGCCCGCTTCCGCCCGCTGGAAAGACCAGCGCGGCGGGTTCGGTCCAGGCGGCAACCGCGGGAACCACGTTGACGCGATACTCGTGCTGGCCGTAGATCGGATCGGTGTGCCGGTAGAGGACCGGAGCCGTCACGGTTCCTGAAGACCAGGTCGCGCGCGCCACCATCAGCGGCTTCGATTCCGGATCGCCGATCAGCTTCTGATCGGAGACCGGGAACAAGTCTCCCTTGCGTTCTGTTTCGAGCCAGTAAGGTTGCGACGGCTTGGCATCGGCGGGGATCGTCACGGTGAAAACGCGTGACGAGTTGCGATTGTAGGCTACGGGTCCCGCGGTCCACGCGGCTTCATCCACTTTCCAGCCACCGGGAACCGCCAGCTTCAGATCGGCCACCGAGACCGGCTCGGTGCGTCCCCGGTTCCAAAGCGTCACGGTGACTCGTGCCGTCGATCCGGGAACCAGCTCGCCGCGTTCCGCAATCGCTTCGACGGTGATTCCATGGGACAGCTCGAGCGCGCGGGCAAAATCCTTTTCTTTAAGAGCCAGGTGGAAGGCAAGCTCGTCACCGGCGCGCGCCTTCATTCGCTCGATGACTTTGAGTCCGCTCGCCAGGTAAGTCGCAATCTCTCACGGGTCGTCGGGACGGGATTTGTAGGTCGCACCCTTGATGGAGGCTTTCAGTTCCTCCACGTGGCCGGGAGCGGCGCCCAATTCCTTTTAGCGGTCGAGCGTAATGTTGATGCCGTCGAACAGGTCCGTTTCTTTTCCGCTGCGCGGCAACACAGATTCCTTCAGCAGAAAGCCGTTGGGCGAAGGACCGACTCGCGCGCCGAAGCCCGCAAATCCCTGGCTGCGATGCATGACGCGGCCCTCTCCTCCGATCTGATCGTAGGATGCGCCCAAGATGGGATCGAAGTCGCCGAAGTCCAGAGTTACAGAGCCGTCCGGCATCGCCTGATTCGAGTTCGGTCCGAAGCGATTCACCGTGAGGTAATACTTCTTGGGCTGCCATGGGCGCAGGCCTTCGCGGATCTGCTCGGGGAAGCGATTCGGATCGGCCGCGGCGCGAAAGGCCTCAGGCGTCAGCAGGCCGGCCACCTGATGCTGGCCGTGCCCGTCCGATGGAGTGCCGGAGAAGCGCGCTACGATCACGTCGGGACGAAAGCGGCGGATGACGCGCACAAAATCGGCGAGCACGGCGTCATGTCCCCACTTACCCATGGCCTCGTCGGCGGACTTCGAGAATCCAAAGTCCATGGCGCGCGTGAAGAATTGCTCGGCGCCGTCGAGACGTCGGGCGTCGAGCAATTCCTGCGTGCGCAGCAGGCCCATAGCCTCGTACTGCTCGGTGCCGAGCAGATTCTGCCCGCCCTCGCCGCGCGTAGCGGAGAGGTAGGCGGCGCGGACATGCCGTCCGCGCGCCAGATAGGCGAGCATGGAACTATGTTCGTCGTCGGGATGTGCGGCGGTGTGCAGAACCGCTCCGTCCACCGGCAAACGCGCAAGCGCCTGGGCCATTTCCTCCGAGCCCCGGATTTGACCCGGAGCCGGGAGGATGAGCCACAGAGCGCATACGGAAAGAAGCGCGATTTTGATCTTCACTAGAAGATCAGTTTAAACCCAATCTGGATGTAACGGGGATCGCGCGTGGCGCTGCCTTGTAGGAAGTTGGAGGCAAGAGCCGCCTGGTTGATAGCGCCCACGGTTCCCTGGGCCGCGCTGGTGAAGACGGCCGCGGTCAGGTTGTAGCCGGTGACGTTGCTGTGATTGAACAGGTTCGTCGCTTCGGCAAGCACTTCGCCCTTGAGCCGGTCGCCGATGAACGGGATGAAGCGCGAGTAGCGCACATCCACCTGGCCGATCCGTTGTCCGCGGAAGGTGTTGCGTCCGTAGAAGAGCGGCCGGCTGAGTCGCGGAGACTCGCCGTATCCAAGTAGGTTCGCGTTCGACACGATATTGAAGATGTCGCCGCTCGCGGCATTGACGAAGAACCCGAGCTGGTTGTTGTTCAGGACGTAGTTGCAGACCTTGTTCGACACGGTGAACGTGGGAGCCCAGACTCCGCTCAGCGTCAGGATGTGACGGCGATCGGTGGGGCTCAGGCCCTTGTCGCGGCGACGGTTGGTGGGATCGGACACGGCAAATCCGGCGCCCGAATCGAGCACGTTTTCCTCGGGGGCATCGTCAATCGCGTGCGACCACGCGTAGTTGATCTGCATCTGGAAGTCGTGCGCGAAGCGCTTGTTCAACGTCGCCGTCAGAGCGTTGTAATTGGAATTGCCTACCGACTCGTCCACGAAGACGTTGCCGAACTGCGGATACACCTTGTCGGCGTTCGCGGTGGAGAAGACCGGACGTCCGTCGGCCAGCGTGGAGAGCACCCTGGTGAAATTGATGTTGCGGGCCACCGGGATGTGCGTGCCCTTGGTGTGCAGGAAGCCCACGGAGAGCGCGGCGTCCTTGCTCAGCTCGCGCGTCAGCGTCAGGTTGGTGTTGAAGGCGTACATGTTGACGAAGTTGGGCGAAATCCCGTTGATGCTCTGCGTCGGCAGCGTCACCGTGGGAACCGACGTGAAGACGTTCGGGAACGCCGGCGCGGCCGCGTCGCCCGGCAGGAACGTAGCGTTGAAGAACTGCGGGCTGCCGTTATTCAGCAGCGCGCGGCGGTAGAAGTCGGTCTGCGGCGAATCGTAGAAGATGGCCGCGTTGAACCGCACCACGGTCTTGCGCGACTTGTCCAGGGAATACGCCGCACCGAAGCGCGGCGCAAAGTTGTTCTTGTCCGTCTTGAAGTTCTGGTTGACGGGGATGGTCGCCGTCGGCAGCGCCGAAGGCATCTTGTAGAGGTCGTGGCGCAGTCCGTAGGTCAGGCTCAGGCGCGAGTTCACGGTCCAGGTGTCCTGGGCGAAGAAGCCGTTGAAGACCGAAGTGTACTCAAGGTTCGGGTTGCCCGCCGTTTGCAGGAACTGGGTGTAGCTCTTTGGATTCGTTCCGGCCTTGGCCAACAGATAGTTGGCAACGCTCGAGAAAGTGTACTGCCCGTAGATGAAGGCCGCCTGTGTCGAGTAGATGGGCCGGATATCCCCGCCAAACTTCATGTTGTGGCTTCCGCGCACCACCGAGATGTTGTCTACGAATTGCGGCGTCTTCTCCTTCACCAGGGCGGCGCTGAGATCGTCCGGTCCGCCGAATTGCGCGATCCCGGAGATGACGATGCTCGGTCCGGTCGGCGTGTTGCCGGTCGGGGCCTGCACTTCGTTCCGGTAGCCTAGCGCGAAGCGGAATTCGTTGATGACGTGCGGGGTGAGCGTGGTGACCAACTGCGCGCCGGCGGCGTGAGCGCGGTCCACAAATTCCGTGCTGGCTGTGCTCAGTGCCTTCAGGCCGCCGTTCGTTCCGCTGTTATTCGGATTGTACGGAGAATCGTTGCGGAAATACATGTAGCGGGCCATGAGCCGATTGTTGTCGTTCAACTGCCAGTCCAACCGTCCGAAGAGAAAGTGATTGGATTGCGAGAAGGGATAGGCTCCCAGATCGGTCGAGGGAAGGCCGATGGCCGCCGCATTCGCCGCGGTGAGGTTCTGTACGCTCGGGAGCGTGCGCTTGCTCTTCTCGTAGGAGGCGAAGAACTGGACCTTGTCCTTCTTGATCGGCCCGCCGACGGTGAAGAACGGATCGTTCAGTTTCAGGCTGGGCCGCTGCGCCAGGGTGTTGCGGCTGGGCGTGGCGGTCATCCCCGGCGTCCGCTTGATGTACGCCGCGCTGCCGTGCCAGTCGTTGGTGCCGGAGTTGGTGACGGCGTTGTAGACGGTTCCCGTAGTGTTGCCGAACTCGGGCGCGAATCCGTTGCTCGACTCTACGATCTCTCGCACGAAGGTTTGCGAGATGGGCATCAACCGGATGCCCTTGCGATCGCTCTCCGTGTTGTTTCCTCCGTCGAGTTGGTATTCGATGCGGTCGTCAAAGCCGTTTGCGTTGATCTTGCGCGGCACGCCGAACTCGGTGTTGGGCGTCGCCGAAATGCCCGGCTGCAGAAGGATGAAGTTGTAGACGTTGCGGCTGATCAGCGGCAGATTCTGCACGGCCATGGCGTTGACCGTCGCGCCGATATCCACGCGCGCGGGTTCGGCTACCGACGCTTCGCCGGTTACTACGACCGACTCCGATACCGCGCCGACCTTGAGGGTCGCGTCGACCGTTGCCGTCGCGCCGGAACTGATGCCGATGCCGGTTTGTTCGAACTTCCCAAAGCCTTGGGCGTCGATCACCAGCTTGTAAGAGCCGAGGGGCAGCAGCGGAATCGTGTAGACGCCCGCGGAATCGGTCGCGGCCCCGCGTTGCGCGCCCGTGCCCGTGTTCGTCGCGGTAACTTTCGCGCCGGGGATCGGGGCGCCTGAGGGGTCGCTGACCAGTCCTCCAATTTGACCGGTAATGGCGCCCGATTGCCCGAAAGCGAATTGGGACAAAAGTACCATTCCGAAAACGAAAAGGCCGATCCAAGCCTTGCTGCGCATATTGCCCTCCTGGGAGTTTCCTGTATTTCCACCAATGACGAAGTCGCTATATCCAGCATCCCACCCAATCGGGCTAAACGTCAAGCTTTAAGCCCTTTGCGAATTGTCAACTTTTGCAACAGGACGGCAACCGGATACGTCCAATAAGCATGGGCCTCTGGACGCAAATTCGGTCCCGATTGAGCTTATCCCGACGCC
Organism: uncultured Acidobacteriota bacterium; assembly: GCA_964601345.1. Lineage (GTDB taxonomy): Bacteria > Acidobacteriota > Terriglobia > JAJPHL01 > JAJPHL01 > CAZRND01. The sequence continues at coordinate 136 of CAZRND010000204.1, read as the reverse complement.
GCAGGCCCATCGTAGGGCTCGCCCTGGGAGGCGGCTTTGCCAGAGGCTTGGCCCACCTAGGTGTGCTGAAGGTCCTTGAGGAAAATGCTATCCCGATCGACATCATTGCCGGCACGAGCGCGGGCAGCGTGATCGG
>CAZRND010000203.1:0-9863 GCA_964601345.1 uncultured Acidobacteriota bacterium | reverse complement strand
ATTAGCTCCGGGTTGGTATACCACCTCGCCTCGTTTCGTGAAAAGTCAGGCTCCTATGTGCTGGCGGGAGGCGTTGACAACGACTACAACGCCGCCTTCCTCGCGGTGTTGGGCGAAGATCAACACGCCGCAGTAGGGCCGCACGACGCCAGTTCCCGCTATGCGTGTGTCAACTGTCCGACCGGACATCCCCTTCGCTACCTGCTATTGCCCCGCACCGAAATGAACGTATTCTACGCAGGCGCCCCCTACAACATGGTTGATCAGCTTGAAGTCTTGGGCAACGAGATTAGCGTCCGCACGCTTGAAGGCAGCGTCGGAGAGCAGGGTAGGCAGGGCATTGCCCAGGGGATGTACATCTTCTCGCGGGACCTGCAAGCGAAGTCGGTGGACGTAAGCTCAGGTTACGTCCAACTGCACGCCCGAGCTGAGCGGGAAGGGGACGTAAACCATTCTTTTTGGCGATGCCCCGAACGGCAAAGCCCTAAGCCTATCCGTGAATGGACGCCGGAAGGCTGGCGGGAAGTTCCCGTTCCGTGGCACTCGGTCGTAGGAGGCGCGCCGTGAGGGCTAAGAAGGCGGAAGCCACTCCCGCAGTTGAACTCAACCTGTGAGTTCGCGACTTCCCCTCATGGCGGTGCAGATGGCAGGCTTACTCGAATCAATAGGCCCGCAAGTTCACCTTCAGCTTCCAGAGCCTGATGAATCCGGTTGGCTTGGGCGAGAAAGTCCCGATCAGCGGAGCAGACGATGATTCCGGCGTGCGCAGGGCGTTGGGCGTGTAGCCGAATGAAATGCCGGCGGTTCTCGGTCAGGACGGCGCGGCCCAGGCTTGTCGCGACCTGAAGGATCTCTTGATCCGGGGTTCCTTGATTTGCCTTACCACTCTCGGCGACGGTGAGAACGTCGTGCCCAAACTGCCGCAGGCCTTCGACGGTCGCAACAGGGAAGTTCTCGTCGGCGTAAAGCGACCGCCCCAATCACGCCTCTTCGTTCAACCGGATTTGTTGCTCGATTTCTGCTCGATGGGAACGGACGTAAGCCCAGGCGTTTGCCAAGTCCTGTGCCGTCAGGGCGGGATAGTTGTGCAGAATCGCTTCTTCGCTTGTACCCAAGCGCCTGTACTTCTCCAAAAGCCAAACCGGGATGCGCGTCCGGAGGATGCAGGGGTCGCCGCCGCAAACATCGGGCGTCGATTCGATCCCGGCAAAGGCGTCGCCCAGGTCTTCAGCCACCATCTGGAGCAAACGTGCCTTTTCTGCTCGGGAAAGACCCGGCAGCAGCCCTTCGACTTGGCTTAGCGCATTCATGGAAACTTGACGGCCAGTATAGCAGAAGAGCTACCGTGGCGACGTTCAGTCAAAAAGACCGAACGGGCATACAATCAGTCTTGGCAGATATGCCTGCACTACTCGCCCTCTTCCTACTCGCCGCGCAGCAGGTGGTGGTCATCTCCCATCGCGGCGAGCATCTGCGCCATCCCGAGAATACGATGCCCGCTTTCCAAGCCGCTGTGGAAGCCGGCGCGGACTTCATCGAAGTAGACGTTCGCACCACTTCCGACGGAAAGCTGGTCCTGATGCACGACGAAACCGTGGACCGCTGTACGAACGGCCATGGCAAGGTTGCCGAAATGACCCTCGACGAGATTCGCAAACTCGATGCAGGGATCAAGTTCTCACCGGAATTTGCCGGGACCAAGGCGCCGACGTTCGAAGAGGTGCTGGAATTCGCGCGCGGCAAGATCGGCGTGTACATCGACGCCAAGCGAATCTCAGCCCAGGATCTGGTGGCGGCCGTCGGCAAATATGGCTTGGACGACAACGTCGTCGTCTACGGCGGGCTGAATCTCCATCGCGACGTGCAGAAGCTGAATCTAAAGATCAAGATCATGCCGGAGTCGGTAAGCGTCGAGGTAGTGACGAAGATCATGGTGGAATTGCATCCGAGAGTGGTCGCCTTCGGCGCCCGCGATTTCACCGACGACATCATCGCCATTGTGAAGCAGGGGAACGCCGACATTTATGTAGATCGCCTGGGCCGCGAGGACACCGCCGAATTCTGGGAAGACGCCGTCCGTCGCGGCGCCACCGGCATCCAATCGGATAAGCCCGCCGAGTTGGTCCGATTCCTGCGTGAAAAGGGCCGGCACAAGTGACGGCCCGCACCCTGCTACCCCTCCAGCCCGACCTTGCGGACCAGCTCCGCGAAGCGCGGATCGCCGCGCAGCGAGTCGAATGCCGGGAAGCCGCCGCTCAGGTAGATCGTCAGAAAGCCCTCGTGTGCCTTCGTGGATTCGGCGAGCATGACGAGGGCTTCATCGACTTGGCCGAGGCCGGCGTAGACCGTCGCCAGACTCAGGCGCAAAACCCCTTCGCGCGGCCTCCCCAATAATTCCCGCAACTTTTCGGCGGCTTCCTCGCGGCGTCCGGCGCGCGCCAGAGCGTAGCCGAGGTGCCCGATGGCGTAGGATGCTCCCCCGGAGTATTCCACCGCGCGTTCCAGCGCTGCTACCGCCTCGTCCGTCCTTCCGAGCGCGGCGTGGCACATTCCAGCGTAGAGGTGGGCGAACCAGTATCGCGCCTCCAGTTCCAGGGCCGTCTGCACCTGGCGCAGAGCCTCTTCGTACTGGCGATTGGCGACGTAAGCCTGGACAAGGCCGACGTGCCAGAACGGCGCGAGCGGATCGAGCGCCACACCCTTGCGCCCCCACTCGACGGCTTCGCCCGCGCGGCGAGCCAGCAGGACCACCGAATGGGCCATCGAAACGTGCGCCGAGCGCGGATTGATGGAGTAAGCAGTCCGGCAACTCTTCTCCGCCTCGGTCCAATTCCATTCGTTCAACGCCAGGTGGATGCCATAAACGCCATGAGCCTCCGCCAACTCGGGGTCGAGGCGCAGCGCGGTTTCGAGACTCGTCTTGATCTTGGCGCGCGCTCCCTCCATCGGGAGAATATTGGACGAGGCGACGTAGCAGTCACCCACGCCGAAGTGCGCCGGCGCGTAATCGGGATCGATCTCGAGAGCCTTTTCGAAGAACTCCAACGCCTTGATGAAGGCGTCGTTGGTCCACTTGTGCCAGGAGTGGCGGGCCCGCAAGCAGTATTGGTAGGCCTCCACGTTATCGGTGTGGCGCTTCAGCAGCGCCGCCTTTTCCGTGGAGAGCAACTTCACCTTGAGGGCTTCGACGATGGCCAGCGTGATCTCGTCCTGGATGGCGAAGACGTCTTCGAGCTGCCGGTCGTAGCGCTCCGCCCAAACCTGGTAACCGTCGGCGACGTTCACAAGCTGCACCGCCACGCGCAGCCGGGCGCCGGCCTTGCGCACGCTTCCTTCGAGCACGGCAGAGACATTCAGCGCGCGGCCGATCTCCCGCAGGTCGCCGCTCTTGCCTTTGAACGAGAACGTCGAGGTCCGCGCCGCCACGTGAAGTTGGCCAATCTTCGCGAGGGCGTTGATCAGGTCTTCGGCGACGCCGTCGCAGAAATACTCGTTCTCCGGATCGGCGCTCATGTTGACGAAGGGCAGGACGGCGATGGAAGGCGCGGACTTTGCGGCCGGTACGGAGCCCGTACTGCCGCCCTTCAAATGAGCCAATTCGGCGGCCAGTTCCTGCGCCGAGGCGTAACGTTTTGCAGGATCCTTCTCCAGGCACTTCGCGATCAGGCGTTCGAGCTCGGCGGGGATGCTCGCGCAGCGCGAGGAGAGCGGCGCGGGCTGGCGCTCCACGATCTCGATCAGCAGGTCGCCGTAAGTGGCGCCCTCGAAGGGCGGACGCGCGGCCAGGCTTTCATAGAGAAGCACGCCGAAGCTGAAAAGATCGGAGCGCGCATCCACGGCGCGTCCGCGAGCCTGCTCCGGCGACATATACCGCGCCGTGCCGACGGGCACGCCCGGCGCGGTCTGGCCCACGTCGATGGTAGGTGCATCGAGCCCGGGTTCTGAGAGTAGCTTGGCGACACCGAAGTCCAGCAGCTTCGCGCCCGTCTCGGTGATGATGACGTTGCGCGGTTTCAGGTCGCGATGGACAACGTTCAACTGGTGGGCTTTGGCCAGCGCGGCGGCGATCTGGATGGCGTAGCCGATCGCTTCGTCCACCGGTAGCGCGCCTTTGGTGATGCGTTCGGCCAGCGTCTGCCCTTCGAGATACTGCATCACCAGGTAGGCCGCGCCCTGGTGCTCACCGACGTCGTAGAGCGCGCAAATGTTCGGATGGTCGAGCGAGGAAATCACGCGCGCTTCGCGGTTGAATCGCTCGCGCTGCGTGGGATCGCTCGCGCCATGTTGCGTCAGGACCTTGATGGCTACCGTGCGGTCGAGGCGCGTGTCGCGCGCGCGATACACCTCGCCCATGCCGCCCGCCCCGAGCAGGCCCTGAATCTCATACGGTCCCAGACGGAGGCCGACGGCGAGTGGCATCTTTACTTCAGTTCTCTGTGGGTGTGCGTTCGACGCGGTCCACGACGAGACGATCCATCGGGTTTTTGCGCGGATCGAGCCTCAGGCCGAAATCCTGGACGCGCTGGAAGATCGAGCGGGAGTCGGAATCGTCGTGACCGGCTCGGGAATCGCCGCCCGGACCGCCGTGAAAGTCTCCGCCGTGCGCGGAAGGGCGGTTCGCCATCATGTCGTGATAGGTGAGTTCCAGGGCGAACTGATAAGTCCCTTTGAGGCTGGTCATGTCCACCACAGGACGATCCATGTACCGCGTCAGAAGCTGCGCGAGATCTTCCATCGTCATCGGCTTGGCTCGCGATTCCTTGAACTTCGGACCGTTCTTTCCAACCACTAGAGCGTAGATCGGTTGCTCCGTCTTGTCCGTGTGGGAAGCGAGTTTGAACCGCTCCTTCAGCAGCGCCTGCAGCATTTCGGGGACCTGGTCCTGCGACGCTCCCTCGGGCAGCGTGGCGCGAAGGTTGTAGCGCTCGCTGCCGATCCAGCTCGGCCCGGTGACCTGGAAAGGCCGCAGGCGGTACGCGGCGGCAATCAGATCCGCCAGGGACATGTTGGCGGCGCTCACCATGGCTTTATCCACCTTCATGCTGGATGAGACATGGAAGTCGCTGCCGGGAGTCGCGGGTTTGATCGACGCGACCTCGAAGGCCGTCTGCGCCGAAAGGGGCAGGGCCGCTACCATCGTCGCTGCAAAGAGGCGTAAGGCTTTCATTCAGTGGATAGTAGCACAGGAACGAAAGGGGTTTTTTGTGCTAGCATCAATCCCTTACCCCGAATGCAGGAGCTCTCACCTTGGCCTTGAAGATTTACGACGGGAAAGATATCCGCAATATTGCCGTGGCCGGACATGGCAACTCCGGCAAAACCACATTGGTCAGCGCTTTGCTCTACACCGCGGGCGCGGTGGCGCGACTCGGACGCGTCGATGACGGAACCTCGGTCACCGATTACGATGAGGAGGAAATCCACCGAAAGGTCACCATCTCTACGTCGCTGGCCTTCGCGGAATGGTCCAAGGTCAAGATCAACTTCCTCGACACGCCCGGCTACAACATCTTCCTGAACGACACGCAGGCGAGCATGACGGCGGCCGATAGCGTCCTGATCCTGGTGGACGCGGTGGCCGGCGTCGAAGTGCAGACCGAAAAGGTCTGGGGCTTCGCCGAAGGATACGGACAGCCGCGCGTGCTGCTGGTGAACAAAAACGATCGCGAACGCGCCAGCTTCGAGCGCGCCATCGAGTCCATCGAGAAAACTTTTGGACGCGCCGCCACGGCGGTGCACCTGCCGATCGGCCAGGAGCGCGATTTCCGCGGCGTCGTCGACCTGGTGAAGATGATGGCGTACACCTACGAGCCGGGCGCCGGCGGAGTTCCCGGCAACGGGAAGGGCAAGGAAGGGCCGATCCCCGCCGATCTCGCCGAGGCTGCGCAAGCGGCCCACGAGAAACTGGTCGAAATGGTCGCCGAGGGCAACGACGCCCTGATGGAAGAGTTTTTCGAAAAAGGGACGCTGCCCGTCGAGCACATCGTGGACGGACTCCGCGAAGCGGTCGGCAGCGGACGGATCGTTCCCATTCTGTGCGCGTCCGGGCTGCAGAACATCGCAACGGATCTGGTGTTGAGCTTTATCGCCGACTACTGCCCGAGTCCCGTGGCGCGCGGAACCGTGGCCGGATACGCGAAGGCCGGAGCTACGGGCGAGGCAGACGCCGCGCGCAAGATCGCGAATGAGGAGCCGCTCTCGGCTTTCGTTTACAAGACCGTGGCCGATCCATTCTCCGGCCGCGTCACCTACTTCAAGGTGTATTCGGGCGTGCTGAAGACCGACGCCCACGTCACGAACCACACACGGAGCAGCCCGGAGCGGCTGAGTCACATCGCCGTTTTGCAAGGCAAGGAGCACATCCCGGTGCCGGAGCTTCGCGCCGGAGACCTGGGCATCGTCGCCAAGCTCAAGGACACTCTTACCTGGGACACCTTCGGCGACAAGGCCGCGCCCATCTTCTATCCGGCGGTAAAGCTGCCCGAGCCGCTCATCAAGTTCGCGGTCGAGGCTAAGTCGCGCGCCGACGAAGATCGCATGGGCCAGGCGCTGCACCGCATCCTCGAGGAAGATCCTTCATTGCGCTTCGAGCGCGATCCACAGACGAAGGAGTTTCTGCTCGGCGGCTCCGGGCAGCAGCACGTCGAGGTGATCGTCTCGCGTCTCAAGAAGCGCTACAACGTGGAAGTCACGCTCAAGGCGCCCAAGGTGCCGTACCGCGAGACGATTCGAGGCAAGGCGGACGTGGAAGGCAAGCACAAGAAACAGACGGGCGGTCACGGGCAGTTCGGCGTTTGCAACATCAAGATGGAGCCGCTGGCGCGCGGCTCGGGCTTCGAGTTTGTGAACGACATCTTCGGCGGCTCGATTCCGAAGAACTTCATCCCGGCGGTCGAGAAGGGAATTGTGGAATCGGCGGCGCGCGGATACCTGGCGGGCTTTCCGGTGGTGGACTTCCGCGCCTCGGTCTATGACGGCAAGTATCACGACGTGGACAGCTCGGAAATGGCCTTCAAGATCGCCGGCTCGCTGGCTTTCAAAAACGCCATGGAGCTGGCCAAGCCGGTGCTGCTCGAGCCGGTGATGAACGTGGAGGTCTATTCGCCCGACCAGTTTTCGGGCGACCTGATGGGCGACCTGAACTCGCGGCGCGGGCGCATCCAGGGCATGGAGAACAAGGGCAACTCCACGATCATCAAGGCGCAGGTGCCGATGGCCGAGATGCTCACGTACGCCACGGACCTGATCTCGATGACGCAGGGACGCGCCAGCTACCACATGGAATTCGACCACTACGATACGGTACCGGCGCACATCGCGGAAAAAGTGATTGCCGCGGCGAAGGCCGCGCGCGGCCATGTGGTGGAAGAGGAAGAGTAGCTACCGCGAAAACTGAGCGGTTACCGCTCAGTTTTCAAGGATGTCCTGGCCAGTCCTTTGACGGCACGCTCGTTTTCCGGCTCCAGGGTCAGGGCGCGGCGGAACAACTCTTCGGCGCGCGCGCGATCGCCTTTGCCGAGCATCACTTCGCCGAGACGAGCCATGGTCTCGGCGTCCTGCGCGTCAAGCAACGGAATGGCGCGATCCCATTCCCCGCGCAGCGAGTAGACCAATCCCAGGTTCGAGCGCGCTTGCGTCAAGGTCGGATCGATCTCGATGGCGCGCAGGAGCTCGGCCTCGGCTTCCTGGCCGCGTCCGGCGAGCAGCAGCGCGTAGCCGAGATTGTTGCGAGCGCCGGCGAAGCCCGGCTGCAGCTCCAGCGCTTTGTTGTACGCGGCGATCGCCTCGGCGCTTTGGCCCATCCGCCGCAGCTCATATCCCATGTTGGTGTAGGCGCGCGCGGCCGCGAACGCATAATTCTTCTCGCGGGCGAACTCGGCCGCCTGGGAGTATTCCGCGAGAGCCTTCTCCGGATTGCCCATGCGCGAGTGGAGCTGCCCGAGATTGTTGTGCGCCTCCGGATACTCGTCGCGCAATTTCGCGGCGCGCTCGGTTGCGGCCAGCGCCTCGGGCAACATGTTACGTCGCAGGTACGCTTCGCCCAGGGTGAGATTCAGGTCCGCGGAGTGCTGCGACGTCAGCAAGGCCTTCTCATAGAACGGAATTTCCGAGCGCCAATCGAGGTTGCGCGCCCAGGTGCGCGCGCCGTAGGCCGCGAGAATCACAACGAGCAGGATGGGCGCCTGCTTACCGGCGCGCAGCAAGAGCCCGGCGAGCAACCAGCAGAATCCAAGCGATGACAGATAGAGATATCGCTCGGCCAGCAATCGCGTATCGCCGTAGGGCAGCGTGAAGGCCGGCGCGAGCGCGCCGAGGAAGAGCACCATGCCCAGGAATTCCGGGCGGCCGGCGCGCCACAATTTCCAGGTGAGCCAGGCGAAGAGCCCGAGCGTCGCGACGCCGGCGAGCACCGGCCACTCCGCGAGCGAACGGCTTACCGGATAGTACGGGAAGAGATTCAACTCCGCCGGCCACACCAGCTTCCACCAGTATTCGAAAAAGAGCCGCGTGCTCGTCAGCAGCTTTTCGTCGAGCGGCAGCGCGCGCGACTGGACGTAGGGCATCAACGCGCCGAGTCCCCAGACGCGCAGCGCGAGATAAGCGCCGAGCGCCACGCCCATCCCCGCGTATTCGCGCCAGCGGGGCGTCTTCCGGTTGATGAGGTCCCAGGCGAGCGTCACGATCGGTATGACAATGGCGATCTCCTTGGCCAGCAATCCCGCAAAGAGACAGAGCGAAATCCCGGCGGTCGTCATCCAGCTTCGCGCGCCGCGTACATAGAGCCATACGGCAGCGAGCACGCACAGCGCATTCTCGAGATCGACGTAATCCGAAATCCAGCAGACTGTCTCTGTGTGGATGGGATGCGCGGCGAAGAGCAACGCCGTCACGGCCCCCGCGCGCCAGTCGCCGGACAAACGCTCGATCAGGAAATAGACCAGCACCGAGACGAGCGCGTGCATCAGCACCGAAAAGATGTGATAGCCCGCGGGATTGAAGCCGAAGGCGTTCAGCGTGACCAGAAAACTCAGATGCATGAGCGGCCGGTAGTAATTGCTGTTCATGCCCTGAAATCCCCAGACGTTGGTGGCGAAGATCTTCCGGATGCCGTGTGGATCTTTTAGAAATGGATTGCCGAAGATCTGCTGCCAGTCGTCGGAAATAAATGTGTTGGGCAGGATGTTCAGGTAGAGGATGACCGCGAGCGCCGCGACCGCCCAGGGGGCCCACCGTTGCGCCCAACCGTTCATGGCCCCATCGTATAATAGGGCGTATGAAGACGAGGCTGATTCTGCTCTTGATCGCGGCCGCTGTGCTCGTGGCCGCGGCGCCTCCGAACGTCACCACGACGGGGCGTGTGACGCGCGTGATCCCGCGCGCCGACTTATTGCGAGGCCGCTTCGGCGGGTTGCTGAAGGACAACGCGGAAGTGGTCGAGAACGATCGCATCCAGACGCAGTCGATGGGACGCGCTCGCGTGGTGCTCAACGACGGCTCGATCCTCAACGTCGGCTCGGATAGTTGCCTCACGATCCGCGGCTCTTCCGAGAGCTCGCGCGCCGGATCGCTCGAGCTGCGTTACGGAAGGATTCGGGCGGCGGTCGTATCGCAAACCAGCGCTTCGCAATTCCAGGTCCGCACCGCAACGGCGGTCGCGGGCGTGCTCGGGACCGACATTTATGTGGAAATCGACGGGCAGGCTACGCACATCGTGAACATCAGCGCGGAAGGCTCGCGCTCGCAAGTGCGCGTCGTCAATATCGACCGCCGTGTGCGCGGCGAAGTGGTGCTCGATCCGGGGCAGGGGACGATGGTCATGCCCGGCGAGCCGCCGATCCCGCCGCATAGAATGGGCGGTGTAG
>CAZRND010000202.1:0-9928 GCA_964601345.1 uncultured Acidobacteriota bacterium | reverse complement strand
TTCGGCATGGACCTCAAGCTGTAGATCGTGCCTATGGCGCGATCGCGAGGGTCACCGTGTTCGACGTCGTTCCGCCGATCGTGACCGTCAGGCTCACCGTGTTTCCCGACGCGGCGTTCGTGGGAATCTGCACGTTCACTTGGTAGAGGCCCGCTAGGCCCGGCACGAGCCCGGCAAACGACGCCGGCAGAGAGAGCGTGCCCAGGTTCACCGTGACCGGCTGGACGGTGTTCGAAAGGTTCGTGCCCGAAGCGGCCGCGCCGCTCGCCGGAGGATTGGTTACCGCGCCCAGGCCCGACGCGTAGATGGTGATGAACTGGCCCTTGGCGATCGGCTTGGCTCCCGGCAGGCTGCCGGCCGGCGCGGCAAATTCATTGGTCACCGAGTTCACGACGATGCCTTGTCCCTTGCCCGAGGAGTCCGCGGTGAAAATGCCCGGCGCGGCCGATGCCACAGGGATCGTCACTGCCGAGCTCGTCAGGTTGGCGAGCGTCACGGTAACCTGCGCCGAGCTCCCCGTCGTCTCATAGGGCAATTGGAAATTCACCTGGTGCGGCGACGAGTAGTAGAGCGGCGCGGCCACGCCGTTCACCTTCACAATCGTCCCGGCGAGCTTGGTGGGCAACGGAAGCGCCGCGGCTCCCAAGGTGGATGCAGAGAGATAGCTGCCGTAGAGCGACACGATCGCGCCGGGCGTGAAAGCGGAAGTGAACGCGGCCGCGCCCAGCAATCCGTTCTGCGGAACGACGGGTGTTTCTCCGATGCGGGTAACGAACGATTGGAAGCCGGCCGACCCCGAAACCGGTTGCTGGGCTCCCGTCGTGCCGAGCAGCTTCGAACCGGGTGATCCCGTGGCATAGACGTTTCCGGAGGCATCCACGGCCATCGCGGCAAGCTCGTCGTAGCCGCCTGTAGCTCCAAAGAACGTTGACCACACGAGGGACTGGCCGTCGTACGCGATCTTGCTGATGTAGGAACGATGATCGCTGCCCGGAGGCGGTCCCACAGAGACAGGCAACGCATTCACCGTCGGAAAGGTATCCGAATCGGTCCAGCCGGCGATATACACGTTCCCATCATCGTCGCCGGCAAGCGAGAAGCACTTTTCTGTGGATGTTCCTCCGAGGTAAGTGGAATAGGCGAGCGTTGCGAGCTTGGTGTCGAAGAGCGCCAAAAACGCATCTTCTTTGCCGGCGAGCTTCGCCTGCAGCGGGGTGACCAGCGGGAAAGACGTCTCGCCGGTAGTCGTACCGCCGGCCACGGCGGCGAATCCATCGCTATTCGCGAGGATAGCGTTCGGCGTGACGGACGATAGTCCGCCGAAGCACGCGGCAAACGCCCGGCTGCCGTTGGGATTCAGCCTCAGGATGAATCCGCCCGCGGAGCAGAGCGCCTTGTTCAAGCCGGAGTTGGGATTGGTAAATGTCCCTGCGGTGGTCGGCAGAACGAGGCTGGTCGAGACATTTCCCGGAGTGGACGAAGTCGATCCGGTGACATAAGCAAAGCCGTTCGAGTCCACGAAGATAGCTTTTCCGGCGTCGGCCGATGCGCCGCCGTAGTAAGTGGAGTAGACGATCGCTCCGGCGGCGCTGATCTTGGTTACGAAAATATCGTTCGCGATGGAGGTGGAATTCGGGTTCGTCGAAATCGCGGCCTGATAGGCGTTGAGAACGGGGAAATTCGTGGAATTCGTGGAGCCAGTCAGATAGGCTGCCCCGGCTGGGTCGAGCGCCACGGAGTAGGCATGGTCCTCGGTGCTTCCTCCCAGGTACGAGGAGTAGAGCAGGGCGGTTCCGGTGGGATTGAGCTTGACGGCAAACGCGTCGAAGGAGCCGCCGCCGTAGGTCTTTTGAAAAGCATTGCTGCTCACCGGGAAATTCGTGGATCTCGTTTCTCCCGCCACATAGGCATTGCCGGATGCGTCTACGGCAATCCCCAAGCCTGCGTCCGAATCGGCGCCGCCCAAGTAGGTGCAGTAGAGCAACGTGGTACCTGAAGCGTCGAGCTTGGCGACGAAGACATCGCTGGACCCGCCGGACGTCGGTTGTACGGCTCCGGGCGTAACCGGGAGACCAGTGTTACCGGAATCGGTGTTGCCGGTGATATATACGTTGCCCTCCGTGTCCAAAGCGATCGCCTGCGAGACATTGCCTCGCGTATTGCTCGCGCCGCCAAAGAACGTCGTGAAGCTGAGGACGGGATCGATCACCAGAGGCAGCGCCGTATCGAACGGCTCGATGTCGAAGGTCACCTCGTACGCGCCGTTGTGGCGCCCGCGGATGCGATAGCTGCCGGCGATGGCGCGACGGCCGTCTCGGGTCTCCTGGTAGATGGCGGGGCGATGGTGGCGAACGGTGCGTCCGCCGTCGAGGCGAAACAGCAAGTCACCGCCATCGAGCTTCAATCCTTTCGCGCCGCTGAAAAGCAGACGGACAAGGCGGGCGTCCGCTCCCGGCGAGACGACGATGTCGTACTCGAGTTGCTTGTTGCCGCCGTGAAAGAGCAGGTCAACTCCAGGATTCACGTTCCGGTAGACGACACTTCCGTAGGTCGGAATATTCGTCTGCCAATGGGCGGCGTCGTTTCCCAGCAGGTAATTCATCTTGCCGGGCAACTCCGCCGCTCCTTCCGGCGCTGAGCCGGCAAGCTGCAGGTGCAGGGTCGATTGTCCGCGACGGTCGCGCACTGTGAACGTTGCTTCGCCGGACGCGAGCGACACGGTGTGGTCACCGCTCCGCGCGAAGTAGCGGACCTGGGAATCGGCCTGGCCCCGATTGGCTTCGAAGGCGACGGGTATCCCGGTTGTCGCGGCAGAGAGGCATGCAGTAGAAAGCACGATGGCTAGTATTAATCGCATAAATCTCTCCTATTTCTACAAACACGCCTTCCCCATTTCGCACATGCTACCACACGATGGCCGATGATAGACTGCTAAGATATTGTCAATCCTTCGCTTTCTGGGACTCGAGGATCAGGCGCCGAATCCGTCGGCGGACACCGATTCCGTCCGCCGGATCATCGCGTCAATGGAGCATCTCGAGCCGGAGCGCGCGCGGCACATTGCTGCGTTTGCGTTCATCCTGGGACGCGTCGCCTACGCCGATCTCGAGATCAGCGCGGAAGAGACGCGGACCATGGAGCGGCTGGTCATGGAACGCGGCGGGCTGCCGGAAAGCCAGGCGGTGCTGGTGGTGGAGATCGCGAAGAGCCAGAACAAGCTCTTTGGCGCGACGGAAGATTATCTGGTCACCCGCCAGTTCGAGAACTTCGCTTCGCGCGAGGAAAAGCTGGCCCTGCTCGACTGCCTCTTCGCCGTCGCCGCGGCGGACGAGAACATCTCCACCACCGAAGACAACGCCATCCATCAAATTGCCGCGGAATTGAAGATCGAACACCCCGACCTGATCGCGATCCGCTCGCGCTACAAGCAGTATCTTGCGGTGCTCAAGAAGTAAGGAACTTATCCGTTCGCTGCCGGGTCCCAACCGTAAGCGCGGATCATCGTTTCACGATCCAAATGCTTGGCGGCCACCCGTAGGAAGATCTCTCTGGCATTTGCTTCCGGATGGCGCCACCGCATTTCCGCTTCGGCCAACTTCCTGGACATTTCATTCATCTCAAACACTCGGGCTATCTTTTCTGCCGGAGGAGTTCTGCGGACGCTTTCAAGCCAGAGTTCCAGGATGTCCGGAGGCGTATCGGAGTAGAAGTCGCAACGCTTCATGAGCGTAGTGTACTATACCCGGCATGGACCTGAAGACCGTGCTGTACGAAGTGCGCGACGGCGTGGCCATCCTGACGATGAACCGGCCCGAGGCGCTGAATGCGCTCAACTCCGCACTGCATCAGGACCTGACACGCGCGCTCGACGCCGCCGCGGCCGACGGCGCGGTGCGCGCCGTCGTCCTGACCGGAGCGGGACGCGGTTTCTGCTCCGGCGGCGACATCAAGGCGATGGTCAGCCGGCTGGACGCGGCGGACGCCGGCGGACCGTCGCCGAGTCCCGTCGATACGCTGAAAGATTTTCACGCTATGGTCCTGAAGCTGTACGAATTCGACCGGCCGGTCATCGCCGCGATTCATGGCCCGGCGGTTGGGGCGGGGATGAGCATCGCGCTCGCGTGCGACTTCCGCATCGCCGCGGAGGATGCTGTCTTCGGCCAGGCCTTCATCAAGATAGGCCTCTCGCCCGACGGCGGCTCCACTTGGTTGTTGCCGCGCGTCGTCGGCGCCGCGCGGGCCGTACAAATGTCGATGACCGGTGAGAACGCGGATGCGCGCAAGGCACTCGAGTGGGGCCTGGTCCATGAAGTGGCTCCTGCGGGCGGCGACCTCACGCGCTCGCTCGAACTGGCCCGAAAACTGGCGGCCTTCTCGCCCTACGCGATCAAGAATGCCAAGCGCCTGCTGCGGGCTTCCGAAGGGCACACCTTCCGCGAGCAGCTCGACATGGAAGCGGACGCGCAACGTGGCAACGCCGCGACACCGGAATTCCGCGCGGCCGTGAAAGCTTTCGTCGCTAAGCGGGGATAAACTCCGGAAACAGGGGACGGCACGCTTCCGCCAGCTTCAAATCGCCGCCGGCGATCCGGCGGATCCGCAGATTCTGCTCCGTCACGGAATTCGCCAGCGTCAGCGCCTCGGATGAATCGGTGATCGAGAGCTGGTCGAGGAAATCAATCCGCAATTGAGTGTGCGGCGTCATCCAGCGCATCTCGGGATGCGCCTCCGGAAAATGCCGATCCGTGGGAGCGAGCGGAGCGCTGTTCAGCATGATCCTCTTCAGGATGGCGGTCACGGCATGCTCGGAATCGTCTTCGACGGGCGCGGGCAGGTTGATCCACGACGACGGGTAGTGCAGTCCGAAGACTTTTCCCACGGGCGTCTCGACTTCCGCAAACCATTCCGTCAGCGCCGAAGCTTGCATCACCGCCATCGGATCGACCTCGCGTACCTCGACCAAGGAGACGAACGCCGCCGGCGCGTTTACGAAAGCAGCGAAGCCCAGGTCGCGGATCACCCTCGCCGCGGCGGCTTGCGCCTCCGTAGCGATGAGAAAACGTCCTTGGCGAAAATGCTTCTTGAAGATGTGCTGCAGCGGCGGCGGCACGCCGCCCTCCTGCGGCTCGGGAGTGTCGGCCGACTTCTCCATGGACCGCATCCGGTCGAGAGCCTCCTGATCCTCGGAAGCGAGGCCGCTCTCTTCGAGTTGGCGCAAATAGTCGTCCACTTCCATCGGCGGAGGAATGATCAGGTTGTCCACTTGAATCAGCAGCATGAGGTCAGGCGGGATTCTAACATGAAGGTTGCGGCTCTTCCGTCTCTCGGATAGTCTCAATGGACGTGAAACCTCTCTGGGCCGCCGTGTTCGCGCTTCTGGTGTCGGCGGCATTGGTCCATGCGCAGGATAACTACGAGATCCAGGTCTATCCGGCGGAAACGATGAAGCCGGGCATGACCATGGTGGAGCTGCACAGCAATTTCACCTTCTCCGGCTCGAAGAGCGCGGTAAACGGGATGTATCCGACCGAGCATGCCTTTCACGAGACGGTCGAGATCACGCAAGGCTTCAACCATTGGTTTGAGACCGGCTTCTACATCTTCACCGCCGCGGGTCCGAGTTTCGGATACCAATTTGTCGGCACGCACATCCGCCCTCGCTTTCGCATTCCCGAGTCCTGGAAGTGGCCGGTCGGAGTCAGCCTGAGCCAGGAAATCGGATACGTCCGCCAGAAGTTTTCGGAAGATACATGGACCTGGGAAATCCGTCCGATCATCGACAAGGAAATCGGGCGCTGGTATTTTGCCTTCAATCCCACGCTGGAGCGCGCTCTGCACGGGCCGGGCGTGAGCCAGGGCGTTTCGTTCTCTCCGAACGTCAAGGCCGGTTACGACATCACCAAGAAGATCAATGCCGGGATCGAGTATTACGGAGGGCTCGGACCGATCACCGGTTTCGATCCTCTGAAGGACCAGCAACAGCAGATCATCCCTTGCGTCGATTTGAATTTCGGCGAACAGTGGGAGTTCAACTTCGGCGTCGGCGTGGGAATGACGAGGAGCACGGACCACCTGCTGGTGAAGATGATCATCGGCCGCCGGTTCACGTTCGGCCGCCGCGGCTCGAAGCCCTAGCCCGTCACTGTACGGAAAGTGCCGACGTTTTCGAAGTTTTCCCGCCGATCGAGACCGTAATCGGATTCACTCCCGGAGTCACCGTGACAGGTACAGTCACATTGATCTGATACAGCCCGGGCAAACCTGGTGTGAGTCCGCTGAAGGCTACTGCCGCCTGCTGTCCGCCGATCATCACGACAGGCGTGGACGTAGTCTCCGCGAGCGGAGAAAGGGGCGCGGGCTCGCCCGTGGCGGGTTGGTTCGTGACCGGACCGAGTCCGTTGCAATAGAGCTGAATGACCTGCCCGCGAACCGCGGGATTCGCGGCGTTGATGTATCGATAGTTTACGTCGAGCGCGGCCGCCGCACCGGGAGTCCCCTCGAAGAAGGCCGGGGAGTAGTCGGAGATCGGCACGGTGACGACGTTGCCGTTCGAAAAATCGATGGTCACCTTGGCTTGTGCGGACGTTTGTCCTTGCAGTTCCCAAGGGAGTTGAATGTTCACCTGACCAGGGCTCACGAAAATCGGTCGCGCAGGCACGCTCAAACCTGCCGTGGGCACATCGAAGCTGACATTCACGTAGTCGATGGCCAGCGGCAGGCTCGCAGAAGTTTCCACATTCGTAGAGTCGCTGAGGCCGGCTCCGAAGATGGTTACATACGATCCCGGCGCGACGGGACTCTGGTCGAGGCTGGCGGCATTCACAACGCCGCCGGCGTTGATCGTGGGCTGCGGCCGGGCGTACTCGGTGAATGTGTAGCGCATCGCGCCGGCGGCGGCGGTAAACGTGTACGTGCCCACGGTCGGCCCCAGGACCGCCTGTGCCGTGGCGATACCGAAGGCATTTGTGGTGGCGGCGGGATTCAGAATCTTGCCAGCGCCCCTAGTGCTAAAGGTCACCGGGACGCCGGCCACCGGCAGGCCGTAGCTATCGACCAACTTGAAAGAGAGGATACCGTCCGGGATCGCCGCGCCGACGGTGCCGTCGTTGTAGTCGCCGGTGAGAGGAATCAAGTTAGCGACGACGCCGTCGCCAACGATGTACATGAACGGGATTCGAAGGGACGCGCTCGCGCCTTGGACCGTGACGACGCCCGAGTAGGAGCCCGCGGCTGGAACGGAGCCGGATAGCGTCGCAGTCACGACGCCCGATGCGCCCGCGGCCAGAGTCAGCGCGGTCTGATCGAGCGCGAGAGCCGCGCCCGTCCGCGTGCTCATGATGGCCAGCGCGAGCGTCGCTGCGCTCGTCCCGCTGTTCGTGATCGTGAAGGCGAGCGTCTTCGGAAGCGATCCCGATTTGACCGCGCCAAACGAGAGCGTCGCCGGGTTGGACGTGACCGTGGCATTCACTGCCGCGCCGGCATCGAGCTTGCCCGCGCCGAGCCATTCCACGTCGACCGGAAGACCGGAGTCGTCGGTGGTCACGTCTTGCGAAGTCGCGTTCACGAGCGCCGACTTGATCTGCGCCGCGGTGAAGCTTGGATGTTTCTGCTTCACCAGCGCGGCCGCGCCGGAGACGAGCGGCGTGGCAAAGCTGGTTCCGTCTGCGACGCCGTATCCGTTGGAGCTGTACATGTCGCCGAGCGGATCGTAGCTCTGCATCGCCATGTACATGTTCGTACCCACGGCGACGAGATCGGGCTTGATCGCTGAATCGCCGGTCGAAGGACCGAACGAGGAGAAGTAGACGAGCTCGTTGAAGGGCGAGGCATCTTGTTCCGCGCCCGCGGCGTCGAGCACCGCGGCGTGGCCGGGGTTCGCCGCGATGAAGCTCTTGAGATTGACACCGTCGGTATTAGAAATCATCAACGCCGGGATGGGATAGTTCGAAAGGCCGGTGGGCGAGATGAGGGCCGACTGGTCGGCCATGTAGAAGATCACCCCTTCGGCGCCGGCGCTGTAGGCGTCGTCTATCTTGACGCTGAAGTTGCACGAGCCCCGCTTGATCAGCGCGATCGCGCCGAGAAGCGATTCGGCGGGCAGCGCGGAGCACCCTAGGCCGTCGTTTCCGACGGAGGCGACATCGACGAGCGGAGCGGTCACGGCTCCCGTGGGAATGTAGCCGTCGCCTGGATTGCCGATGATCCCTTGCAGGTTGGAGGGCACACCCGCTCCGGGGACGCTCACCGTCTCCGCGAAGGTATGAGAGTTGGTGGTCGCGCCGACGGTGATGATCGAGGGCGCGTCGCCCGGCGAGCTGATGGAGTTGAAGGTTGGATAGTTCACGCCGTTGTAGCCTTCGTTGCCCGCGGCAGACACGATAACGAGGCCCATCCGCGCGGCGTTTTCAAAGGCTGCGGCGGAAAGATCGCAGGGCACGCCGGAAGCGTTCCCGCAGGTCGCTCCGGAATCGAGCGGACCTGTGAATGCCGAGCCGCCCGACGAGAAGGACACGATGTCCATGCCGTCGTGGAGCGCGTCTTCGAGCGCCAGGATGATCACATCGTCGGTGGTGTAGTCGTTCACCTCGGGCGATCCGTAGATTTTGTAATTGCCGAGATACGCCTTCGGCGCCATGCCGGTGAACGCAACGACACCGGTGTTCTGGACGCCGGCGGCGCAGGACGCGACGGCCGTTCCGTGCCCGCTCCGGTCACGCGCGGAGTAATCGTCGGGACGGGAGTCGGCCGCCGGATTCGGCGAAGTGCCCGCGGCGAGTTGCCGCACGTAACTCCTGGCCACGATCACCTTGTTACTGGTGTAAGCGCAGTCGGAGCCGCTGCAGATGGGGAATCCCGCGGGCATCGGCAGCGAGCTGTCTTGGAACGCGGGATGCTTGTTGTCGATGCCGCTATCGAGGATCGCGATCTTGACTCCGGCTCCCGCCTGCCCGACGCCGTTCAGCGCGTTCCAGGCCGCCGGAGCGTTGAGGAGCTGCGTCGCGCGGTTCAAGTCCCGCTTGTAACGCCGCACGGCAACCACGCCCTTGACTCCAGAAAGGGACTGAAGCTCGGGGAGACGATCGCGCGGCGCCGTCACGAAGACAGCATTGAGCAGCGAGCTCACTGCGCCGGTTACTGCAATGTTGCGGGATGCAAGTTCGTTGCGCAGCGCGCGCTGCTTCGCTTCCACCTGGCGGCGATAGCTCTGCGCCTCCCCGGATTGCAACGCGGGAGAGTCTTCGAGGATGAGAGCGTAGCGACTCTGGCCAAGAACAAGAGTTGGAATGATCAGGGAAAAAAAGATGAACCGATGTGCCATGAACAGGAAGACGCCGAGGCGTTCCGGCCGGTTTCGAGACTGCGCCGCGCGATTGTAAGATGTTTGTAAGAATCGCAGCAGTGATAAACTAGTGCGTCTTTATTTTGCTAAGGAGGACTCATGTCCAGTTATAACGGCCGGACGGTTCCGACGGACGGCCGGAAGATCGAATTTCGCGACGGCAAGTTCGTTGTTCCCGACAATCCCATCATCCCTTTCATGGAAGGCGATGGAACCGGCCGCGACATTTGGAAGGCGTCGGTGCGCGTCTTCGATGCCGCGGTCGCGAAAGCGTTCGGCGGGAAGCGGCGCGTCGCGTGGTTCGAAGTGTTCGCAGGCGAGAAAGCTCACAACGAGTTCAAGGAATGGCTGCCGCAAGGGACGCTCGACGCGATCAGCGAATTCCGCGTGGCCATCAAGGGCCCGCTGACGACGCCGGTGGGCGGCGGCATCCGCAGCCTCAATGTGTCGCTGCGGCAGTTGCTGGAGTTGTACGTGTGCTGGCGTCCGGTGCGTTATTTCCCGGGCGTGTCGTCGCCGGTGCGGCATCCCGAAAAAATGAACGTGGTGATCTTCCGCGAGAACATCGAAGACGTCTACGCCGGCATC
>CAZRND010000201.1:0-9983 GCA_964601345.1 uncultured Acidobacteriota bacterium | reverse complement strand
CCGCATGAAGAGCGGCTCGATCATCTGCAGTCCCGCTACGAGCAAGGCCAGGAAAAAGACGCCCGCCGCCGCATAGCGATGCGGCCGGAGCCAGTCCAGATACTTGCGCAGGTATTCGCGCTGCCACTTCGCCGATTTCGGCTTGCGCGATTCCCGGCTCTGCTCCGGATTGTCCTTTGCCTCGGTGCGGTCGTCGAGGCGGCGCGCCTTGTAGTCCTCTACGAAGCCCTGATAGCGCAGGCGGGACGAGCGCGGAGGGCGGGCCTTGGGGTTTTCCATGGAGGTTAAGCGTTTCGCTTAATGAGTCATTGAATAGAGGATGTAGTTCACGCCCAGGCGGTATCCCCATGCAGTCATCGGGATCGGATACGGGGGATCGTCGGCGTGCTCCCAGGAATCTCCCATATCCATGTTGAAGTTCATCGCCACCATGAGTCGTCCGTCGTCGTCATAGATGCCGCGCCAGTGCTGCGGGCCCTGCATGCGCACGACGGTGTCGTTGCCGATGCCGCGCACGTGCCGCCGTCCGGGGATCTGCGTCTTCTGATCCACGTCGAAGAAGACGTGCATGGCGCTGTCGCTCTCCGGGATCTCCGCGATCGGCCGGTCGGGAAAGACCCGCTTCATGGCCTGCTCGAAAATGGACCACTCATACTCGCCGTGGAAATCGTCCACCAGAAGGAAGCCGCCTCGAAGCAAGTATTCGCGCAGGCGCGCCGCTTCGAGCGGGCTGGGATCCCAGTTGCCTCGCCCCGGCTGTTGCATGAAGAGGAAGGGATATTCGAAGATGCGGTCTTCCGTGATATCGAGGTGCCGGCTGTCGTCGGCGACGGAGATATTCGTCAGCCGCCGCAACGCCGGAAGAAAGTGCTCTTCGGCCAGCGGGTAATCGATCGCCCACCAGGGCTGAAAATATCCGTGCGAGCCGCCGCCCCCGAAGGTTCGGTAAATCATCCGGCAGAGTTGGAATTCCGCTTCGGGCGGGACTTTATCGCGGCTGTGTTCTCCCATCTCGCTGTACGCGGATACGGCAGCGAGAAAGACAAGCAACACCCAGGAGCTGCGGAAGCTCATGTAATTCCTTTTTACCACAAGTGCGTCGTAACTGTGGTTAACTGTTTTGCCGTGACTCTCCTTGCTTTGCTGCTGGCGCTGCCTCTGGCCAATCCCTTTGACGTGGTCGAGGCGACGATCTCGCAGGTTCACGACGCCATGAAAGCCGGGCGGCTCACCTGCCGCGCGCTCGTCGGCGAATACCTGAAGCGTATCGACGCTTACGACAAGAACGGACCGTCGCTCAACTCCATCGTCGTTCTGAATCCGGACGCCGAGAAGCAGGCCGCCGAGCTCGACCGCCGCTTCGCGCAGGGCGGGCTCACGGGTCCCTTGCACTGTGTGCCGCTGATCGTCAAAGACAATTTCGAGACTGTGGGACTGCAGACCGCCGATGGCGCGCTCGCGCTGGCCGGCTATCTTCCCGATAAAGACGCGTTCCAGGTCGCGCGCATCAAGGCCGCCGGTGCGATCGTTTTGGCGAAATCCAACATGGCCGAGTGGGCCTTTAGCCCTTACGAGACGGTGAATTCGATCCTGCCGGGATACACGCGCAATCCTTATGATGTCAGCCGCGTCACGGCGGGATCATCTGGAGGGACAGCCGCGGCCGTGGCAGCGAGCTTGGGTCTCGTGGGACTCGGCAGCGATACCGGCAACTCGATCCGCGGGCCTTCGTCACACCAGGCTCTCGCAGGGATTCGCTCGACGATGGGTCTCACCAGCCGCGCCGGCGTCCTGCCGCTCTCGCTACTCGCTGACATCGCCGGGCCGATGGCGCGGACTGTTGAAGACGCGGTGAAAGTTTTCCAGGTGATCGTGGGCGAAGATCCAAACGATCCGGTGACCGCCGCGGCGCGGCAACATCCCTTTTCTGTGACGCTCGATCGAAATGCGCTACGCGGTGCGACGATCGGGGTCCTGCGCCAAGCCTACGAACGCGAGTCGACCGATCCGGAGATCGCGCGCATTTTCCTGGCCGCGGTCGAAGATTTGCGGCGCGCGGGAGCGACGATCGTCGACCCTGCACCGGTGGAACTCGAGGGAATCCGTCGCGGCAATGACGCCGGCCCCTGCATGGGCTTCAAGTACGACATCAACCGTTACCTCGCCGCGCAGGGCGATCGCGTACCGGTGAAGAGCCTCGCGGACATCATCAAGTCAGGGAAATTCCATCCTTCCGCGCAACGCCGCCTCGAGCAGGCCGAACGCGGGCCGGAGAACGGTCCAGAAACGCCGGCGTGCCAGGCGGAGTCGGCCTATCGCGCCAAAGTCCGCGAAGCCGGGCTGAAAACCATGGACAAGTTGAAGCTCGACGCCTTTGTGTATCCCACGTGGTCGAATCCGCCGCGCTTGATCGGCGATCTCAACACGCCGCACGGCGACAACAGCCAGTTCTTCTCGCCCACGACCGGCTTTCCGGCCGTCAACGTTCCGATGGGTTATTCGCGCGGCGGAACACTGCCGGCGGGCATGACGATCTTCGGACGCGCTTGGTCCGAAGCGACGCTCTTGCGGCTCGCCTACGCCTACGAGCAGGCCACGCATCACCGGCACGCGCCTTCATCCACGCCTCCCCTGCGCTAAAGGACCTTTCGCGCGCCCTGCCAGGCGGTCGGCAAGGTGCGTCGGCAGCGGCAGGCGAAACTTCTGTGTCGCGGCCAGTGCGGTCCTCACGGCGAAGGCGAGCGAGACGCCATGTCCCACGGAAACAAAAATGGGACGCACGCCGGGCCGCGTGCGCACGACGATGCCGATCGTCTCGCCCACTGTCTCGGAATGATCGACGAGCGCGCTGCGATCGCCCTGCGCGGGACCGGGTTCCGGATACTCGCCAACGAGCAACGACTTCGCACATCCTATTGAAGGAATGTCCAGGGCCAAGCCGAGCATCGATGCGACGCCACACCGACGCGGATGGGCGATGCCGTGCCCGTCGACCATCAGCAGTTGCGGTCGCGTCTTGAGCAGCGCCAGCGCCTCCAGAATCGCCGGCGCCTCGCGGAATCCGAGCAATCCGGGAATGTATGGGAAGAGCACCGGCGAAGCGGCGGTGCGATTCTCGACGACTTCGAGCTCGGGGAGGCGCATCAGAACCGCCGCGGCGAAGGCCGTCGTTCCCGCCGAATCATAGGCGACGTCCACGCCGCACACGAGTGTCAGATTCCGTACCGAGCCTCGCGCGGAAATCCGATTTCGCCACTCGCGCTGCAGCGCCGCCGCTGCTTTTGGGCTCGGCGTGGGGCAAAAAAACTTTCGTGCCGCTCGGGTGTTCAAGGTAAAGTGACCAATTGGTTCGCTTCTTAGAATGAAACGGCGCAAGCGTTCGTCGCAACACAAATCCGTTCGCGGAACGCGGCTGATCTACAGCCTCTTTGCGCCCCTCTATCCGCTTTCTTCGCGATTCTTTCACCGCCGCGCGCACAACCTGTTGATGCAGCTTGCGGGAAATCTCGACGGTCAGAATGTGCTCGAAGTCGCCGCGGGCTCGGGCGAGCTTTTCCGCCGCATCCTGCATGCCAATCCGTCCGGATTGAGCGTGGGCGTCGACCTCTCGCAGGCGATGATGGCCAAGACGCGGCGGATGTTGAGGCAATCGAACCACAAGCCGGTCGGCGCATTCGATCTGCAGGTGGTCGACGCGCGCCACATGCCGTACAAGGATTGTTCCTTCGACTCGATGTTCCACTGCTACCTGCTCGAGTTGCTCCCGGCGCATGATCTGGCGCAGACACTTTGGGAATTCCGGCGTGTGCTGAAGCCCGGCGGGCGCATGCTCTTCACTCTCATTTCCGACGAGCGGCCGGGTTTTCGCAAGCTCTACAACGTCGCGCAGCCTCTGCTTCCTTCTTTTTGGGGGCCGTTGATCGTGCAGCGCGTGATCGAGCTGCTCGGCAGGCAGGGATTTCGCATCCTGCATCGCGAGACGGTGAGACAAACCGGCTATCCAAGTATTGTTATTATGTCGGAGCGGTCTTGAAACGACTTTACCTGGGAATTGACGGCGGGGCCAGCTCCACGACCGCGTGCAGAGGCGTTGAGAATGGCGTGGTCCTGGCGATCGGCACGGCCGGTCCCTGCAATCACGTGAAGGCTTCGCGCGGCGCGGCAAAACTGCGAGGAGCCGTGCTCGGGTCCATCCGAAAAGCCTGGAAGAATGTTCCCTTCCCCGGATCGAGGAAGCCCGTCTTCGACAGCGCGTTCCTCGGGATGGCGGGTGGTCCCGACGACAAGGCCGCGATTATCGCCGAGATCATCGAATGCCGCCGGCTGGAAGTAACCCACGACGCGGTGACGGCGCTCATGGGCGCCACGCACGGGCGGCCCGGCATCATCGTCATCGCGGGCACCGGATCGATCGGTTTCGGCATGAACGGCGCGGGCCAGACAGCGCGCGCCGGAGGTTGGGGCTATCTCTACGGCGACGAGGGCAGCGCTTTCGATACGGCGCGCCAAGCCCTTCGCGCGGCGTTACGACAGGAAGAAGGTTGGGGACGCCCGACCGTCCTGCTCAAACGCATCATCGAGTTTTCATCCGCCAAGGACGTCAACGAGGTGATGCATCTCTGGTACAACGACGATTTTCCGCGCAACCGCGTGGCTTCGTTCACGAGGATCGTGGACGAGGCGGCGCGCGCCGGCGACAGCGTTGCGCGCAGCTTGCTGCGCAACGCCGCGGCCGAACTCGCTCATTTGGTCGCGCGCATTCGTCCCCAAATCTTTAAGGCGCGTGAGGAGGTGCTGGTGTCCTACATTGGAGGCGCTTTCCACAGCCGGCTGATGCTCGACCGCTTCCGCCGCCTGGTGCGGGGCCAAGGCGTGAATCGCGTGCTGCCCCCGGCCCTCGGTCCGGCCGCGGGCGCGCTCCTCGCCGCTTATCGCGCCGCCGGAAGGGGAGACGTGCGCCTTAGGAATCTTCCTCCGGAGTTGTAGGTTTTTCCGCGCGGAAATTCCTTAGCACCAGCAACCATCCGAGCGCAAACGCCGCCAGCAACGCCGGCGCAACGGCCGCCAGCAGAAAGAGCGAATCGCGCTGGATCAAACGCATCGTCGTGTAGAGCGACTGGAAGATCAGGAACACTCCCGCAAGAAGAAAGACAATGCGCCTCATGCGGACATCTTATAATGCCTCGCGAGTGGTATAACAGTGGTAGTGTAATAGGAGAATCATATGAGCACAAAGCAACGTCTGTCCGCGACGGTGGACGCCGAGTTCGTCTCGGCTGCGGAAGCGGCTGTCGCGCGCCGGCGCGCCGCCAGCGTCAGCGCCTGGGTCAATGACGCGCTCCGGCTCAAGCTCGAGCACGATCGCCGGATGGAGGCGCTCGCCGGCTTCATCGCCCACTATGAATCGAAGCATGGCGTGATCACGGCCGACGAGATGCGACAGGCCGCGCGCGGCGCACGAAGCAGAGCGAAGGTCACCCGATGAGTCTGGTGCTCGACGCTGGAGCGCTGATTGCCGTGGAACGAGAGGATCGCGGAGTCATGGCGCTCCTCAAGCTGGAACTTCTAGCTCGCCGGACGCCGGTGACTCACGGCGGGGTGATCGGCCAGGTTTGGCGAGGCGGTTCCGGACGCCAAGCCCGTTTGGGACGTTTTCTGCCGGCGCTTCAGATTGCCGGCCTGGACGCGACATTAGGACGGCGCGCAGGCGTTCTCCTCGGACGAAGCCGGACCGCGGATGTGATCGATGCGGCTCTGGTGCTGCTCGGCGAGGACGGCGACTCTTTTCTGACCTCCGACCCGGAAGACCTGGCCCTCCTGGCAGCAGCGGCCGAGCTTCATGTGGACGTCGTTCCCATCTGACGGATCATTCGTACCTCAGCGCCACCATGGGATCGACCTTCGCGGCGCGGCGCGCAGGAAGGAAACCTGAGAGCAGCGCGACGAGCGCCAGAGCCGCCGCCGCGCCCGCAATCGTCACGGGATCGGTGGCGCGCAGGCCGAACATCATCTTCTCGACGAATCTCGCCGCCCACCAAGCAGCCGGCACGCCCACAACGACACCGATCGCGACTAACCGCAGACCGTCGCGCAACACCATCCACGCAATCTGCCGCTGCCGGGCGCCCAACGCCAGGCGGATGCCGATTTCTCCCGTCCGCCGGGCGACCATGTACGCGAGCAGGCCGTAGAGTCCGATCGCGGCGAGACCTACAGCTACGACGCCGAAGAATCCCGCCAGCCTCGCTAACAGGCGTTCCTTGCGGACCGCGCCTTCCACTTGACTCGTCAACGGACGGGGTTGCACAGCAACGCCAGGAAATCGCGTTTTGAGCTCTTGCCGCACCGCCGCGGAAACATGGTCGAGCGAGCCGCTCGCGTAAATCTCGAACGTCGCCCCCGCCATTCGTCCCTCCTGTTGCTGATAAAACGGGACGTACGCCGTGGGCGGCGCCGCCTTGCGCAGGTCGTATGACACCGCGTCCTTCACGACGCCGACGATTTCCATCGGCTGATAGGTCTTCGAATCGGCAACTGAAATCCGCCGGCCGAGAACTCGTGCCGCAAGGTACTGCCGGGCAAAGGCCTCGTTCACGATGACCACGGGCGGCGCATTCGAGTCGTCTCGCGGGGTGAAATCGCGGCCTTGGACCAGCCGCGTTCCCATGGTTTCGAAAAACGCCGGAGACACTGCGTAGAAATGCACTTCCCCGCTCTCCCCAGGCGAATCCTGAATGTTGACGTTCTGCGACCAATAGCCGCCGCTCAGCGGCGTATAGTTCGAGAGGCTCACGGAAACGACGCCGCCGATGCCGCGAATGGCTTCCAGCGTCTCCGCATAGAATGCCCAGAGCTTTGGGTCTCGAAGCCCCAATGCTCGCCCGTCGGCGTCCGCGAGCAACACCCCCTGATGCCGGAATCCCGGATCGAGCGATTCCAGGTTCATGAGCGTACGCACAAAGAGTCCTGCGACGATCAGCAACAACATCGAGACGGCGATTTGCGCCGAGACCAGGATCGGAGCCAGCCGCGACCGCCGCGCGGAGTGCGACCGCGCATCGTTCTTCAGAGCCGGTCCCGGGCCCAATGCCGTGGCGCGAAAAGCGGGAGCCAATCCGAAGAGCAATCCGGTGAGCGTTGCTACGGCAATGGTGAATCCAAGCACGCGGTAATTCAAACTGAGATCGAGCGGGATCAGGCTTGGTCCCGAAACCATGCTCAGGAGCACTTGCGCGCCTGCCTGCGCGAGAGCCAGGCCAAGAATCGCTCCGAGCGACGCGAGCAACAGGCTTTCGGTCAAGAGCTGGCGGATGATGCGGCCGCGTCCAGCGCCGATGGCGAGGCGCACGGCAATCTCGCGCTGCCGCGCCGTCCCGCGCGCCAGAAGGAGGTTCGCGACGTTCAGACAAGCGATCAGCAGGACCAGGGAGACCACGGTCATCAGCACCTTCAGGGGATCGCGGTACTGATTGCGAAGCGCGGACCAGCCGGTCGCGCCGTCGGCCACATCGAGAATCGAAGCCAGAACCGCTTTGCGGCGCTTAGCGGACGTGTCGGGCCTGATGGCAACCGTTGCCATTTGCGGCCACAGCGTATGCAGGCGATCCCGGATTTGCTCGCGCGAGACGCCCGGCGCGGGCCGCGCCAGGACGCGGATGTACTGGCTGCCGGCCTCCAACATCGCTTTGCTGTCCGGCCGGTTGGGAGACAGCGGCACGATGGCGCTGATCGGCACCGTAAGATCGGCGATTTCACCGACATTCGCTCCGGTGAATCCTGGCGGGCTCACGCCGACAATGGTCACGATCTGTCCCTGGATCAAGACGTGGCGTCCAACGGCGCCCGGATCGCGATGGAATCTCCTCTCCCAATAGCCGTCGCTGATGACGGCTACGAGAGGCGCGCCGGAACGGTCGTCCTCCGACGTCAGGAGACGGCCTGCTTGCGGCTGCAAGCCGAGCGTCTCGTAGTAGGCCGCGGCCGCCCACATTCCCCGCACGCGCTCCTGCGCCGCGCCTTCGCCAACCCGGAAACTGTTCCCCGAGAATCCGCAGACGCCGGAAAACAATTCGCTGTGTTCTTGAAGGGCCTTGACCACAGGATAAGAGAAGCTTTCCGATCGAACCCCGTTGATGGTCCACACCACCATCACCAACTCGCTCGGCTTGTTCACGGGGAGCCAGCGCAGGAGCAGTGCGTCCATCAGGCTGTAGATCGCTGTATTCGCGCCGATCCCCAAGGCGAGCGAGAGCACGGCCGTGAGCGTGAATCCCGGATTTCCTCGCAGCGTGCGAAAGGCGTAGCGCAAGTCCATACGCAAACGATCGAGCCAGGCCCATCCCCAGGCCTCGCGGACGTCTTCCTTGAGCAGCGTCGCGTTTCCCAGGACGCGGCGCGCGGCATCGGCGGCGTCGGCGGTGGAGAGGCCCTGGCCTTGCTGCTCGGCGGCCTCGGCGTCCAGGTGGGAGCGCAGCTCGCGCTCCAAGTCTTTCTCGCGGCCTTTCCGGGACCAGAACATTTACCCCTCCTTAATCGGCGCGACCACGCGGGCGATGGCGCGCACCAGTTGCTTCCACTTCGATTCCTCGGCGGCGAGTTGCCGGCGCCCGGCGGCGGTCAGGCGGTAGTACTTGAACTCGCGCTTGCCGTCGGGAGGCGCCTCCCACTTAGCCGACACCCATCCGCGCCGGGCCAACCGGTGCAGAGCCGGATAAAGCGATCCGTGCTCCACTTGCAGCACGTCGTCGCTGGTGCGCTGGATGTGCCGGGCGATCTGGTGCCCGTGCGCCGGACCGGTGAGCAGGGTGCGCAGGACCAGCAGGTCCAAGGTGCCTTGCAGAAGGTCGAGTCGATTCGCCATGGTCGGCATTCTACCCTAAATGGTAGACGTTCGACCATCGATTTGGTTAACTGATTATTTTGCGGCTGGTAATAAGTCTAGGGCTTTCGAGAGGCGAGGACCGATTCGGATTGCGCCGAAGTCGCGGCGGTCGGTGGTGAGGATCCGGTAGATCGCGCGGCGCTCGGCTATCGCCGCGACGATGCCGTCCACAAGGCCTAACTCCAGGTCCGCGAATCGCGCATCGAGTTCCAAGGCGCGAACCAAGTCGGAGGGAATCGGGACTTCATATTCGTATCGGGTCGCCGGATCGAAGATCTCTGCTACGAGCGTGCGCATTGCCCCGCGGTTCCTTCGGAGAAAGTAATCTGTCTCCACCAGGACGAGGGCGGGAACGATGACCAGGCTGGCGGATTTCAGTTCCGCCTCAAACTCGGGAAAACTGGGCTGCCCTGCGGCATTTCGCGCCAACGCCCTCAGCAAACCGCCGGTATCGGCGATGAGCGGAGGAGTCAACGCTCGAGGTCTCGGAACAGCTCAGATTCGTCTCCGAGCTTCGTATCCGTGGAAAGAAAGAGCCGGGTCGAAGGAGGGCGCCGGCCCTTGTAGTAGTTCGAGGCCACGACGCGCAAGCCCTTTCGAACCAGATCGGAAGCGGAATGACCGGCGGCGCGAGCCAGCTTCAATGCGCGAACGTCCTCTTGCGCCAGGCGAATCGTAGTGGAGATCAACCGTGCCATACACTCACCATACACGAGTCAGCCACGATTGGCAACCTTTCCTTTCCAGGCCACGGCCCGGTACCCCATCAGCACGGCCCAGATCCCGCCGTACATCAGCGGCTCCCGGACGTCGGATTTCACCAGCCAGTAGTAATGGATCACACCGGCGGCGGCGCTGACGTAGATCAGCCGGTGCAGAAGCTGCCAGCGTTTGCCGCCGAGCCGCCGGACCCAGCCCGCGGTCGAGGTCAGCGCCAGCGGAACGATTAGCACGAAGCCAGTGAAGCCGGCGGTGATGAACGGCCGCTTGTAGACGTCCTTGACGATGTCCGCAAGGTCGAAGAACTTGTCGAGCCAGAGATAAGTCACCAGGTGCAGAAAGCCGTAGAAGAAGACGAAGAGGCCCAGCATCCTGCGAAAGC
>CAZRND010000200.1:0-10005 GCA_964601345.1 uncultured Acidobacteriota bacterium | reverse complement strand
GCACCCCAGCCAGGCGGGCAGCATGTACGGGGGCGTGCTCGCGGGCATGCTGCAGCACAAGTGGTTTTCGCGCATGAACGTCGTCTTTCTTGTGACCACCGTGCTCACTGACATCACCGGCTACGGTTTTCCCTTCGAGCATCTGCTGCCTTCGCACATCGTGGGCGCGATATCGCTGCTCGTGCTGGCAGTCGCGCTGGTCGCGCTCTATGGATTTGGCCTGAGCGGGGTCTGGCGCGGGACGTACGTCGTCACTGCCATGCTCGCGCAGTACCTCAATTCCTTCGTCGCCGTAGTGCAGTCGTTCCTCAAAGTCCCGGCGTTGAAGGCCCTTGCCCCAACGCAAAAAGAACCACCGTTCGCCGCAGCGCAGCTCGCGGTATTGATCGTCTACGTCGTGCTCACCATCGTGGCGTTTCGCCGCTTTCGCGCGCCGGTGCACGCGACGGCGGCTGCCGCGCATTGAACTTAGGAAGGAGCAACAACATGTCGCAACAAGCCATCACCCAGTCACATCCCATCGCTGCCACCGGACTCGGTCACAAGGCGAGCGAAGAGATCTGCGCCGCCCTGCGGCCACTGCTGGCCGACGTTTTCACGCTTTATCTGAAAACGAAGAATTTCCACTGGCACATGCATGGACCGCATTTCCGCGACTATCACTTGCTGCTCGACGAGCAGGCAGAGCAGGTCTTTGCCATGACCGACGACATCGCCGAGCGCGCTCGCAAGCTGGGCGGCTCCACGCTGCACTCGATCTCCGAAATCGCTCGTCACCAGCGGTTGCGCGACAACAACGATGAGGATGTTGCATCTTTAAGAATGTTGCGCGAGCTGCTTGCCGACAATCGGGAACTTGCCGCCAGCTTGCTCCCCACGCACGAACTTTGCGAGCGCCACAACGACGTGGCGACCGCGAGCCTCATTGAGAACTGGATCGACGAGACCGAGCGGCGTGCCTGGTTCCTCGCCGAGACCGTGACTCAGGGCTAGGCAAATTCAAACTTGCCGACCGAACCCGCGGTAAGGAGTGGAAATGTCGAATAACATCCTCAAGGCCGGGACGCCGGCGCCCGATTTCACGTTGCATGTCACACCCGACCAGACGCTCTCGCTCAATGAATTGCGAGGCCAGCCGGTCGTGCTGGCTTTCTATCCCGCGGACTGGAGCCCAGTGTGCGGCGACCAGATGGCTCTTTATAACGAGGTCCTGCCTGAGTTCCGCCGTTACAACGCTGAGGTCCTCGGGATCTCGGTCGACGGCGCATGGTGCCACGCTGCGTTCGCCCACGAGCGCAAGCTCCACTTCCCGCTGCTGGCTGACTTCGAACCGAAGGGTGCCGTCGCGAAGACATATGGCGCATATCGTGGAGCCGAAGGTGTGACCGAGCGCGCACTGTTCGTCATCGACAAGGACGGCATCATTCGCTGGAGCTACTGCTCACCCGTCGCGGTCAACCCCGGAGCCGATGGCATCCTGGACGCTCTGGAACAGCTACCGAAATGAACGAGGACTGATATGGCAAAGCTGAGGACCGCTGTCGGACATGAAGACCACGTGCAGGGGCCGGCGGATGCTCCAGTAACGCTAGTCGAGTACGGCGACTACGAATGCCCGCACTGCGGCCATGCGTATCCGATCGTTAAGGCCCTGCAGGAGCAATTCGGCAAGCGGTTGCGTTTCGTCTTTCGCAACTTCCCGCTGCGCGAGGCGCATCCGCAGGCAGAGGCGGCTGCCGAAACGGCCGAGTTCGCCGCCGTGCACAACCGCTTCTGGGAGATGCACGACGGGATCTTCGAAAATCAGGATTCGCTCGGCCCACGTTTGTTTCAGCAGTTGGCCACACGCTTTGGACTCGATGAGGCGAAACTGGCGGACGCTCTGCAGACCGGCGCCTTCGCTGCGCGCGTCGAGCGCGACTTTTCGAGCGGCGTGCGCAGCGGGGTGAACGGGACACCCACGTTCTATATCAACGGCCGGCGGCACGACTCCGATTTCGAGTTCGAAACGCTGGCGGATGCGTTGCGGCAAGCCCTGCGGTTGGCATCGAGCAAACGGAGTGCCTGAGGCGAAGCAAGCCGAGTCGTTCAGCTTGTGGCGACCGCTGCGTCACCCCGGGTTTCGCAACCTGCTACTGGCTGACGTGGTCTCCGATGTCGGCACCTTCATGCAGAACGTGGGCGCAGCGTGGCTCATGGTGTCGCTGAACGCGGGGCCCATGTACGTCGCGCTCACACAGACAGCATCTTCACTGCCCTTCTTTCTCTTTGCACTGCCCGCCGGCGCGGTGGGCGACATCGTCGACCGCCGCAAGCTCATCCTGTTCACCGAGGCGTGGATGGTGGCAGTCGCTGTCCTGCTTACGCTACTGACGTTCGGGGGCGTCGTCTCGCCCCTCCCGCTGCTCCTGCTCACGTTTGCGCTCTCCGCCGGCGACGCTTTCGAGACACCCACGTGGCGCGCCGTGTTGCCGGAGATCGTGCCACGCGAGGACTTGCCGGCGGCGTCGGCGCTCAACGGCATCGAATTCAACTTTGCTCGCGCCATCGGCCCTGGCCTTGCGGGCTTGGTCATCGCCGTGTCCGGCGTGGGCTCCGCGTTTCTCATCAACACGCTTTCCTTCGTCGGCGTCATCGTGGTGATCGCGCGTTGGAAGCGGCCTGCCCGCACACGCTCGACACCGCCGGAGACGCTCGTCGGCGCCACCATCGCGGCGGTCCGCTATGTCCGTTACTCGCCAGCGATCCGCAGCCTGCTGGTGCGCTCAGGAGCACTGATGTTCTTCGCCAGCGGCCTGCTGGCACTGTTGCCCTCGGTCGCCCATAGCGTGAACAGCGCGCCAACGGCTTACGGTTTGCTGCTGGGATGCTTCGGAGCTGGCGCCGTCGGCGGCGCGGTGCTCATGCAACGCGCACGCCGGCGCTGGTCGGCGGAAGCGGTAGTTGCCGGCGGTGTCGCCGCGTTCGGGCTGACCGCGATCGCTGCGGCTTCCTCGCGCTCCCTGTTCGCATTGGGCAGCGTGCTGTTGCTCGCCGGCGCTGCCTGGATCGTCTTCGTCTCTACCGTCAACGTGCTCATCCTGAACCACACGCCCGACTGGGTTCGCGCTCGTGTCCTCGCGATAGCCACCCTTGTGCAGCAAGGCGCGGTCGCTGCCGGCAGCGCGGTGTGGGGCACGCTGGCTGCGCGTGCGAGCATCGGCACAGCCTTGCAGGTCGCGGGCGTGGGCGCACTCGCCACCATCATTCTGGCACTGTTCGTTCGTCTCCCCGAGGCAAGCGTTGACCTTTCTTCCTGGAACCACTGGCGGCTGCCTGAGTCCGCCCAGTTGCCGCCCGGTACGGCCGGTCCCGTGCTCGTGACCGTGGAGTATGAAGTGCCACCCACAGAGGCCACGGCCTTCATCAAAGCCGCGCGGCAGTTCGAGCGCGTACGCCGGCGCGACGGTGCCAAGCGTTGGAACTTGTATCGCGATCTCGAGAGGCCCAATCGCTACTTGGAGACCTACGTAGTGTCGTCTTGGTCCGAACACGTACGCCAGCACGAGCGCATCACGCGTGCCGATCGCGAGATCGAGGAGCGCGTGCAGAAGTATGTTGTGGGCGAGCCCACCGTGCGGCACCACATCTCAGCCAGCGATTAGCTCGGTATGGATCTCAATCCTGGACGTCAGCGTGCGGTGGACGGGACAACGCTCCGCGATCACTACCAGCCGCTGCCGCTGCTCGTCGGAAAGCGTCCCGATGAGCAAGATCCGCCTCTCGATGCGGTCGACCAGAGCGGTCGTTCGCTCGCAATGCTCACAATCATCCGCGTAGCTCTTCCCGTGTGACAGCGCGGTATGCACTTCCTGAAGGGGCCAGCCCTTGTGGTCGGCATAGAGCCGTAGCGTCATGTTCGTGCACGTTCCCAGCGCAGCCAGCAAATACTGGTAAGGATCGGGGCCTTCGTCGTTGCTGCCGGCATCCTTTCCCTCGTCGCCGACCAGGAGATGCGGGCCGGCTCCAATGACGTGACGCAGCCCCGTGGGCCCGCCTTTGACGGTGATCGTTCTCGACACGATGTGCCTCCTGCTACTTTCCGACAGCGGCCTTCTCGTTTGTGCTGGCGTAGAAATCGGTGAGTGGGAAGCCCCGGTTACGCCAGCCGAAAAAGCCGCCTTCCAACGGCCGGACGCGCGTGATCCCCATCTGCTTGAGCTTGAGCGCCATACTGGCGCTGCTGGCTTCGTTCGGTCAGGTGCAATAAAGAATGATGTCGCGGTCGCGTGGGATATCGGCGGCCCGCTCGATGAGTTCTTCTGGCGTGATCCGGGTCGCCGTAGGAATGACCTGCGGATGCGGGAGGAAATCCAGCGGATGACGGAGGTCTACCACAAAGGGCTTCTCACCCTTCTGCATCATCACCATGAGTTCGTCGGCGGAGATGCGCGCCATCGCTACGTCCCGCTGGAACTTGCGCCGCATCCAGACGCGCCGACCCAACGTCCCTGCCACTGCGCCGCCCACCACCACGACTCCCGCGGCCTCGATCTGTGCCGCAACGGCATGGATGCGTTCGATGCTGCCCGCGAACAACAGGCCGAGGCTAACCACCGTCAGCACGTAAATCGCGCAGCCTGCGACGTCGTACAGCGCGAACGTGCGGAACGTCATGGCTGAGTTCCCCGCCATCGGGACGGACACCGCGCTGACGCCCGGCACGAACTTCACCAGCAGCAGGGCCTGCGGACCGTGCCTGTCGAACACCGAGGCACTCTTGCGCACACAAGTGTCGGGCTCCAGTGACACGCGACAGAGCAGGTTCACCATCCTGGCGCCGTACTTGCGACCCAAGAGGAACCACGATGCATCGCCGAACAGGCAAGCCAATAAAGCGGTCCCGATACATACCGGGAACGACAGCTTGCCCACGCCGCTGAGCACACCTGCGGCCAGGAGGGCAGGCATGGCAGGGAGCGGAAGGCCGAGCTGCTCCGCCAGCACCCAGGCAAACAACAGTAGGTATCCGTGTTGACCGATCAACTGAACAATACTGCTCATTGGCAAGCGCCGCGCCCCTGCGTCCTGCGCTTAATGCAATATACTTCAGCCCCAAAGGTACGCCGATGAGGACTCCTCCGGGGGCCCGTAGGACTCCAGCCGGTCCCGACAGCTCGCCAGCCTCTCCACGTTGGGCGCTACGCCACCGTCGTAGCGTGATTCTTCGCCTTGGCCTCATGGCCTGGACACTTGCCCTGGTTGCAGGGTGTGGGATGCGCCCGGGGAGCGCGAAGATCGAGTTCACTCGCGTCCCGCCATTCGATAAAGGTGGGCCGGATATTCTCGACACCGCCGAAGGACGTGTTAGTGGCGCCAAGGCGGGACAACGGATCGTGTTGTTCTCACGCAGCGGAGTGTGGTGGGTGCAGCCCGAGCGGACCGAGCCCTTCACCACAATCCTCCCGGACTCGACCTGGCGAGCGAAAACGCACCTCGGTACGGAATATGCCGCTCTGCTCGTGGAACCTGACTATCGCCCTCCCGCGACGTTGGAAGGCATGCCGGCGCCCGGAGGCGGAGTCGCTGCCGTCACTGTCGTCGCGGGCGACCACTCCAGAGCCGCGGAGCGACACATCCTGCAGTTCGGCGGCTACGAGTGGCTGGCCCGCTCCGCTCCCAGCAATCGCGACGGCACCAACGACTACGATCCCGCCAACGCCTGGATTGATGAAAACGGTGGGCTGCACCTGAAGATCTCGGGTACTCCTGCACATTGGAGTAGCGCCGAGCTCGTGCTCACCAGCAGCCTCGGCTACGGTACCTATGTATTCACCGTCCGCGATGTGTCGCAGTTCGAGCCCGCGGCGCTGTTCACAATCTTTACGTGGGATGGCCCGGCTGAGAAAGATAACCACCGCGAGATCGACATAGACTTCGGAGACCGCGGGGCCGCTGAGAACTCGCGCTACTCGGTCCAACCTTACTACGTCGCCGGCAACGAAGTTCGATTCAAGGCTCCGCCTGGAGTGCTGACGCACTCGCTGCGCTGGGAGCCCGGTGTCGTCCAGCTCAAAACGGTCAGGGGGACGAACGGGCAACAGGTCGCCGCACATCGATTTCAGTCGGGCACGCCATCCCCTGGCAACGAACACGTGCGCTTCAGCTTGCACGTCGGTCGTCGAGGCCCCAAGCCATTGCAACATGAGACCGAGATCGTGATCGAGAGATTCCAGTACTTCCCGTGATCAAGGCTGCATCCATACGTCGGCTCGGCTGGTTGATCACCGTATCGACTTGTCTGCACGTCCGGGCGCCGGCCCAGCATCTCCAGCCGCAGCACGTGCAGGAGCGGTGGGCAGCCGATCGCGGTTTTCCGGGCGGCACTGTCCAAGCGATCGCCCAAACTAGCGATGGCTATCTCTGGATAGGTACCGAGGGGGGCCTTACACAATTTGATGGACAAGTATTCCGTGGAGTCCATCCTTCCGATCCAATCGCGCAAACCCTTGCACCCATCCTTGGCATGTTGAGCGATGACGACGGCGGAGTGTGGCTTCGCCTGAGCGGCCCCAAAGTCCTCCGCTACTCGCAAGGCAAGTTTGAAGACGCGCTCTGGTCTCTGCGCCCGGGGGAAGACGGCGTGACAGCGATGTGCCACGGGAAGGACCGAACGGTTCTCCTGGCGGGCGTGGTGAACGGCATCCTGCGTTACCGCCAAGGTCAGTTCGTCGGAAAGGTACCAATAAGGACCGCCTTCCGCTCGGCGGTGACCGCCATCGCCGAGGATTCAGAGGGTACGCTCTGGCTCGGCACGCAGCACGGCGTCTCCTACGTGAAGAACGGTCAAGTGACGACACTCGTCGGCCTTCGCAGTGCGACGATCACTTCGCTGGTGTTGGCGGGCGAGAAGGATGTCTGGATCGGGACCGATCGCGGCCTTTTCCGCTGGGACGGCCGGGCGATCACCAGCGATGGCGTGCCGCAAGCGCTGCAAAGTGCTCCCATCCTGGCGATGATCTCCGACCATGCGATGAATCTCTGGATTGGCACTGGCAGTGGCTTGTATCAGTTCGGAAAGAGCAGCGGCCAGGCGATCTTCGACGTGGTGCAGCATGTATCCGGATCCTCGGCAGCACTCTTCGAGGATCAGCAGGGCAACATCTGGGCGGGCTTGGCCGGTGCGATCCAACGCATGAAGCCGAGTAAGTTCAGTCGACTCGGACGCGAAGCCGGTCTGAGGTCCGAGGGAATCGGCCCCGTCTATGTCGACCCTGCGAATCGCGTGTGGTTCGGCCTCGCCGGCGGCGGGTTGTATCGGCTCGACAGGACCGTCGCTCGCGCGGTCACGGAAGGCGGCTTGAGTGATGACACCGTTTATGCCATCACCGGCCGTGGGCCTGATGTTTGGATCGGGAGGAAGGGCGGCGGCCTGACGCATCTGCACCTCGCTGGAGGCAGAGTCGCGGCGAGCGAGACTTTTACCTCCACCAACGGGTTGGCAGACAACGCCGTTTTTGCCGTGCTGGCGGCGAGCGACGGCAGCGTCTGGGCAGGAGCCCTCAATGGTGGAGTGAGCAGGTTGAAGGACAGAAGTTTTGTCACCTACACCATGTCGAACGACGGGTTGCCGTCGAATTCCGTGTCGTCCATCGTGGAAACCGCCGCCGGGACGATCCTGCTCGGTACGCCCAAGGGACTGGGTGCATGGTCACAAGACCACTGGCACACGTACACCCCGACCGAAGGCTCATCCGCGGAGATCACTTCGCTCTTGTCGGATCCGGCGGGATACGTGTGGGCCGGTACACCGGCGGGAGTGGCAGTCTTTGATGGTCATTCCCTCCGACGACCGCCCAAGGTTCCGCCACAGATGAGGGAGCCGATCCTCGGAATCGCAGAAGACCGCCAACGTTTCCTCTGGTTTGTCACGCCAAGCAATGTCATGCGGGCGAGCGCGGAGAAGCTGCGGGCCGGCACGCTAACGCCAGCCGACGTCCGCACGATTGATGCCAACGATGGGCTTCCTGGCCTGGAAGGAATCCGTCGCGACCGACCGCTTGCCGTGGACATGGACGGTCGTATCTGGATCGCCACCGGTCGAGGGCTGGCAACGGTCGATCCGGCCCAGCTTGGGAGAAGTTCCGAAGGAACCCGGTCTCGCATTGAAGGACTGGCGGCAGATGGAAGCGCGATCCCAGGACTCGAACGTGCGCGCGTCCCGCCGGGGAGCCGGCGCGTCGTATTCAGCTACAGCGGTATCAATCTCTCTGCGTCGTCGAACCTGCGCTTCCGCTACCGACTCGACCCGTTCGACCGCGATTGGAGCGAACCTACCGCAGCTCGCGAGGCTGTTTATGCGAATCTGCCGCCGGGTGCGTATCGGTTCCGCGTGCTCGCGACGACCGGTGCCGCCGCGTGGCAAGAAGCGACGGAGGCCGGGTTGGCGCTGACCGTCGATCCGATGTTCTGGCAGACGAGTTGGTTCCTCACTCTGCTGACCGTCGCCACCCTGGGCACTGCTCTCGCCGGCTACCGTATACATCTGCGCCGGATCTCCCAGCAACTCAGCGTTCGCTTCGAAGAACGTCTCGGGGAACGCACGCGCATCGCGCGCGAGCTACATGACACTCTGTTGCAGAGTCTCCACGGACTGATGTTCCGCTTCCAGGCTGCCCGCAACATGCTCCCCGGCCGGGCAGAGGACGCAGCGAACGCTCTCGACGGTGCCATCGTTCGCGCGGAGCAGGCGATCATCGAAAGCCGCAACGCGATCCAGCACCTGCGGTCCCAGGCGAGCGCGAACGATGACCTGGCGCAATCGCTCATGGCGATCGTGAAAGACCTTTCGCCGCGTGACGCCGGCGCCGGCTCGGCATCCTTCCGCGTCATCATCGAGGGTGAGCCGCGGCCACTGGCTCCCCTGCTCCAGGAAGAAGTGTTCCCGATTGCGCGCGAGTTATTGCAGAATGCTGTCCAGCACTCCCGCGCCCATGAGATCGAAGCGGAGATTCGCTATGACCGCGAGCGATTTCGCTTGCGTATCCGCGACGATGGAACGGGTATTGATCAAACGGTGCTCGCTGAAGGCGGACTAGCTGGACATTGGGGATTGCCCGGCACCAAAGAACGCGCGCATCGGATCGGCGGACACCTGGACTTCTGGAGCGAAGCAGGAGCGGGCACCGAGGTCGAGTTGACGGTCCCGGCAGCTATTGCTTACAAGATCTGGCGGCAGCGTTCCGGGTTCGGCTGGCTAAGGAAGACAAAAGATCATGGCGATGCATCCTAAGTCGATCAAGGTCCTTTCCGTCGATGACCACCCTCTTCTTCGCGAGGGTATCGCTGCGTTGATCAACGCGGAGCAGGATATGAAGCTCGTCGGCGAAGCTTCCAACGTGCGCGAAGGCGTGGAGAGATTCCGCGCACACCGCCCCGATGTGACGTTGATGGACCTGCAGATGCCGGGGGGCAGCGGCATCGACGCGATCACCGAGATCCAGAGTGAATTCCCGGGAGCGCGCATCATTGTCCTCACCACCTACACCGGCGACGTGCAGGTACTGCGCGCCCTCAGGGCAGGCGCGCTCGGCTACATCCTGAAAAGCAACGTGCACCGAGAACTGCTGGACGCCATTCGCGCCGTACATGCCGGACATAAGCGGATCCCGCCCGAGATCGCCGCCGAACTGGCCCAACACGCCGCCGACGACGAGCTGACCCCGCGCGAGATCGATGTGCTGCGCCTGATCGGCGCCGGCAATGCGAACAAGATGATCGCCGATCAGCTCTCCATCGGCGAGGCGACCGTCAAGAGCCACGTCACCAACATCCTTTCCAAGTTGGGCGCGAACGACCGTGCGCACGCCGTCACCATCGGCCTGAAGCGCGGCATCATTCAGCTCTAGTCCGCCAAAAGTAGGAGCGACGAACCCCTCGATTAGGCGTTTCTCTGTGCTCGCGTCGACGCTAGCCTCACTACTGAGGACATCGTTGCAGCGCCTATTCTCTTCTTTCGCTAACGGA
>CAZRND010000199.1:8724-10045 GCA_964601345.1 uncultured Acidobacteriota bacterium | reverse complement strand
TTCTGGAATAGCGCCCGGGGGGCGCCCGGGTCGCCGAGAAGTCCCGCCAGCAATCGCGTCGGCGCAACGTCCCCTTCCGCGGTCAGGGCGCCGCTCAAAGCGGCCGGAATGTCGTCGGCGAGCTCGTCCAGCACGACGCGCAGAGCGACGAAAGGTATGCCATTGGTAACTGCCACATCGGCCAGGGCGCCCGATTCCATGTCGGCAGCCACGGCGTCGGTGCCGAGAACCACCTTGACCTTGTGCTGGATCGCTTTCTTGAGCACCACGGACATCAGCGGCACCGCCTTCTCCATGTAGGCGAAGCCTTCTTCGGTGTAGTTGCCGGTGCCGAGGAACTTCGGCTTGTTGTCGAGATAGTTGTGCAGCACCAGGAAGTTCGGATCGAAGTAAACGCCCTTCTGCCGCATCAGTTCGAGGACATCGTCGTCGAGGAACGCGCCGTGCTCGATGGTCGTGCATCCGGCGTTGACCGCGGCGCGCGCGCCCGCCGTGGCGTGCGCGTGCACCACGGAGCGCTTCCCTTGCGCCTTCGCTTCCGCGCAGGTGGCGGCGATCTGCGCGTCGGTCATCGACTGCGCGCCGCCGTCGCGAATGCTCTTGGTGGCGAAAAGCTTGATGACGTCCGCGCCTTGCGCCACGGCGTCCCGCACGTATTTGCGAATCGCCTCGGGATCTCCGGTGTTCTCGTTGATCTGGCGAATGGAGGTAATCAGGCGCGGGCCGGGGATCGCGCCCGATGCGATGGCGTCGCGCAGCGCTTTGTCGGTGGGCGCGCCCAGACTCTGGATCGTCGTGAATCCCGCCATCAGCGTCGCGTAGGCGTTCGCGGCCGGCGCCAGGGCATCGCCCGAGCCCATGGTGGCGCGTCCAGTGGCGTCGAAGTGCGCGCCGATATGGACGTGCGTATCGATCCAGCCGGGCATCACCGTGAGCCCGCGCAGGTCGTAGACGAGCTGGCCTTGCCCGCCGGATGCGACGGCGGAGATCTTCGATCCGCGAACCACAATGTTGGTGTTGCGCGCCGTGCCGCCGCGGCCGTCGATCAGGTTCGAGGTGCGGATCAGGATCGCGGGCTGGGCGGCGAGAAACGTGGTCAGGAACAGAGTGGCGTATCGCATGGGCCGCAAGATATCATGAAGGGCCATGCGGCGGCGAACCCTGCTCCAATTTCTGATGGCGCTGCCGGGCCTGCGTCTCTGGGCGCAGGCGCCGGCTTTCCCAGGCGAACACGCCGCAGCGCTGCGGCATCTTGCCTCGGTGGTATTGCCCGCTTCGCTCGGCGACGCGCGGACCAATCACGTGGCCGACCGCTTTATCA
>CAZRND010000199.1:0-8714 GCA_964601345.1 uncultured Acidobacteriota bacterium | reverse complement strand
CTTTATCACTTGGGTGAAGGAGTACCGGGCCGGCGCGGAGATGGATCACGGCTACG
The DNA here is from genome assembly GCA_964601345.1 of uncultured Acidobacteriota bacterium. Taxonomy (GTDB): domain Bacteria; phylum Acidobacteriota; class Terriglobia; order JAJPHL01; family JAJPHL01; genus CAZRND01. The sequence continues at coordinate 8,658 of CAZRND010000199.1, read as the reverse complement.
GCAACACGCGCCTGCGCTCGAAGCCGCCGTCCCCGGCGGCGGCGTACCTCGCGCAACTCGCGGCACTCGGTCCGGCCCCGGACCGCGCGCGCGTGGAAGCGGCGCTGGCGGAAGCGAAGATCGAGGCGCTGCCGACGAGTCCCAATGGACGGCACGTGGTCGCCGACCTGATGAGCTTTTTCTTCTTCAGCAGCGAAGCGAACGATCTCTGCTATCGCTCCCAAATCGGCCGCGAGGACTGTCTCGGCCTGCGCGGCTCGGATAATCCTCCGCCGCCACTGAAGGGCAACTGATGCCGCGCTACGAGTGCGACGTCTGCATCATTGGCGGCGGCATTTCGGCGGCGTTTCTTGCTCAGCGGCTGGCGGAGCGGCGTCCCGGCCTCGCCATCACAGTCATCGAGGCCGGCGACACTTTTTTCAACCTCGACGAGCGGATGCGGCAACGGCAGCGGCGCCTCGCCTACGGCGAGAATCCGTGGCCGGGGGATTACATCGAAGATCAGGCCGCCCGCGGAATCATCTCGCGCACCATGGCCTTGGGCGGCTCGGCGCTGCACTGGGGCGGCACGTGCAATCGCTTTTCCGAGGAGGACCTGCGCCTCCGCTCGATGTATGGTCTTGCCGACGATTGGCCGATCGCCTGGCCGGAGCTCGAAAAATATTATTGCCAGGCCGAGCGCGGCATGGGCGTATCGGGCGAGCCGAGCCCGCTGCCCGAGGACCGGCGCTCGGAGCCGTATCCGCTGCCGCCGATGCCCCTCAGTCACAATCTAAAGGTGCTCAAGGCGTGGGCGGAGAAGAGCGGCATCCCGTTCTGGGGAACGCCGCAGGCCAAGAACACGATCCCTTACGACGGGCGCAACGTTTGCATCCGCTGCAACACTTGCGAGATCTGTCCTACGGGTGCGCGCTACTCGCCCGATTTCACTTTCCGCCGCCTGCTCGATCAAAAAAAGATCACGCTGCACGACCGCACGCTGATTCGTAAGCTCGTGCTCGATGCCGGCAAGTCTACCGTCGCCGCGGCGCACGGTGTCGACCGGCGGCATCCGGACGAGACGGTGGAATACCGCGCGCGCGTATTCGCGGTGGCGTCCGGATACACGTGGTCGTCGCATCTGCTGCTGCTCTCGGGCCTGGCAAACCGCTCGGGACTGGTGGGGCGATACATGAACGGGCACTCCTTTCTCTCGGCGCAAATCGAGCTCGACGGCAAGCTTTATCCCGGCTTTAACGAGCAGCACGCCCTGATCTCGCGGCAATTCTTCCGCTGCCGGCCCGACCTGCCTTACGTCCGCCACGACCTGCGCATCTGGGAGTCGAGCGTCGGGCGCCAGCCGCGGCTGCGAAATACCGAAGGGCGCGTGCTGCTCGGCGACGAACTGCTCGAAGACTGGCGAGCCAGAACGGTTCGCGGCGCGGCGCGCGTGCGCGCCTATTACGACGTGCATCCGTCGCGGGAGAGCGCGCTCACGCTCGATCCGGCGGCGAAGAATCGCTGGGGCGATCCGCTGCCGAAGATCGACCATCAACTCGACGCCCGAACGCTCGAGCGCCAGGACGCCACGAAGGGGCACATCAACGGAATCTTCGAGCGACTGGCGAAGGCGAACCAGGGGAAGATCCTGGCAACCAGCGCAGGGAATTATCTTGACCATCCGGCGGGCGGCTGCCGCATGGGCAGCGATCCGGCGACGAGCGTCACCGACAGCTACGGCCGCGCGCACGATCATGAAAATCTCTTTGTTGTCGGCGCACCGACTTTGCCTACAGCGGGCTGCACCAACGGAACGCTCACCTTTGTCGCGCTCACGCTGCGCTCGGCCGACCACATCGCGGAGAAGATCACCAGAGCCAGCCCGGCCCGCGACTCTTCGATTCCACAAAAGTAGTGACACTCACGCGGCGGCCGTCCGTCGTCCAGGTGACGGCGCCGTCGCGGTCGGTGCGCTCGATGTGCACTTGCGCCGTGCGCAGGCGTTCGAGCGCCTCTTCGTGCGGATGTCCGAACGGGCTCGAAACCGCGACGGAGATAATTCCGTAAGGCGCCTTTACCACATGAAGGAAATCGTCGGTAGAAGAAGTCTTGCTTCCATGATGCGGCACTTTGAGCAAGTCGGCTTGCACTGGTTGATCCAGTAATTCCTCTTCGATCTTCCTTTCGATGTCGCCCGCGAGCAGCGCCGATCGCGCGCCGCAAGTGATGCGCAGGACGAGCGAATCGTTGTTGCCCGGGCGCTTCGCCACGCGATAGTCCGGTCCGGGCGACAGAAACTGGAGCCGTGCCGGCCCCCAAGCGATGGCCTGGCCGCGCTCGTGCTCGACGACGGGAATGCTGTGGGACGCCGCGAGCAACTTCAGGCGCGTGAGGACGTCGCTCTCGGGATTTCGGCCGATCCAGATTTCGCCCACGGGAAAGTTTTCGAGCACGGCGTAGAGCCCGCCGATGTGATCTTGATGGGCATGTGTGAGAGCGACAGCGTCGAGACGGCGGATGCCGCGCGTCCACAGGTACGGCGCGACAACATCCGCGCCGGTGTCGGTGCCGAACTCGGTGTCGCGCAGCCCGCCGCCGTCGATGAGCAGCGCGCGATCGCCGGCGGCGACGAGAATAGCGTCGCCTTGTCCGACGTCGAGCGCGGTCACTTCGAGCGCAGATGGCAGCGCCGGCGGGAACGGGTGAGACGTGATGAGATAGCAGCAGACGCCGAGCGGGATCACAGCGGCGAGGCCGGTCCTCCAGCGTCGCGAGAGCAGAAGCGCCGCGAGCAGCGCGAGCATGGCGAGGAATGCGATGGCGAGCCACGCCGGAGGCGGCGGCACGCGTCGCGCAGCGATGCTGAATCCGGCGTGCCATTGCGCCACCTCCACCATCGCGGCGACGGCCCAACTGAGCGGGACCGCGGGCAGCGCTGCGAGTTTCACCGAGACGAGCGATATTGCCAGCGTCGCCGCGCCGAGCGGAACGACGACGCCGATCAGAGGCACCATGATGAGATTGGCGGGAACGGCGACCCATCCGCCGCGATAGAAATACGCGGCCATCGGCAACGTGAATCCAATCTGAATCGCCAGGCTGAGGATCACGAGATCGGCCAGCCAGAGGGCCGTTTGGCACACGCGGATCAGGCGCGGTCTTTCACGTACCCACTGGCGCATCCGAGCAGGACCGGGCGCGGCGAGCGAATCGAGGTCCGGATCGTCCACGTTGTGCAAGGCTCGCCGGTAGGGCGCCGTCGTCATCTCGACGACGGGCGCGGCGATTCCCGCGATCAGCAGGACGGCGAGAAATGAAAGCTGAAAGCCGGCATCGCTCATCTCGGCGGGATGCGCCAGCAACAGGAGCAACGCCGCGGCGGCGACGCTGTTGAGAAGAGCGCGCTCGCGAAACAGCAACCGCGCCAGGAGATAGAACGAGAACATGACCGTCGCGCGGACCACGGGAACGCGCATCCCGGCGAGCACGGCGAAAGTCGCGAGACACAGGATGGCGACAACCGTCATCGGCACGGGGGGCAGCCGCAGCACGCGCAGCAGCAACAGCAGCGCGCCTCCGAGCGCCGCGGTGTGCAGGCCGGCGATCACCAGCGCGTGAAACGTGCCGGTCTTCTCGAAGTCCTCCGAGGTGCGCCGGTCGAGCCCCGACCGGTCGCCGAGCAGCATTGCTCGCAAGACGGCGTTCGTCGGATCGGGCGGGCCCGCAGGCGGATAGAGCAGGTCGAGCTTGTGGAGCAGGGAGCGACGCAGGTCGTCGATCCAAGCGACCCAGGCGTACCCGCGGCGGCCGGGAAGGCGCTCGACCAATTCCTCAGCCTTCACCGTGCCCTGATACATCACGCCCTCGCGGCGGGCGCGCGCTTCGCGATCGAAACTGCCGGGATTCCAGAAACCGCGGACGTGGCGAATGCGAACCAAAACGCCGAGCCGCGCGCCATACTCGAGATGAAGCGGCTGCTCCTCGGTCCCGCGCAGATAGTGATACAAGCGCACCGTTCCCGAGGCATCGAGCTTTCGTCCGCGGCTCTCGAGGCTTTCGAGCGAGAGCTCGAAGGCCTCGCTGAACTCGCGCGGCTCAGGCCGTCGCGAGATCCAGCCGGTGAGGCGCACCGGTTCCGAGAGATCGGCGTCGCCCGACGCGGCGAGCCGCGCCAGGTCGCCGCGAGGGAGGATTTCCTCCTGCAAGAGGAAGAAGCCGCCGATGAGAAGGAGACCGGTAAGCGCGGCGGCGACGGCGCAGCGGTTCCGGCCCAACGCGAGCGCAACCGCCGCGATGGCGACGGCGAGCGTCGCATAAATCAAATACTCGATTCGCGACAAATATAAATAAGGCGAGAAATAAATACCTGCCGCAAAGAAAATGCAGACGGGAAGGAGAGGATATTGCACAACAATCCTCCGCTTACTATAGCTTTATTTTTCTAGGACGGCGATGGATTCCAGGTGGAACGTCTGCGGGAACAGGTCCACGAGGTGCAGTCGCTTCAGGCGGTAGCCGGCTCCGAGAAGGCGGGCGAGGTCGCGGGCCAGCGTGGCCGGATCGCAGGAGACATAGACGATCCTGGGTGGCGCGATTTTTTCGAGCGCCGCGGCGGCCCGCGGATCGAGTCCGGTGCGCGGCGGATCGAGCAAAACCATGTCGGGCTTCTCTTTCGTGCGGGCCAGAAACGTTTCGGTGGAGGACTTCGCTACTTGTACGTTTCCGATGCTGGCGCGAGCGCAGCTCGATTCCAAATCGCGCGCCGCCGCGACGTTGGCTTCAACCGCGATGACTCGCTCGAAGCGTTGGGCGAGAGGAAGCGTGAAGAAGCCGGCCCCGGCGTAGAGGTCGAGCGCCAGGCCCCCTTCAAGACCGCCCGTGACCCGGGCTGAGAGACGGTCGAGCAGGAAACGATTGACCTGAAAGAAAACGCCGTGGCTGATGCGGAAAGCGAATTCCGCGGTGTTGTAGATGAGATGGCCGCGGCCGTAGACGCGTCCATTGACGGCGAGCGATGCCATGGCGGGCAGGCGCTCCTGGAAAGCGGAAACCAGAGTCTCCGGGAACGAGGCTGCGCCGTCGATGGAGATCAGCGCCTGGTCGCCGCCGTCGAGAATCTCGATTTCGATTAGATTCGCGGGGAAATCGGGCCGGCGGCCCAACTCGCGCAGCGCCGGAAGCATGGAGTTGATTCCAGGAGAGGCCACGGGGCATTGCTCGGTGTCGACGAGGTTGCGGGCGCCCCGCTCGTAGTAGCCGATGTGAACATCCCCGTTTCGCCTGGCCGCTTTGAATTGCACACGGTTGCGATAATTCCAGGGCTCCGCGGACAGGATTTCGAATGCCGGCGGAGAGAACTTTCCAATGCGCTTCAAGGTCTCGACGAAAATGACGGATTTGAACCCCACCTGGTCTTCATACGAGGCATGTTGATACTGGCATCCTCCGCAGCGGGCGAAGACCGGACACGCCGGCGCCACGCGGCGCGGAGAGCTCTCGAGAATCTCGGCGACTCGGCCGCGCACCAGGCGCGGCTCCTCTTTCACCGTCTCGATGCGGACGCGCTCATCCGGGAGCACCAGCGGCGCCAGAACCACCCGGCCCTTGTGCCGCGCCAGGCCGTCGCCCCCGAAGACCATTTTTTCGATGGTGACGATCATAGGTAGAACAGACTCAATCGCGGGAGGCCGGCCTGTTCGAGCAGCTTCTTGTGCAGGAATTGTTTTTCCACAAGGGCGAGTTGCTCGGCGGACATCTTGCGGCGATAGGGAGCGAGCTGCTGGTCCATCTCGCGGCGTATGGCGAGAAGCTGCTCTTCCGACGCGCCGGTGATGAGGGCGGCGAAGATCTTCTCTTCGAGCACCGTCAATCGGCGCTCGACATCTTCGAAGTCCATCGGCACCGCGGACTCGGCGGCTTGCTTCAAGCTGTCCAAACTCTCAGAGACATCCGGAAAGTGACCGCGCAGTTTTTCCGCGCAGCCGCCAAAGTGCTTCGCCAGCTCGGCCTGCGAGAAGGGCGGCTCTGTCGGCGCGCTTCGCGGCGCCGGAGTCGCGGCGGCCTGTTCCTGGGCCGCGGCCATCACTTCTTGCGCGCAGTAGGCGATGCTGTTCACTTTACGCGGTCCTCGCTTGCGTTTGCTCCATTTCTCGAACGACCGGTCGATGCCGCGCAGCACGGCTTCGAGCGGGATCTCGGCATTCTTCCATGTTTCGATCAAGGCCCAGTCGAGCGGCGAGAGCAGGAACAATCCCGTGCCGCGGACCTGCTGGAAGTGCTCCTCGATCTCGGTATAGTAATTGAAATAATTTTCCACAGACTCACGCCGGATGGTTCCGTTCCCAGATCAGCCGCAGTCCTTCCAGCGTCAGGTGTTCGTCCACTTTCTGGATGTAGCGCGAAGACGGAGCCAGCAGGGGCGCCTGCCCGCCCGTGGCGATGACGTGCGCGTCCTTGCCGAGGACTTCGAGCATGCGAGCCAGTATGCCGTCGGTGAGCGCCAGGTAGCCGTAGAACATGCCCGACTGGATGCAGGCCGTGGTGTTCGTGCCGATGACCTGGGCGGGCTCGCGGATATCGACGCGGCTCAGGCGCGCGGCGCGCGAGAAGAGCGCTTCGGCGGCGATGCCCACGCCGGGAACGATGACGCCGCCCAGATATTCGCCGGCCCGCGATACGGCGTCGAAGGTGATCGCCGTTCCGAAGTCGACGACGATGCAGGGCGCGCCGTACTTATCGATCGCCGCGACGCTGTTGACGATGCGGTCCGCGCCCACCTCCGCGGGATTGTCGATGCGAATCGGCATGCCGGTCTTGGTCTTCTCGTTGACAAAGGCCGGCTCCAGGTGAAAGTAGCGGCTGACCATATGTTCGAGTGTGGAATCGAGCGGCGGGACGACGCTCGAAATGATGACGCCGCGGATCGCCTTCGAGTCGATGCCGCCCAGTAGGAACAGATTGCGCGCCAGGATGCCGTACTCGTCCACGGTTTGCTCGCGCAGCGTGGTCAGACGCCAGTGAGCCGCGAGCCGCAGGCCGTCGTAGACGCCAAGGACGGTGTTCGTATTGCCTACATCGACGACCAGTAACATGCTCCACCTCCAACGTGCATTACAGGGGCCGGATCTGGCCGGTATAGATCGGCTCGAGCGCGCCCGAGTCGTCGCGCTTCAGCAGCAGGTATCCCGAATCGTCGAGGCCGGCGGTCGAGCCCGTGACGCGGGTTCCGTTTTCCTCGACGGACACGCGCCGTCCTCGCGCGAAACTCGACCGTCCTTCGAACTCGTTCACGAGGCCGGCGCGCCCGCCGGCCTCCGTCAGTCGAGCATAAGCGCGCTCGAGAGAGCGCAGCAACGCCGCCAGCAAATCGAGCCGCGAGACGGCGCGGCCCACGCCGAGTCGCAGCGAAGTCGCTTCGTCTTGAAGTTCCTTCGGCATCGCGGATTGGTTCACGTTCACGCCGATTCCCACGATCACGAAACGGATGCGTTCCGGCTCGGCGGTCATCTCGAGCAGCATCCCGGAACATTTTTTCCCGAGCACCAGGACGTCGTTGGGCCAGCGGATGTCCGTCTCGAGATCGGTGACCTCCGCGATGCCGGTCGCGACGGCGATGCCGGTCGCGAGGGTCAGCAGCGGCGCCGCTGCCGCGGGCAGCGCCGGCCGCAGGATCAGCGAAAAGTAAAGTCCCGCTCCGCGCTCCGAGTGCCAGGCGCGGCCGAGCCGGCCGCGTCCGGCGGTCTGCTCCTCGGCGATGACCAGCGTACCGTGCGGCTCGCCTTCCAGGGCGAGCCGGTTGGCTTCGTCCATGGTCGATCCGATCTTGAAGTAATGATGCACGCGATGGCCGAGCGATCCCGATCCGCGAATCTGGCCGGGCGTGAGAACGTCGGGAAGGCGGGCAAGCTGATAGCCGGTGGCCGGCACGCCCTTCAGGTCCACTCCCACCTCGCGCAGGCGCACGATCCAGCCGCGCAGCGTCGAGCGAGGCACGCCAAGCTCGGCGGCCATCTTGGTGCCCGAGAGGACGATCGTAGGATGATCCATCAGCAGGTTCAAAAGGCGATGGATGCGCGCATCAGGAAGCATTTGGCTCAACGTTACGCTCAGTGGGACAAGCCGGCCAGCAGCTCTTCCACTTTGTTTTTCTGCTGGCGGCCCTGCTGCAGCTTCTCTTCCATGCCGGCGATCACTTTCGCGGGCGCGCGCTCGCGCTTCACCGGGTCCGCCAGTTGGTTCTCGAGCGAGGCGATGCTGAGGCGGATGGTGTTGAGTTCCTTCTCCAGGCGCTGCCGCTGCGCCTCGGGGTCCGCGCCTTCGCAGGTGAGCGTGTGCTCCGTTGCTTTGGGGTCTTCGGCGATGGTGAGCTGCACCAAGGCCAAACTCTCGACCGCGCCGAGATATTTTTCGATGAGCCGGCACTGGGTCGCGGCGGCCGCGAAGCGCGCGGACATCTTTTCCTTCGCGCCGAGCTTCATCTCTACGCGGCGGTTGCGCAGCGTGGTGATCACGTCCTGCACCAGGGTCAAGTCGCGCTCGGCGGCGTCGTCCAGGCGGGCGGGATCGCATCGCGGATAGGCTTTCAAGGCCATTGAGACGCTCTCATCCGAACCCGTCACGCGCTCCCCCCATTCCTCCGTGATAAAGGGCATGAACGGACTAAAAAAACCCAACGCCGTT
>CAZRND010000198.1:6098-10051 GCA_964601345.1 uncultured Acidobacteriota bacterium | reverse complement strand
CTGGGAACGGGCACGGGAACTTTCCAGTCTGCCGTGAACGACCCGAGCGGCGGCGCGAATCCCTACTACGTGGTGGCGGCGGACTTCAACGGCGACGGCAAGGCGGACCTCGCCCTGCCAAACTCCGGAAGTAACAATGTCGCCGTGTTGCTGGGTAACGGGAACGGGACTTTCCAGACGGCAGTAACTTACGCCGTGGGAGTCCAACCCATTCACGCCGCTGTCGCCGACTTTAACGGGGACGGCCGCACGGACTTGGCGGTGACGAACTCCGGCGGCAACAACGTAAGCATCCTGCTCGGCGCGGCCGTCTACGGCGACGCCAAACTCTTTGTGGTTTCGGGCGGCTCGGGCGCTACCAGCACGAGTGTCTTACGGTACGACGTGCCCCTCTCCGGCAATCCACCCCTCGAAACCACGCTGACCGATCCCTCCTTCAACAATCCTTACGAATTTGCCTTCGGTCCCGGAAATGAAATGTTCGTCACCAACCGGTACACGGCGGGTTCCGGATCGGTCTCCCGCTTCCTCAACCCGCTCTCGGCATTGACCCCGAACGGAACCATTACCGCGGGCCTGCAGAATCCACACCAACTCGCTTTCCGAAACGGCGAGTTGTTCGTCGCGAGCGTCACCACGAACAGCGTCCAGCGCTTCCGCTTCGACACTTCAGGCAACGCCGTGCCGAATGGAGCGATTACCGCCGGACTTAGCAGCACTTACGTCCGCGGTGTCGCCGTCTCTCCTTGGGGAGAGCTGTTTGTCAGTCAATACGGGACGAGCACCATCAATCGCTATACCTTCGATTCCGCCGGGAATGCCGCTACCAACGGATCCATTTCTGGGAACGGTCTCAATGGTCCACACGGGATGACCTTCAGCGCGCGAGGCGAGTTGTTCGTGGCCAACTATAGCGGCTCCTCCGTTTCGCGCTTCACCTTCGACTCCGCGCTCAACGCCGTCGCCAATGGCACGATCTCCGGAAACGGCCTGACCAACAATCCCATTTCCGTCACCTTCGCTCCTTGGGGCGAGTTGTTCGTGGGCAACAACGGCGCGGCAGTCATCTCCCGTTTCACCTTCGACTCGTCGTTCAATGCCGCGGCCGGCGGCGTCTTCTTTCCGCCTACGGCGACCGCGGGTATCGCCTTCGCGCCGGAGATCTCCGTCGGCGCGGACCTAACGATCGCCAAGACGCACACCGGCAATTTCGCGCAAGGCCAGATCGGTGCGATCTACAACCTCACCGTGAGCAACGCCGGGACGGCAGCCACGTCCGGAGCTGTGACCGTGGTGGATGCGCTGCCGCAGCCCGCGGGATCCACGACCTATGACTTGGTGAACGACTGGAGTCCGACGGCCAATCCCAACGGCCCGTGGACTTATCTGCAGGGCACGAACGTTCTGCCCCACCAATTCCAGACGACGAATCCCAACATCCCGAATGGCGATTTCTTTGCCCCCTGCGCCGTGCTCGGTTGCTTCCTGCCTCTATTCTCGAACGGCGGGGGCGCCGTCCACATTCACGCGGTCGACCCGGGCAATGGCAATACCGCACTCGGTGAAGCCACGTTGAAGTGGACCAGCCCGGTGGCGGGTGCACTTTATATCAACGGATACATCCAGTTTGGACAGGTCGGTTCCGGACGCAGCGACGACTATTTCCTCTATCTTGGGAACGCGCTCCTGCAGTCCGGCTCGATCAGCGATCAATTACTGGGACCGTTCCCGATCGTTTTCTCCGGATTGCCGGTGAATGCGGGCGACACCCTTCGGCTGGTGGTCCAGCGCTCTGCCGGCTTCACCGGCGCTTATACCGACGTGAGTCTGGTCGTGACCGTCACGCCGCAGACGAAGCCGCTCACCGCGACGGCGATCTCCGGCACGGGCTGGACGTGCTCGCTGGCCTCGACATCGTGCACGCGCAGCGATCCTCTCGCGCCCGCCGCGAGCTATCCGCCGATCACGTTGACGGCGAATGTTGCCAGCAACGCCGCGGCGAGCGTCCAGAACATCGCGGTCGTCTCGGGCGGCGGCGACGGGAATGCCGTCAATAACACAGCGATTGATACGACCACGATCTCGTCGCGTTCGTCTTCGAGCCTGACCCTGGGCAGCGCGCCAAATCCCTCTGTCCTGGGATCTCCCGTAACCCTGACGGCCACGCTGAACCCCGGACCGGCAAGCGGCAAGGTGACCTTCTACGACGGCACAACCGTCCTCGGCACGGTCACCACGGGCTGCTGCTCGGCAACCCTGGTCACCCGCCTGCTGACGAGCGGCAGCCGCAAGCTCACGGCTTACTACTCGGGCGACGGCGGCTTTGCGCCGAGCACTGCGGCGGTGGTCACGCAGACCGTGAATCCTTCCCCACAGGGCGGGTTCCAGACCAAGGTGGATTACGCGGTGGGGACGTTTCCCTACTCCATCGCCGTGGGCGATTTCAACGGCGACGGCAAGCCCGATCTTGCGGTGGCCAACCGGAACAGCAACAACGTCAGCGTACTGCTCGGCAACGGCAATGGAACCTTCGCCGCGGCGGCCAACTACAACGTGGGCACTACACCGCAAAACATCGCCGTCGGTGATTTCAACGCGGATGGCAAAACCGACCTGGTGGTGGCCAACGTCGGCAGCGGCAATATCAGCGTGCTGCTCGGCAACGGCGACGGGACCTTCCCGGCTGCCGTGACGTACTCCGCCGGCCCGGGCCCGACTTTCGTTGCCGTGGGAGATTTCAACCGCGACGGCAAGGCCGATCTCGCCGTTGTGGATGTGAGCAACCCCATCGTGAGCGTGATGCTCGGCAACGGCGACGGGAGCTTCCAGTCGCCGGTAAGCTTCGGCGTAGGGACCAATCCTCGCTCCGTAGCCGTGGCCGACTTCAATGGCGACGGCATGGCCGACCTGGCGGTCACCAATTCCGGCAGCGCCAACGTCAGCGTGCTGCGCGGCAACGGCGATGGGACGTTCCAACCGGCGGTCACTTACGCGACCGCTACGAACAGCTATGTCGTGGCAGCGGGCGATTTCAACGGCGACGGTTATCCGGATCTCGCGGTGGCCAACCCGGACAGCAATACCGTGAGCGTGCTCCGGAACAATGGCGATGGAACGTTCCAGGCCGCGGTAAATTACGCCGCAGGGGCCGGCCCCAACTTCGTCCGGGTAGGCGACTTCAACGGCGACGGCAAGCTGGACCTCGCCGTTGCAAATTACGTCGACAATAATGTGGGCATCCTCTTGGGCAACGGGGACGGGACCTTCCAGCCGCAGGTTACGTATGCAGTGGGCAGCGTTCCGTTCGCCTTGGCCGTGGGCGATTTCAACGCCGATGGACGCGCCGACATCGCGGTCGTCAACGAGAACAGCAACACCATCAGCATCCTGCTCGGAGCGGCGCCGGCCAGCGTCGTGGCCGTAACAAGCGCTCCGAATCCGTCGGCGCTCGGCGCGGCGGTAACGCTGGTCGCCACCGTCTCGCCGGCCACAGCCACCGGCAAGGTGACGTTCTACGACGGCATGAACGTGCTCGGTACGAGCACGCTCGCGAGCGGCAAGGCAACGCTGACTACGCGCGCGCTCGCCACCGGTTCACACTCGCTCAAGGCCTATTACAGCGGCGATACGAACAACGGCGCGGGCCTGTCCGCCACAGTGACGCAAACGGTGAATGCTCTGCCGCAAAATGGATTCGCCTCCGCGGCAGGCTACGCGGCTGGAACTTCACCGCTTTCCGTGGCGGCGGGTGATTTCAACGGCGACGGCAGGACGGACCTCGCCGTGGCAAACGGAAGCAGCGATAATGTTAGCATACTCCTCGGGAATGGCGATGGAACCTTCCGCCCGCCTGTGAACTACGCGACGGGCATTACCCCCCGGTCCGTGGCCGTTGGAGATTTCAATGGTGACGGCAAACTCGACCTGTGCACGGCGAACCCCAGCAACACTGT
>CAZRND010000198.1:0-6088 GCA_964601345.1 uncultured Acidobacteriota bacterium | reverse complement strand
CAACCAGGACGAGAACCTGGTCACGGCGAACGACAGCAAAAGTGTCAGCGTTCTTCTCGGAAATGGCAACGGCACGGTCGCGGCGGCGGTCCACTACCCAGCGCTAACTTAAGCTTCCCGATATCAGTGGCTGTGGGCGATTTCAACGGCGACGGAAAGCCCGACCTCGTGATCTCTACTCTCTCGGGCAACGCGAATGTGTTCCTGGGCAACGGCGACGGGACGTTCCAGGCCTTCATTCCCAACTTCGCTGGAAGCCAGGCATATTTCGTCGCCGTGGGTGACTTCAACGCTGACGGCAAGGCCGACCTGGCCGTGGCCCGAAACGTCTCCACTTCGGCTGTGTCGATTCTGATCGGCAACGGCGATGGGACTTTCCAGTCCCCGGTCTTCTACAACGCCGGCGCCAACCCGCAGTCCATTGCGGTGGCCGACTTCGACGCTGACGGCAAGCAGGACCTGGCCGTGTCCAACGTCAGCAGCAACAACGTGACATTTTTGAGAGGTAACGGCGACGGGACCTTCACCGCCGTCGCCAACTATTTGGCGGGAAGCTCGCCCGCATTCGTCGCGGCGGGGGACTTCAATGGCGACGGCAAGCTCGACATCGCTGTCGCCAACGCCGCCAGCAACAACGTCAGCGTGCTGCTTGGGAACGGCAATGGATCGTTCCAGGCCGCGGTGAACTACGCGGCTGGAGGTACGCCTATCTCGATCGCCGTCGGCGACTTCAACGGCGATGGACGCAGCGACCTCGCTACGGCCAACAACGGCAGCGGCGATGTCAGCATCCTGCTCGGCACGGCAGTCTTTGGAAACGCCAAGCTCCTTGCCGTCTCCGGCGGACCCACGTCAAGCACGAGCGTCTTCCGTTTCGACGTGCCCGTAACCGGCGCCTCTGCCCTCGAGACTAACTTCACCGACCCCTCCTTCAGCCGTCCCATTGATGTTGTGTTCCGTGGAAGCGAATTGTTTGTCACCGACTACGCCGGCGGCACGGTCGCGCGGTTCCTGAATCCGCTGTCCTCTTTGACGCCGAATGGAACCATCACCTCAGGCTTGACGGCTTCGACCTTCGCCGCCTTCCGGAACGGCGAGCTCTTTGTCTCGAGCCCATCGACGAACAGTGTCCAGCGCTTCCTGATTGATGCTTCCGGCAATGCCATTCCCAACGGGTCCATTACCGCCGGACTCTCCGGCAACGCCGCGCGCGGCGTTGCCGTTGCTCCCTGGGGTGAATTGTTTATCAGCCAGTGGACGGCGAACAGCATTACGCGATACGTCTTCGATGGGGCGGGTAATGCTACGCTCAACGGAACGATCACGGCTGGACTCAACCAGCCCTTCGGAATGATCTTCAGCCCTCGCGGCGAGCTGTTCGTCGCCAACGGCAATTCCAACGCTGTGTCTCGATTCACGTTTGACTCCTCCTTCACGGCGTCCGCGAACGGTCAGATCAGCGGGAACGGTTTGAGCTTCCCTGCCGCCGTCGTCCTTAGCCCGTGGGGCGAGCTGTTTGTCGGAAACGAGACGGCATCCCAGATCTCCCGCTTCACCTTCGACTCCTCTTACAACGCCACTGCCAACGGAGTCTTGACGACGCCTACATCCGTGGTTGGCATTCGCTTTGCGCCTGAAGTCGCGGTCGGCCCGGACCTGGTGATCGCTAAATCGCATACCGGCAACTTCACGCAGGGGCAGACCGGCGCGACGTATACGATCACGGTCAGCAACGTCGGCGCGGCGCCCACGTCAGCCGCGGTTACGGTGACGGATACGCTGCCGGCGGGCCTCACCGCTACGGCGATCTCGGGCACGGGCTGGACCTGCACGTTGTCGCCGCTCGGTTGTTCCCGGAGCGACGCGCTCGCGGCTGCCGCGAGTTATCCGGCGATCACGGTGACAGTCACCGTCGCGGCCAACGCGGCGTCGAGCATCACAAATGTCGCCGCGGTTTCGGGCGGCGGCGAGGCGGATACGTCGAATGACACGGCCAGCAATCCGACGACAGTGAACATCGGCGCCGATTACCTCGTGGGCGATTCGTTCCCGTCCACCGGCATCGCCGCCGGTCAGTTCGGCGACAATTCCCTGAACAACTTCGATTTGATCGCGGCGCTACGCGCCGTAACCTTGATTCCGGGCGCGACACCGCCCGCCTGCTCGGACCAGTACGACGCCATGGACAGCTTCCCGGCCGACGGAACATCGCGCGGGGGCGATGGCGCGCTGAATAACTTCGACCTGATTCAAACACTGCGACGCGTGACGCTTCTCGATACGACTTTGCCCCGCCGCATCACGCGCGGGCTCGTCTGTCCCGAAGCCCCGTTGAGCACAAGTCGCAAGGTTCCCACGGGCGTCACTACGGGCGCGCGTGCGAGACGCGTGCCGATCTACTACACGTCACCCGCGGACCAAGTGTTGCACGGGCTGAGCCTCGCGGTCGGAGCGGGCACGGCGCAGTTGCGCTTCTCGCCCGGCGATCTCGGCGCGCCGACCCTGCTCGACAATGCTCTGCCCGGCAAACTGGCCGTCGCCTGGCTCAATGATCTGCCCGTCGCGAAGGGCCGCCGGATTCTCCTGGGCTACGTCGAGATGCCCGCCCCGGCATCCCTCGAAATCTTCGGCGGCGATGCGCAGAGCAAGAGGTAGAATACTTCCATGACCACCGAGGAACGATTCACGCGAATTGAGAACGCCATCGAAGCCTTGATTGAAACTCAAGGACGGCACGAAGCCCAGATGGAGAAGCAGAATGCCGGGATCCGCGATCTCATCGTTCTCAACCGGAGTTTCCTCGAGTCGCTGCGTGAGTCCAACTCGCAGATGCAGGAGTTGCGAGAGTGGACGGCCAAGGAGACGCAAAAGTTGCGGGAGGAGTTGCGGGAGCAGGTGGACGAGGTTTGGAAGGCGATCAACAGGCTTACAAAGAATGTCGATAAGCTCGCCCGTGGACGCTCTTCCAACGGCCACAGGAAATAGGCTTCCGGAAACTGTCCCTGACGCGCGCCTCCCCGGTAGACCACAGCGATCTCTATATGCTCTTCCTAGTTCCGGAATCTCCACGGCGAGATGAAGGGACTCACCGCAACCAGGGCTAGCGTGCCCCAACTCAAAACGAGCAAAATAGGCCATCCGGCTGGACTATAGCGGAACTGCACTTTATTACCGCCCGCACGCACTTGGACAGCGCGGAAGATGAAGTTTCCACCAAAAATCTGAGCCGGTTGGCCATTGACCGTTGCCCGCCAACCGCGTGACCATCGGTCTGTGACCAGCAACCAACCGTTCTGGGGACAAGTCACATCCAGCTCAAGATAATCAGGCTCATAACGAACCATAGTGCCGGCGACACGTTGCGCGGGTGCAAGACGGGAGACGGCGCTCACACCTTGTATGTCCATCGCCGTCGTCAATTCCAACTCCCTGATTTTGGGCATGTCGGCTGGAGGATGTACAAGTAAGACGGGCGCGTTGAGCGCCTCGCTTTGCTCTACAAGAGCACGGTAAAAAGTGTCGGTAGGAGGCAGTACTGCTGCCTGCTCAGAAAACCAGATCCGATCGGTACCCGTGCTCATGCCCTCCAGCACCCTGTGATTGGCGAAATCGATTTGGAAACGATTCGTCAATGTTGCGTAGTTGAAGAATGTAGGAACCTTCAGGGGAAGGTTTTCATTGTTCTCGTGGCCACCGATCCAAACAGGCGGAGATGACTCCCGTTTCAGCCCGCGCCCAGTCAGATCAAGTTGCGACCTATGGTATTGGTCGATCCAGTTCCAGACAACTACCTCCCGCACAGGACCGGTGGAATAAATAGTGGGTTTGGCGAGCCGGATGGCCTCGGCAGCATCGAAAATAGCCACCGCCATCAGCAAGAGAGGCGCCGCCCGGAGCGCTTTCGGAAGGAGTCGCGGCAACGAGGCGATCGTCATGGAGCCAACCCAAACAAGAACGAGATGGATACTGGACTCCTGAAAACGATTTCCTAATTCTTCGACTCGCGAAAAGACGTAGATGTATGAAACTGTGGCTGCAATGGAAGCAACCATGCCCGCGAAGAGAAACTTTCTCCAGGCGTCGCCGTTGTGGACTCTGAGCCTGCCTTCAAGATCCTTCGCCCCCAGAAGAGCTAGAATTTCAGCACAAAACATGGTGTAAACCCGGAACAGGCCTGGGTTACGAAAGTAACGGGTTGGGGGAAAATAATCATACAACCAGCCGCGAACCGGAAGCTGTTTCCCCACGGCGCAAGCCATGAAGAAGATCGCGATTCCGAAGAGCCACCACCGCCAAGATATCTTGATCCCATCGATCATTGCCAGAATGGCCAGAATGGTAGTGACGGCGCCGAGATAGACGTTGCTCATGGAGACGTGGGTGCCCGGCCAGAGGCGGGGATTGCCGTATACCTGGAGCGTCGTGAGATAGGGGCTCGCAAAAGTCAGCAGATTGCTAACCTCTGTAGCATTTGATCCCACAGATTGTTCCCGAGGCCGAACTCCGACGCGATCGCTGTATCCCGTTCCTTCCCAGAAAATCGCGACATAAGAAGGTGCGAGTACTACCACGCCGACAAGCAAGACCATCGCTAGCGCGACGGCGCTATGAAGAAATCTGTTCCCTTGCAGGGACCTACGTTCGTCCGATGAGGAGAACAGCAATCGCCCGAAGGTCCAGAGAAACAGGAACACTCCGCTTAAAATCGTGAGCTGCGGATAACCAGCCAAGGCCGACAACCCCCAAAGCGCCCCGGCCTCGACCGCCGGTTTGATTCTGCCGGTTGCAAGGGACGCGTCGAGGCGCCAGAGGAACCATGGTAAGAACGAGATCGAATAAATCGAGGAAAAGTGCTCAGCATTGCCGGTGTAGAAGCCTGAGAAAGCGAACCCCAGGGCAACGACAAAACCGGCCCACGGCGGCGCGCCCAGATGCCGCGCCAAAAACAGCATCCCAAGCGGCCCCAAGAACCAGATGAGAACCCAGTAAATGCGGAATCCGGCGCTGGTACCGCCGGTAACGGCGCCGATGGTAACGGTGAGAGGCGAAGCAACACCTAGCTCTGGTTCTGCGTAGTCCGGTGAGCCGCCGCTCTGCCAGGGATTCCAGAGCAGGATACGCGCAGCACGCGCATGGTCCGCAATCAACGTGTAGGCAGGCGCAAAAAAGCTCTCTCCATCCCACTGTGGCGCAGAAGTCTTCTTGTGGATGCCCCAAGTCGCGATCAGGAATACGATGGCTAAGAGTAGGCCGGCCAGACGCCAACGAATCTTTGTTGAGGGCTCCTCTCCGGCTTGGACTCCGTGTTGCAATGGAATGGTCGGTTGCACGCTAGCCGTAGACTCGTTTCACTTGGGCCCCTGGGGACTCTGTTTTAACCTGCTGACCGTAGTTCCGGCAAGAAGTTTCGACAGTCCCCTGAATCGCCGGGAAGCGTTTAGCTGACATAGGGTTGCGAGTTGCCCCGCGTTTGCTGTATTCTTACTAACCCACTTGAGGCTGTGGGTTCTGCACAACTTGTTGGAGGATTATTACTTGCGACTTCATGTCACGTTCGCACTTTTCGTTTGTCTTGTCTTAGGCTTGGCGGCGCCCGCGGTGGCGCAGGAAGGCGCTCACGGCGGCGGAGAAGCCCATCTGGTGCTCCCCGATCTGAGCCAGGGGACATTTCTCGGAACCAGCGGCCGCAATCTCCTGATGGGCGGACTCGTGGTCTGCATCCTCGGACTCCTCTTCGGATTCTTGAGTTACCGGCAGCTTCGCGATCTTCCCGTGCACTCGTCCATGAAGGAGGTCTCCGAGCTGATCTGGGAGACGTGCAAGACGTATCTCTTCACCCAGGGAAAATTCCTCCTGATCCTGGAATCGTTCATCGGCGGGATCATCGTCTTCTACTTCGGATATTTCTCACAACTGGAAGCGATCAAGGTCATCATCATCCTCCTCTTCAGCGTGCTGGGAATCGCCGGAAGCTACGGAGTGGCGTGGTACGGAATCCGCGTCAACACCTTCGCCAACTCGCGCACGGCATTCGGCAGTCTTCGCGGCATCGCTTGGCCCTGCTACGCGATTCCGCTGAGCGCCGGCA
>CAZRND010000197.1:9685-10065 GCA_964601345.1 uncultured Acidobacteriota bacterium | reverse complement strand
CGACGCCATGCCGCGAGGCGGGACCTTAATGATCGAGACCGATAACGTTGAAGTCTCCGATGAGTTCGCCAAAACGCATTTTCCGATGACCCCCGGACCCTATGTCCGCATGATCATGAGCGACTCCGGCTTCGGGATGGACGAGCACACCCAGAGCCGAATCTTCGAGCCCTTCTTCACCACAAAGGAAAAGGGCAAAGGCACCGGGCTGGGTCTGGCCACCGCCTACGGCATCATTAAGCAAAGCGGCGGCTTCATCTGGGTCAACAGCAAGAAGGGACAGGGAGCGACGTTCCAGATCTACTTGCCGCCGGCGGAGGCGCCGGTCTCGGCCGAGGACGCCCTGGCTCCGACCGCCGAACCCGAAGCGGCCAAGGGCT
>CAZRND010000197.1:0-9675 GCA_964601345.1 uncultured Acidobacteriota bacterium | reverse complement strand
GGTGCTGCTGGTGGAGGATGAGAGCAACGTCCGCACGCTGGTGCGGCGCGCGCTCGAGACCATCGGCTATACGGTGCTCGAAGCCAGCAACGGTCCCGACGCGCTGGAACAGTTCGAACAGCATCACGGGCCGGTTCACCTGCTGATGACCGACGTGGTTCTGCCCGGTATGAGCGGCCGAGAATTGGCCGAGCGCCTCATGCCGCAGGCCCAGAAGATGAAGATCCTGTATATGTCCGGTTACACCAGCGACACGATCCTGCGCCACGGGGAACTCAGCTCCGGCGCCGTGCTGCTGCAGAAGCCGTTCACGCGCGACGTGCTGGCGAGCACGGTGCGCGACATTCTCGATCGCGTCTAGAACTTGCCGATGCAGTCCGGACAAATGCCGTGGGAAAACTCCGCTTCGGTGTTGTCCGTTACGTAGACCTCCACCTGCTGCCAATACCCAGCATCGTCGCGCACGTTCTTGCAGTAAGAACAGATGGGCAGGATGCCGCGCAAGGTCCTGACTTCCGCCATGGCCGTTTCCAGCGAGTTGCGCATCGCTGCCTCGCGCTCCAGCGCGGCAAACTGCTCGCGTCTGGTGCGCCGGAGGGTGCAGGAGACCGACCCGCCGATCATCAACGTCAGGAGGTAGGCAACGACCACGGTGTTGCTCACCAGGGGGTCAACCTGCAATTGTCTGGGAATGAGGATAAATGTTTCAATGACGGCTGCCATCGCGCCGATCGCGATCTGCACCGGCAGCGTCAGCGGAACCACCATGAAGACCAGAAAGAGTCCCACGATCTCAGTGACCACGTAGCCGAAATAGAATACCGAGACTCGAGTGGTAGCCACGTGGAGCATGAGCATCATGGCCGTCAGGGTCCAGGCCAGCATCAACCGTTCCAGGGTCTTGGGTTGTTTGATCCGCCTCAGTAACAGCAGCATGAGGCTGGTGCCGAAGGCGAAGATGATCCGATAGAAGAGAAGTACGTGAAAAGACCCGCTCGATTTCAGCAGCCGGTAATCGGACGGAATAAATGCCAGGGAGCTGATGATGGCCACGGAAAAAGCCAGCGCGGCCTGCACCTTGTCAAAGGACAGGTGATGGCGCAGGAATCTTCTCTCCAGGTTCGGACAACGGAACCACCCCCAGCAGGAGATCTGCTCTCGAGTTTGCACGAAGTTTCAATCCTTGTCGCGGCCGCTGGGGGGACCGTGTCTTTTGATGGCCGCATAGACATCGGTGATGGTATACGTGAAGCCCGCGAAAACCCGTTTCCGGGGTGTGCCGGAGGTCAGCCCGAAATCCATGCCGGCATCCAGCACCAGTCGCGGTTTCACGTTATAGGTAATGGCCCAAAGAGTATTGGCGAACGCCGGAGTGTCCGCAGTGAGGCGCGTATCGCCGTAGAGCTCGCCGGTAACGGACCAGCGGCCCCGCAAGGGGCGGGAAAAAGAAAGCCCAATCTCCGTGGCGCGGTCGTGGCCGGGCCGGTCGCGCCCGGCGAGAAGTACTCCGACGTTGAAATCGAGATGCACGCTCCCCGGTACGTCTTTGCTCGCGAGGAAAGTGAAATCGTGATCCGAGCAACCTGAAGGGGTTTTCACATTGTAGGCAAACGCCATCGCCGGACGGTGAGAGGTTTGCTTTAGGAACCTGTACTTGCCTCCGATGGTGTTCTCGAAGCCGGAGAATTGACTGATATCCCACCGCAGCTCAAAGTTGGGAAACAACGCGAACTTCTGAAGGCCTTCCGCCGTGCTCTTGCGCGCATTTCCGGCACTCCACGCCCGGTCCCATCCATATTCCACTTCCAGGATGCCGAGCGGAGATACGTCGGCGGGATCGGAGATCGTCGGGCGCCCGGGATTGGCGACAAGTCCGGTGGGCTCCGATTGCGCCATCACGAACGCGGGCGCCAATAACGCCAGTGTCAGAATCCAGGAGGTCTTCATGAATTACTCGCTGTCCTGAAGTGTTTTTACGTGCGCTTCCAGAGCGGCCGCGTAATCGCGCTCCGCGGCCAATTCGGACTGCAGCTTCTTGACCAGGTTCTCCAGCCGCATGATCTCGAGACGCAGCTTGGCGACATCCGGAGAAGCCGGTTGCGGACGCGGCGGCGGTACAGCCAGCGGGCGCGGCGCTGCGGGCGCGGCTCCGAAGATTCCGCTGAGAACTTCGCCGCGCGGCTTTGCTTCGGACCTTGCTTCGGGACGGGCCGGCGGAGGCGGCAGCACTGGTGAGGGCGCAACGACAGGCGCTTTCGGGGCAAGGAATTGCTTCACTCGCGCGATCAGGTCCTGCGGTTGGAACGGCTTCCGGATCAACTCGTCGGCTTTCACGCTGACGGCCTTATCGGCCACTTCGCGATTCACCACCCCGCTCAGCAAGACGACCGGCGTGTTCTCGAGTTGAGGATGTGTCTTGATGAACCGGCACACTTCGAACCCGTCTTTTTCCGGCATGACCACGTCGGTGATCACCAGGTCGGGACGCGCCTGCTCGATTTCGGCCAGGGCCACGTTGGGGTCAGGGCAGGCGACCACGTCGATGTTCTCGCGGCGAAAGGCGATCTTCATCACTTCGCGCATCGTGGCGCTGTCGTCGATGAAGTAGACCTTCGGGGAGGGGTTTGTTTCCGGCACTTGTAAGGGTTCCATTGGTTTATCCGATCTGGAGCATCAACTCCTGCATCAATTCGTCTTCTGAGTAAGGCGCCGGGGCCTCGGCTGGTTCCGGCTCGACCTGGGCGACAGGCTCTTCTTTAATCTGTTCCGCGTCGCGATTCTCTTCGTCGAGTTCCCGCAGCGCGTCGAGAAGCAATCCGCTGAGGCAGCCCTGCACGGTGCGCAGGTTGCCGGACCCGCCGGGAACAAACTTGTACACGCCGTCGTCGATTCCGTGGCAGTTCTTGATCAGGTGAACGATGGCTTCGTCGCCCGCGAACTGTCCGCTCTCGGCGTGGCAGACTTCGCCCTCGTGGAAGAAGATGATTCCGTCGATAGCCGTCGCATTGATGTGCAGCGCGCCCGTCTGGCGGGATTGTTCCAGCACCTGGATGACGCCCGGCAGATCGACGAGTGCCAGCTTGCCGTGGAGCGCCGTATCGTTGTGGTGCAACATCTGCGTCGGCTGAAAGCCCTCATGGTGGCTGCCGAGAAAGGAAATGATGTGCGAGGCGATTTCGTCCGAGCTCAGACGACGATCGAGGAAGTCCGCATATCCGGCACGCAACGCATCGAGCTGCGACTGCTGGCCGCGATCCCCGATAGCGATCACCGGGATGTGGCTGGTTTTCTCGTCGGCGCGCAGGATGCTGGGAATGTCGATGGCGCTCGCGTTCCGGAAGTTCGTCGCGCACAGGATGGCCACCGGCATGTTCCACTCGATCATGGTGAGCGCGTAAACCGGCTCGGAACAGTGCACGGCCTCGAAGCCGTGCTGCTTGAGCACCTCGCTCAGCCGCTTGACCAGAAACAGATTGCTGTCGATTACAAAAATCTTGCCATGATGGCTCATAAATTGTCCTTCGAAAGCCGCGTCAGATCGAGCACGTCAACGGGGTGATCCTCGAGTTGCAGTACGCCGCGCACCCAGGCCGGCGCGCCTTGGGGTGCGGGCTGCATTTCGGCGTGGTGCATCCGGCACTCGCCGCTGACGGGAACGGCGGTGCTCTCTTCCGCAATCGAGTTGCGCCGCGTCACCATCCAATACTTCAGGTCGCTTTCGCCCTCTCCCAGCAGAGTTCCGGCCAGGTCCCAGATCGGCAGAATCTCGCCGCGACGAACCAGCACGCCCAGTATTTCGGGCGTCGCGTGCGGAAACGATTGCATCGTGCCGGAGTGCGACAGCTCGGCGACGTCCGTGGCCGGGAGCGCAAAGCGCTTGCCGCCGAGAGGGAAGACGACGAAGGTCATGACGCCTCCCGCCATTCGAGCGGTTCTTCGGGTACGTGCATCGCTTCGTCTTCCATCGCCTCGGGATTCACCATCGGGAACACCGTCTCGTCGATGAGGCCCAGGCCGGAATACCATTGGCGCTCGGCGCCGTGAAAACCTTGGGGCAGGGGAGCGGGCGCGGCGGCCTCGATCATCTTCTCCACGTGATCCACGCGGATGGCGATGCGGCTATGGTTGAGCACCAGCAGCCGCGGCGTTCGCGTGCAGAGGGCCAGGCCGAACAGCCGGTGGGCCGAGAGGATGGTCCAGCATCCGAACTCTTCGGGGGGCAAGCCGCGGTCGTTGCGAATCTCGCGCAGGGAACGCGCGGGAATCCCGAAGCGATGCGGCCCCACCCAGAACAGGATCACGGCGTTGTTGCGCGCGGGGGGCGCCACACGGAGTTTTCGCGGTCTCACAGAGCACCCACCTTGACGGCTCCGCGAAGGTAAAGCACGCGCTTCTCGATGGCGGCGGAAACCGCATCGATGCCGACCACTTCGTCAACGGCGCCGGCGCGTATGGATTCTTGCGGCATGCCGAAGATCATCGACGTCGCCTCGTCCTGGGCGATCACGTATCCGCCCGCCGCTTTGATCGCGGTCGAGCCGCGCGCGCCGTCGTTGCCCATGCCGGTGAGGACCACGCCTACCGTCATCGGACCGGCCCACGCCGCGGCGGTCTCCATCGCGACATCAGCGCAAGGACGGTATCCGGAAATACGCGGGCCATCGTCGAGCTGGACGTGTCCCACGGCGTCGACGCGTAGGTGGTGGGATCCGGGGCAGACGTAGAGAGTGCCGGGCTGCATGGCCTCGGCGGTCTTCGCTTCTTTCACCGGAATCTCCGCTGCGGCGGCTAACTGCTCGGTGAACTGGCCCGTAAAATTGGGCGGCATGTGCAATGCGAGCACGAGCACGGCAGGAATATCCTTGCGAATCATCGGGACCATGCGCATGAGCGCGGCCGGCCCTCCCGTGGACGCGGCGATCACCACAAGAGGGCTGCGCTCCGCGCCGGCCGGCGCGGACGCCGCACGCGCCGCGGGCGCACGGTCCGCGGGACGCGTTCCGTCCGGAACCACGCCGTTTGAGGCGGACTTGGGACGCGTTGCCGTGCGCACCACTCGCACACGGGACGCCATCCGCAACTTCCTCATCAACTCGCCGCCGACCGAACCCATGTCGAGATTGACCGCGCTGGTCGGTTTGCTGACAAAGTCCACGGCGCCCAGTTGCAAGGCGCGCAGGGTTCCGCGCGTTCCTTCGTGAGATTCCGAACTGACGATCACGATCGGGCGCGGGTTCGATGACATGATGATCTCGGTGGCTTCCAGGCCGTCGACGTGGGGCATGTTGATGTCCATGCTGATGACATCGGGGCGCAGGGATTCCGCCAGGGACACTGCCTCCCGTCCGTCGCTCGCCTCGCCGATCACCTGCATTCCGGGATCGGTCGCGATGATGTTCTGAACCACGCGGCGCATGAACGAGGAATCGTCCACTACCAGAACCCGGATTTTTTTCTCGCTCTCGCTCATAAGTCCTATCCGTTCACGCCCAGAAACTTCTCTACCGCCGCCAGCAAGTGTTCCTCGCGCACCGGCTTGGTCAGGAATCCAGCCGCGCCTTCCTTGACTGCCTTGTCGCGGTGCTTGTTCCCGGCTCGCGACGTTAATACGATGACCGGGAGCCCCTTGGTGGAGGGATGCTGACGCAGGTGGGCCATCAGCTCGTAGCCGTTCGTGCGCGGCATCTCGAGGTCCGTGAGCACCAAGTGGCACGGTCCTTGCGTCGCGAGTTCCAACGCTTCAAGTCCGTCCGACGCCAGCTTCACCTGGTAGCCGGCCTTCTCCAGCATCCGGCCCACGAAGCGGCGCACGCTGATGGAGTCGTCGGCGAGCAGGATCACCTTCTCGGGCGCCGGAGCTTCCTTGACGGTCTCGGCGGGGGAGAATGTCGCGGCGGGAATTTCCGTCGGGGAGACGAAGCCGGCTTCCTGGCCCGTTCCCACGAGACGGTTGACATCGATCAGCAGAATCGGGCTACCGTCCGGAGCGATCGTCGCGCCGGAGAAGAGTTTGATGTGACTCAGGTACTCGCCGAGATTCTTGATGACGATTTCGTCCTTGCGCAGCACCTCTTCGACGATCAGGCCCACCTGGCGCCCGCCGGCATTGACGATGACCATGCGATGGAAGCCGTTCACCGGCGCGACCGGCTCGAGCCCGAGCCGCGTGTCGAGGCGCACGAGTTCGATAACGTCGTCGCGGAGATGCGTCAGCAGCTTGCCGCCGATCTCCTCGATCTCGGAGGTCCGCAGTCGGCGGATTTCCTCGACGCACGCCAGAGGCACTCCGAAGATCCACGAACCGTTGCGCAGAAAGAGCGCTTGGGTGATGACCAGGGTCAGCGGGACCTTCAACGTGAAGCGGCAGCCGGCGCCTTTTTCCGTGTCGATCGAGATTTCGCCGTTCAGGCTCGCCAGGTTGGCGCGTACCACGTCGAGTCCGACGCCGCGCCCGGCCAGCTCCGTCCGGCGGGAAGCGGTGGAGAATCCGGGACGGAACAGGAATTCGAGCAGCTCGCGCTCGGTCAAGTGTTCGACGTCGTCCGCCGAGACCAGATTCTGCGCCACCGCTGTCTCGCGGATCCTGTCGTAGTCGATGCCGCGGCCGTCGTCCTGTACTTCGATAAAGATCTGATTGCCGCGGTGATAGGCGCGCAGCGAGATCAGACCCTGATCAGGTTTGCCCTTTCCGTAACGCTCCTCGGAAGTTTCGATTCCGTGGGCCACCGAGTTCCGCACCAGGTGGATCAAAGGATCGGAAATCTGCTGGATCACGCCGTTGTCGAGGTTCGTCTCGCCGCCCGAGAGGGACAGCTCGACTTGCTTGCCGGAAGCCTTGGCGGCGTCGCGCACCGTTCGCGCCAGACGCGTGTAGAGATTGGCGAGCGGCACCATGCGCGCCTGGGTGATTTCGTCCTGCAGGCGATGCGCCAGGTTGGTGAACTCGTCGATGTCGGAGTCCACGTGCCGGACGAACCGGCCGAGTTGCGTGAGCACTTCGGTGAGGTCGGCGGAGATTTCCGTCAGCGACCGGGAGAGGATGCTGAAATCGTCGTAGCGGTCCCACTCGAGCTCGCTGAATTCGTCCAGGCCGGCATTGGACTCATGACGAATCTCGGTCTCCAGGCGGCTGAACTCATAGCGTTCCTGGAATTCTCCCACCTTGCCGATCAGGCGGCCTTTGGAGAAATTCAGGACTTCCGCGAGACGCTCCAGTTCTCCCAGGCGGCCGATCATGCGCGTACGGTTGATCACCAGCTCGCCGACCGCATTCATCATGTGGTCAAGCCGTTCGAGCGGAACGCGCACGGATTTCGACTGCGAGGTCGCGCCGACTTCTTTGGGCGGCGCCACGACAGGAGCAGGCGGCGCGAGTGCGACAACCTGCGCAACGGGCTCCGGCTCCGGTTGAGGCTCGGGCTCCGCGGCCGCCGCGGGGGCCTCATGCACCGGTTCCGGAACCCCTTCCGGAACGGGCGAAGCCGCAGGAATCGCGGAGGAGGCCCCCGTCAGTTGCCTGGCGATCCGGGCCAGTAGTTGGCCGACCGCATTTTGCGTCGTCGCCTCATCCGGCCATTGCCGGTACAGGAATTTTTTGAGGACGTCCACGACCTCCAGGCAAATATCGACAATCTCGGCGCTGGGACGCAGCTCGCCGTCGCGCAACCGTCCGACCAGGTCTTCGGCGCGGTGGGCGACGTGAGCGATTCGCTGCAATCCCACCTGCGCGGCGGATCCTTTTACGGTGTGCATCGACCGGAACAGGCGATGAATCACTTCCGCGCTGGGGTTGGCTTCGAGCTCGAGCAGGCAATCCGTCACGGCTTGCAGGTGCTCCTCGGCTTCGGGCAGGAAGAACTCCATGATTTCGGAGGGCACTTCGCCGTCTTCGGGCAGTGGTTCGACGGCTTCGGGCTCAGGCTCCGCGGCGTCCAGCGGGGCCTCGACGGGGGTTTCTACCGGAGCTTCCTCGACTGCTACAGCGTGCGTCTCGAACGCGAAAGGATATTTTTCTTTGAAGGCCTGGATATCGTCCGCGGCTTCGTTTCCGGTACTGCTCACGTGGAACAGGTCGGATTCGAGCAGCGCCGCGGCGTCGTAAACAAAGTCCACGATGGGGCCGGCCGATTCCGGGCCAATCGCCGTGGTGCGCGCGAACTCGAACAGGTGCACCAGCTTGCCGGCAACCTCCGCGAAGAGCGGCAGGCCGTTCTGCGACGATCCTTCGGTCAGAATGCACGCCGAGCGATAAAGCTGCTCCACGGCCTCGGGCGCGGGATAGGGGTCCAGTAGCACGCAGGTGTACTCGCGGACGAACTGCAATTGTTCGAAAGCGGCTTGCGAGAGCAATTCCAAATTGCTGGCCGCGGCGGCGCTCATAGTCAGCTCCCTGAACTCCATGGCCGGCTTTCCGCCGGTTTTTTGTACAACAGGAAATCGCCGTACACGATCTTTTCGAAATTAGCCCCGAGCGGACCGAGCGATTCCGAGTGGCCCAGCATCAGGTATCCGCCCGGTTCGAGGCTGTCGTAGAAGTTGCGGATCACCTGCTCGCGCTTCTCGCCCGCGAAGTAGATCAGCACGTTCATGCAGAAGATGCAGTCCATTTTTCCGAGGTACGGGCACTGCACCAGATTCATCACGTGAAACTTGATGTTCTTCCGCAGCGCGGGCTTCACTTCGATTTGCCGGCCGTTGGGATTGAAATAGGTGCGGATCTTGTCGACCGGCACGTTGCCGAAGCTGCGCGGCGTGTAGACGCCCTCCGTCGCGAAGGCGACCGCTTTCCGGCTGACATCGGTGGCCAGGATTTCGATTTCCCATCCATTGTTGAAGGCGGGCGTTTCCGCGATCGCCAAAGCGATGGAGTAAGGCTCCTCGCCCGTCGAGCATCCGGCGCTCCAGATGCGCAGAGTCCGCGGCGAGGCCCACATCTTCTTCGCTTGAACTTCCGGCAAGACCATCCGCTGCAAGGCCTGGAACGCCGAGGGATATCGGAAGAACGAGGTCTCATGCGTCAGGAAGCACTGCAGGAACGCCTCGTACTCGACGTTCGAGGAGCAGACCAGCGGCTTGAGTCGCGCTCCGTCCGCGAGGCCCTGCGTTTGGATGTGCTCCTGGACGCTATTTCGGAAGAACCGCTCGCGGGACTCATCGAGGCGAATCCCAGAACGTTCCTCGATCAGCGCGCGGAGGTCGTTGAGCTGCTGCTCGTCGACTTGGGCGGTCATGGTCGCGGTCATTGTCATGGCGTCTCCCACTGTCATCCCTCAGGCTCGCCTTAGCGAGCTGCCGCCGCGGCCGCTTCCGGCGCGGCCTTGCCGATGTGGAACTGCGAAAGCACGTCGTTGAGCTGCTCGGAGAGCTGCACCATGTGCTCCACCGTGCGCGTGGTCTGGCGCGCCCCTTGCGAGGTCTGCCGCGTGATGTTGGAGATAATCTGCATGGCGTTCGCCACACCCTCGGTGCCGCGCACCTGCTGCTTGGAGGCGAGGGAGATTTCCTGCACCAGCTCGGCGGACTGGCGGACCACCGTCGAGATCGCCTCGAGGGCCTTGCCCGCCTGGTCGGCCAGTCGCGCGCCGACTTCCACTTCCTTGGTTCCTTCTTCCATCACCACCACCGCGTCGCTCGTTTCCGCCTGGATCCCCTTGATGAGCGCGGCGATTTCCTTCC
>CAZRND010000196.1:0-10069 GCA_964601345.1 uncultured Acidobacteriota bacterium | reverse complement strand
CCCTTGGGGAAGTTTCTTTCCGGGTGCCTGGTCACGGGCATAGTCTTCGGCGTCAGCGTGGTGCTGTCCTTCGTGCTGATTCACCTGCACTATGGCGCCGAGTTTCAGGAATTCCTGACGCGCGGCCCCGGTTTCCCGCAACTGGCGTGGTATCTGACGATCACCGTGCTCGCGTGTCTGGGCTACGGATCGGTCTTTCTGGTGCTGGGCCTGCTGTTGCGAAATCCGATGATCGCCGCCGCCATGGTGATGGTCTGGGAAGGGCTGAATCCTTTTCTGCCGACGCTGCTCAAGAAGATCAGCGTGATCTTTTACCTGAAGTCGCTATGTCCTCTGAATGTTCCGCTCGACGGACCCTTCAAGCTGATTGAGGTGTTTGCCGATCCCACGCCCGCCTATGTGGCAATTCCCGGACTGCTCCTGGTGGCAGGAGTAGCGCTGGCATTAGCCGCTCTCAAAGCCAACAAATTCCAAATCAGTTATAGCGAATAAAAAAACGCGGCAGGGGAGGAGAAGGCCCCTGCCGCGTAGGGGAGTGAGCTACTGCACCGAGACTGTTGCGTTGCCTGAGGACGTGATGCCGTTGGTGGTGACCTTGACGACATTATCCCCAGCGAAATTGCCGGCCGGCACGATCACGTTGATCTGGTAGAGTCCGACGAAGCTCGGAGCCAGACCAGCGAAGAGCACCTGCGCGGCGCGACCGCCAATGGTAACCGTCACGTTGCCATTGACGCGGGTGATGACGGCCGCGGAGGCCGCCGAACCCGTAGCCACCGCCGGCGTAACGGTGCCGAGTCCAGTGGCGTAGAGCACAATCACCTCGCCCGCCCGCGCGGGGCGGCTCGCGGTAATGGCGGAGAAGTCAGCATGCAAGAACGCGCCCGGGCCGCTGCCGTTTCCGGCGACCGTAAAGAGAGCCGGAGAGGCTGCCAGGGCAATCGTTTCCGCCGCGCTGACTCGGCCGTTGTTGCGAATCACAACTTCGGCCTCGGAAGTACCCGCCAGCTCGAACGGCACCTGCATGTTGATCTGGTCGGTCGTTCCCGTGGTCACGGAGAACAGCGGCGCCGAAAAGCCGCCGATCGTGACGGTTGTTCCCGAGATGTTGGCGGGAAGAGGAATCAGAGTCGCGATTCCAGACCGGTCCGACATGCTCAGGCCGAAGGCCGCAACGAGCGATCCCGCAGCCACGGGAGCGGGCGACGCCGTAAAGCTTCCGGCGTTAACCACGCCTCCCTGGAAGATCACGTCGGCACGGTCAGCCGACTCCACAGTCCCGGTCACTGCGGCCTGAGAGTCGACCTGTCCGTTCACGTTCACGAACAAGGTGCGCGATCCACTGGAGACGGGCCGGAAGGCTCCCCAGAAGGTTCCGTCGCCTTGGTCTTCGAGCTCGAGTTCCGGCTCGGGTCCCGATGACGTCACCGTCACCCGCGCTCCGGTCGTGGCCGAGCCGCGAGAGTCCAGCAACTTCACGGTGACATTAACCGGTACGCCCGCCTGACTCACAAAGCCGTTCGGCGGGTCGGTGGTTACGGCCACCATGGGCTGCGAAGCTGCTTCCACCTGCACCGTGTCGGAGTCCGCCGCCGCGCCGGGGGCAGAGACCACCAGCTTGACCAGCACCGAAACGATGGTTGCTCCGCTCGACGCTGCCGGAGTGAAGACGATCGCACCGGCGTAGATGCCGGGCGCGATGCCGGTTGTATTCACCGACACTTGAACATCCGTGGCTGTACCGGCGGCCGTTGTAACCGTCAAAGGCGTCGCGCTCAACCAGCTACCGCCAACGGCAGTTGAGACTGCCGCTGTCCACGCGATGCTGGCCGCGCCGCTCGCCCGAACGGTTATCTTCTGCGACGCAGGACTCGCAAGGCCGGCGGTCGCGTGGAATGCCAGAGCGCCAGGATCGATATCCAGACGAGCTGGTTCGCTCGCAGCGAGGACCCTCAATCCCACATGGACGTTGTGCGTCTCCTTGATCGCTCCCGGCGTCTTTACTTCAACGTTGCCCGTGTACCAACCGGGCGCCAAAGTTCCGGCTACACCGCCGTTGATAGAGACGGTGATAGACCCGGGAACCATTCCGGAAGCGGGGTTAATGGTGAGCCAGTTGCCGCCTTGAGAGGTAGCCGTGGCCGTAAAGGGCAGGCTCGTCTTTCCGGTGATCTCGATGGTTCTCGATCCCGGTGAAGCAAATCCTCCATTGAGGTGGAAGAGGAAGCGCATCGCCTTGGGTCGCACGAATACGCGCGGCTTGTCGGGACCGGTGATGGTCAGGAAGACATTCGTGTCCGCCGTCAAGGAACCTGCGGTGACATGGACCACGCCGTTGTACGTGCCGGGGGTCAAGCCGTTCGGATTGAACTCGACGGTGATCTTGTTGGATCCCGTGCCGCCGGACGTGGGTGAGATTGACAGCCACGTTCCGCCGCTGGGTGAAGTCACAGTCGCCTTGGCGGTCCAGGAAGCCGTGGTTCCGCCTTCCAGCTCAACCTCCAAGTTTCTCGAGCGGGGCACATCGCCCTGCTCATAGTTGAAGTGGATGCTCCTTGGCTCGAGCGCGAGGTGCGCCGGCTCGGGGGGCGAGACGGTCAGGTCTACGTTCTCCGTCGCCATGGTGCTTCCGCTGGTGAAAACAATCTTTCCTTTGTATTCCCCCGCGGCCAGCGCTGTGGGATCGACCGAGACGTCGAGCACCAACATGCCGGTCCCCGAGGCCGGATTTACTTTGAGCCACGTGCCCCCAGACGAAGTGCTGGCAACTGCGGTCCACGCGAAGCTGGCGGTCGCCGGGTTGGCGATGACGATTTGGCGTGCTGGCGGTGCGGGACCGCCGACCTTCGCGTGGAATTCGAGCTCATCAGGACGCACGACGAGCGATCCGGTCGTGGCTCCTACGACTTCAAGGTCCACACTGAGCACCACGGAGCCGCCGGTGA
This sequence comes from uncultured Acidobacteriota bacterium, assembly GCA_964601345.1. GTDB lineage: Bacteria > Acidobacteriota > Terriglobia > JAJPHL01 > JAJPHL01 > CAZRND01. The sequence goes on along the minus strand of CAZRND010000196.1, from coordinate 7,124 downwards.
TTGCGGCGGCCACGATCGCGATGCTGCCGTGATATACCGCGGGAACCAGGCTCGACGTACCGACGACACTCACCGTGATCATGCCTGGGCCCGCGCCGGCAGCGGGAGAAACGGACAGCCATGACCCGCCGGAGGTGGTCATGGGTTGAGCTGTGAACGCAAACGCGCCGCCTCCCTGAATCGAGAGGGAAACCTGCTGGGCAGGGGGGACTGTGGAGCCGATTTGCTGGAAATGCAAGGGGCTGGGCATCACGATCAGCCCGGTCTGCGACCACGCCGGGGCTGCCACGCAAACCAGCACCATGCATGCCAGCAGAGCTGGGCACAACCTGTTTCGTAATTGCATGTTGATTCCTCCTGTATCGATCTGGACGAAAGGCACAGGCGGCGCGGAAGGGAAACTTAGAGAGTCAAATCTAACTTGGGGAAAAACGGCCTGCAATAGTGCAAAGGGCCTATTTTTCGCGCGGGACTTCGGCCGGGAAGAATTCCCCGGGAAAATGGTGAAGCGTTTCCAGGTCGCCGCTGAGCAACCCACTGAAAGCGCATGGTCGCGCGTTTGGCACAAGGATTGCCAAAGAACGGCTGGACGAAAGGCATTAGGCAGTCTGTAAGAAGGGAACAATAAGGAGGGAATATGAAAACGAATCGCAATTCAGTACACGGGTTGGTCATGGTGGCGGTCCTCACATTGGCCGTTGCCGCTTTTGGACAAACCAAGAAGATCGAAGGATTTATTTCAGCGCACGAAGGCGACAACCTGACCGTGCAGAAGACCGACGGCTCCACGGTGACCGTGAAGGTCAGCGGCAGCACGGAGATCCGCGAGAAGAAGATGAACCCTTTCCGCGGCGCCCAGAAGTACTCGCCTGAAAAGCTGATCCGCGGCCTCGAAGTAGAGGTCGAGGGAACGAGCGACAGCGAGGCGATGATGACCGCGAAGAAGATACGGTTCACCAAAGACGACCTCAAGACGACGCTAACCGTCGAGTCGCGAGTGACGCCTGTTGAGAACCGCCTCGGAACGGCGGAAGGCCGCGTTTCGACCGCGGAAGGACGCCTGACCACGGGAGAGGACAATGCCCGCAAGATGTCCGGGCAGATCTCCGAACTCGACTCGATGTCGGCCGCCAACCAGAAGAGCGCGAAGGCGGCGCAGGAGACTGCTGACACGGCCAATACCGGCGTGCGTTTCGCCAACGATCGCATCAACTCGCTCGACGACTATGAAGAGGTCCACACCGCCAGCATTCACTTCAAGGCGGGCAGCTCGGAGCTCTCGAGCGACGCCAAGACCACTCTGACGGATGTGGCCACCCAGGCCAAGACGAAGAAGGGCTTCGTGATCGAGGTCGCGGGTTATGCCTCTGCGGACGGGAACGCGGAATTCAACAAGCGCTTGAGCAGCCAGCGCGCGCAAGCCGTGGTGCAGTACCTGGCCGAGGAACACGACATTCCGCTTCGCCGGATCATCACCCCGCTCGGATACGGCACGACGCACGCGGTGGCCGACAACGCCACTCGAGAAGGCCGCAAGGAGAATCGCCGCACGGAAGTGAAGATCCTGGTCAGCAAGGGCATGACCACCTCGGCGGCGAAGACCTCGGGTGGTGAAACCTCCAACCAGTAACATGAGGAGGCTAATCGTGATGACGACGATGGGGCTGTCCCTGATTCCCTCCCAGGCGCAGCCCCGTCAAGAAGCGGTGATCCGAGTCAGCTCGAACCTGGTGGCGGTTCCGGTGCTGGTGACGGATCACGAGGGACAGCCGGTGATGGACCTGGCCGCCGGTGATTTTCAGGTCGAACAGGACGGGCGGCCTCAACGCATCGTACGGCTCGGCGAGCCGGGATCGGCCCCCGTGGAAATGGCTCTGCTCTTCGATGTCTCCGCCAGCATCAACGGGCATTTCCTTCTGGAACAACGGGCCGCAACCGAGTTTCTTCATACGGTCCTTCGCCCGGTCGATTCGGTTTCCGTATTTGTGATCGGCTCGAAGCCGAGCGTGGCTCTCGAAAGAACGAATGAACTGGATAGAGCCGTTGAGGCGGTCATGAACCTGACGCCGACCAAGGAAGCGACCGCCTTCCACGACACGGTCGTCGCCGCTACCACGTATCTGGCCCGCACGTCGAACCCGGGCTCAAGGCGCGTGCTGGTCGTCATATCCGACGGCGAGGACAATCACAGCGAGCATGCTCATTTCAGCGATGCTCTCGGCGAGCTGCAGCGCGCCGACTGCCTCTTCTACTCTCTCAACCCCAATGGGCCGTCGATTCATCTGAACGAGATCAGCATGCGCGGCCAGAAACAGATGGAGGCGCTCGCCGCCGACATCGGGGGCGCGTTTGTAATCGATAAGCCGGAAAACATGCCCGCGGTCTTTCGCAAGATCGCGCACGAATTGCAAGCGCAATACCTGTTGGGGTTCTATTCCGCCGACGAAGCCGCGGCCGGCAACTACCGGCGGATCGCAGTGTTGATTCCGGGCCGTCCTGATCTGCGCGTGCGTGCGCGCCAGGGATTCTATGCGCCAAAGTGCTGCGGCTAGTGACGGGAGGCGAGTCATGAAGAACGGGGCTTTGTGGATGGCACTCGCATGGTGCGTGGCCCTCGCCGGACTGGCTCAAACGTCGCCCGACGAAATCCGTCCCGGCGCCAGGATCTCCGCCCAACTGGAAGCGGCCGTCGATACTCGAACCGCCAAGCCGGGGATGGAAGTGCCCGCGCGCGTCATCAAAGATGTGAAGCAGGATGGACGCATCGTGATTCACAAGGGAGATCTCCTGATCGGCCGCGTTGTAGCATCCGAGGAAAGAAACCGGCGCCGCCCCTCGTCCTTCCTTTCGATCGAGTTCGATCAGTTGCGGCACGAGCGAGTGACATCCCGATTGGATGCCGTGGTGATCGCGGTTGTGCCGCCTCCTCAGGAAGCGGATCCGCCCGATTCACCGACCGCGATACCGGGCATGAAATCAGGATTTCTATCCGACCTCTCGATTCGTGCGGAGCATCTTCGCCTCGGCCCGGGCACCAGGATGGAGTTCCGGGTCATCGCTCGCGATGAGAACCACGAGGTGAGGAAGCCGTGAAGGAAGTAAGACGAATCGCGTCAATCACCGGGATCGTCGCGCTGACGTTGCTGGCCTTCTCCTGGGCTGGACGCCTCCGGCCATCGACGACTCCGTCTCCAGCCGCCTCCGCGATCGTTGTGCCGCCAGTGGTGCTGGACAGGCCGTCTCCGCAAGGGCCGGAACTGGTCACCCTGCCGGCCGGAGCCAGAATTGCAGTGAGATTGGTGAGCGACATCAGCACGGATCATAACGCCACCGGCGACCGGTTCTCGGCTACGTTGGACGGTCCTTTGACAGTGGATGGGAAGGTCGTTGCTCTCGAGAACAGCAAGGTAACCGGCCAGATCACCAACGTCACCCGAGCGGGCCTGATCCGGGGACGGGCGGCAATGACCATGGTCCTGCGAAATCTGGTGATCGAAAAGCAGGAGTATCGGCTCGACACGCGGCCGTTATCTCAGACGGCCGACGGGACCCATTGGGTTCTGGTCAGCCGAGGCAAGCCGGTGAAGTACGGCCCCGAATCCCGGCTGACGTTCACTCTCGTAGCGCCGATTCAAGTGCCGGTTCTCGGAGCGCGAGTTTAAGTTCCCCGGGGCGAGGGAACATGGAAGAGTTGGGGAGGCCGCCACACCCTGCCCCTCTTTCCATGTTCCCTCTTGTTTTTCCCCTCTTATTTTGGCGGCACTCGCGCAGGACGCCGCTGCATGTCGATCTCTTTCAGCTTCTCCAGTTCCCTCGTGAGCTCTTTTACTCGGTCGTCTCTCTTCGTCAAATCGGAGCGCAGCCGGGTTACTTCGTCCTGCAGGCCCACCAGCAGCTCGGCGTGGGGCTTCAACGGGCTTTTGGGGTGTTCCTTCACGAGTTGCTTCAGCAACTGCATGGCTTGCGGCAAGTTCTGAGCGGGAGCAGCCGAGAGCGCGTGCGAGAGCGCGAGGCGAAAAAGAGCGACATCGCTGTCTTGAGCGGCTGCGTTGTCCCGAAGATAGGTGCTGTATGCCTGGATGGCATTGGCGTAGTCACCTGACTCGAAATAACCTTGGCCGATCTGAAAGGAGTTCGGAGGAGGGGGAGGAGCTGTCGTCGTCCGCGACTTCCTGCCGCAGCCCGCGGACGCGAGCACCAGGCAAAGAAGGATAACCCGCAGGACTTTCATGCTCCGTCCAGATTAGCGCAGAACCAGCTCGACTTGGAAAACACTTCCGCCCTTCGGGTTGTCTTCCACCCAGATTCTGCCTTTGTGGGCCTCCACGATGGCCTTGGTGATCGCCAGGCCGAGCCCGGCGCCTTCGGCCGCCTTGCGCGATTGTTTGGCGCGGTGAAACTTCTCAAATACTTTGGCCTTCTCCCCGTCGGGAATTCCAGGGCCTGAATCGGCCACGGCCAGGACGGCGGAACCAGCCCCGTTCGCCTGCAGGCGAACTTGAAGAGACGTGTCCGGCGGCGAGTATTTCAATCCATTTCCCACGAGGTTCGTGACCACCTGGATCATACGGTCGTGATCGCATTCAACGAAGACGCCGCTTTCGGGAAGGTGCAACTCGATGGTCCGCCGTTGGGCTTCGAATTGCCCGACGGCTTCGCGCACCAGCGTGGCGAAGTCCTGCCGCTTCATTTCGTACTCCATCACTCCGGCCTCCAGGCGCGATACATCGAGCAGGTTGTTGATGAGCGCGGAAAGGCGGCGGCAGCTTTGCAGGTTCAGCTCCAGGAAACGCCTCTGCTTCTCCGTCAGCGGGCCCAGGTTTCCCTCCAGCAAGAGGCTAACGGTTTCCTGAACGGAGATGAGCGGCACTTTGAGCTCGTGGGAAACGTGCGAAACGAAATCCTTCTTCAATTCATCCAACTGGCCCAACCTCAGGATCATGGTGTTGAAATCCTCGGCCAGCCGGGTCAGTTCGTCGTTGCCGGATTCGTCGAGACGGTATGAGAATTTGCCTTTTGCGACGGCCCGGGTCCCTTCGGTCAGGCGCCCCAGGGACCGGGAGATCGATTGCACGATCCAAAACGAAACCACCAGGCTCACGAGCAAAGCCACGGCGGCGATAGTCCGGGAAACCTCTTCGGCGCGCTGGGCGCCGCGGGAGGATTCCTTGACTTGAGTGTCGATCGTCTGCTGCGTGGATTGAATCACCCGCTCTACCTGCTGGCGCACGCCTTCATAGGCCCCAATCTGGCGCTGTGGCGTGCGGTTCAAAGCCAAAAGCTTGGTCCAGAGCGTCTCCAGCTTGTCGGCCTCGTCCGACTCCTGGCGAGAAAGAGTCAGGCGCCGCAATTCCTGCAGCTTCCGCGAGAAATCCTTCAGCATCTCCTCGCGACGCGAACCGTACCCCGGATCCTCGTCCGTTGCCACGTACTTACGAGTAAATTCCTCGGCCTGATCGAGGCCGCGCAGCAGTTCCAGGCTGACGGTTGCCGCGCGGAAACTAATGGACGTGAGGTTGGTATTGATGGTCTCGAGCTCATGCATCTGAGAAGTCTGATAAGCGAGCGCGGCCACAATCAGGGCGATGAGAATCCCATAGCCCGCGGCAATCTTGGTGGAGATTTTCATTCCTACATTCCGTAGGACTTCAGCTTGTTCCGGATCGTCTTCACATCCAGCTTGAGCCTTCGCGCCGTTTCCGCCTTGTTGTTGCCGGTCTCCTCGAGGGTCTTCAGGATCAGCTCCTTCTCAGACTCGGCGAGCGTGGCGCCGGGAGGCGCCAGGATGGCTCCTCGAAGAAACGGAGGCAAGTGCGAGATTTCAATCCACTCGCCTCGCGCGACGATCACGGCCCGCTCCACGACGTTCTTCAGCTCACGGACATTTCCCGGCCAGCCATACTCCTTCATTTTCCCGAGGGCATCCGGACGCATGGCCTCGACCGCGGCGCTGTGTTTTTCGTTCGACTGGCGGATGAAATGCTGCACGAGCGTGGGGATGTCCTCTTTGCGTTCGCGAAGGGGAGGCAGAGTAACGGTGAAGACGTTGAGACGGTAAAAGAGATCCTCGCGCAACTGACCGTCCACAACCGCATCCTTGGGTTCCCGGTTCGTGGCGGCGATCACGCGAACATCGAACGCCAGCTCCTGGGTCCCTCCCAGCCGCCGAACGAGCCCGCCTTCGAGAACCCGGAGAAGCTTCGGCTGCAGAGGCATCGGCATCTCCGTGATCTCGTCGAGAAAGAGCGTGCCCTGGTGAGCCTGTTCAAAACAGCCGGCGTGCGCTCCGATGGCGCCGGTGTACGCGCCTTTCTCGTGGCCGAAGATCTCGCTCTCCATCAGGTTCTCGGGGATGGCAGCCGCATTGATGGCAATGAAGGGGCCATCCGCCCTCTTGCTCTTGTCGTGGATGGCGCGCGCCGCGATTTCCTTTCCGGTGCCGCTCTCTCCCGTGATGATGGCCGACACATCCTTGGAGGCGAGCTTTTCGAGCAGGCTGTACACGTCGCGCATGGCCTTGCTCTTGCCCACAAAGAGACCAAATCCCGGCTCTCGTTCGAGCTGCGCATTCAGCTTCCGCGATTCGGCGCGCAACGCCAGGTCTTGCTGGACCGCTTCGAGGACGGCGCGCAGCTTGGCGTAGTCCAGGGGCTTGGTCAGAAAATCCTGCGCGCCCTGCTTCATTGCCTCGACCGCTTTATCGACGGAGCCTTGCGCGGTCATCAGGATCACGGGACGAGCCGGATCGCCCGCCTTCAGCGCTTGCAACAGCTCGAGACCCGACATCCCCGGCAGCACCACGTCGGAGAGCACGATATCGGGGTTCTGCGACTCGGCCAGCCGTTTGCCCTTGGCTCCGTCGTCGGCCGAAAGTACCTCGCATCCCCACTCTTCCAGACGTGTTTCCAGCACCATTCGCATGGCCGGATCGTCTTCGACAACGAGGATTCGCAGGCTACTTGGCATACCGCCTGAAGAAGCTGTCGTGATTCCATTTCGGCCGTTCCGTGCGATTTGCCACGGCCTCGGCGAGAGCCAGAATGATCTTGTTGAACTCGGCCGCGGCGTTGAGGTCAACCGGCTGCTTCAGGTCGTCGGAAGGTTCGGAGGAACGTGCGGTCAGC
>CAZRND010000195.1:0-10108 GCA_964601345.1 uncultured Acidobacteriota bacterium | reverse complement strand
CGCTGGTCGTCGTCGTGAACGAAACACTGAGTCGGCAGGCGTGGGGTGGACGTGGAAGGCGGAACTCTGGGCGTGTTCCGCCGTCACGATCACGGTTTCGGACCGCGCCGCGGGGCCAGGCGTAAAGTTGCCCTTGGCGTCGGCCGCGCGGTAATCGACGTCGGCTGGGCGTCCGGACATGCCCGGCGCTCCGGCCACGAGCGTGTAGCGTCCCGTGGCGCTCAGCTTGAAGTTGTACGCGCCGGTGGAATCGGTGGTCGTCGTGCGAACCGGCGCGCTCAGCAGATACACCGTTGCGCCGGGAACGGGCGCGCCGCTTGGATCGCTGACCACGCCGTGAATGTCGGAAAAAAGTAGAACCGGAAAGAACAGGAACAACAGAGTAGAGAAACGCCGAGACATTGAGTCTCCTCCTATCCCGCGACAGGGGAAATTTGACGGACTCGTTTCCGGCCGGTCTCCTGACTCTCGCCGTCCCGCCCGCCTTCCCATCCCGCAATCGGGACAGTGGCTTCAGGGGCGGAACTTGCCGCGGCGTGAACCGCGGCAGGCGAATACAGTGGCGGGGCCGTGCTGGATTCTCACCAGCTTCCCTGGACGTTCCTTACGTCCTCCGGAAACGCAACCAAACTTGCCAAAGTCATTTTACCAAACCGGCCCGTGGTGTCAATTTCGTGTATTCTAAAGAGGTGCAAGTCAACGTCCAATTGCCTGACGACCTGAGCCGTCACGCCGACCCGGCACGCGAGGCGCTGGAGGCTTTCGCTATCGAGAGTTACCGCTCTGGCGCGCTGGCCCGGCCTCAAGCCGCGAGACTCCTGGGTCTTTCCCGTTTCGAGTTCAACGATTTTCTTGCAAGCCGGAACGTCTACGAGCACGCTTACAGCATTGACGATCTTCGCAACGACTTGGCAGACCTCACGGAACTCAGAAAACAGTTTCCTGTAGCCCCATGATCGTCGTCGTCGCGGACGCGTCGCCGCTACGATACCTTGTCCTCATTCAGTTCGAGCAGTTGCTTCCAAGGCTGTACTCAAAAATATGGATTCCGAGTGCGGTGCTATCGGAGTTGCGTGAGGCCAAGCCGGCTCTGGTCCGCAATTGGGCATTGAATCTCCCCGACTGGCTTGAGGTTCGGGCCATTTCAGGCCCAGTGACTGAGACGCTTCTCGATCTCGACCTCGGCGAACGCGAAGCCCTAGCTTTGGCCCAGGAACTCAATGCCAATCTATTACTGATCGACGAGCGGCCCGGGACGCTCGCTGCGCGCCGCCTCGGTTTCAAAGCAACAGGTACGCTTGGTGTCCTGGTTGAGGCCGCACAATCTGGACTTGTTTCCATCGACGACGCGCTCGATCGGCTCGAGGCGACGAATTTTCGACACACCCCAGGTTTGTTTGCGGAGATACGCTCGAGCGTAAGGACAGGTCCCTCTTCGGGAACACCGCCGGAGGCCCCATAATCCATCGGTCGCACGGTCAAATTAGAGGACTGCCTTGAAGTGTTCCCACTGTTTCCGCTGGCGTTTCAGAAAATCATCGAAGGCGGGATAGCCATGCAGGCGGCTCAGGTCCGGGTCTGCCGCGAACAGCGGATAGCAAGGGAAGCCTTCGTCGGCCAACCGCTCGAGTTCCTTCGTCGCCTGGGCAGGCTCGCCCAGCAGTGCATGTGCCGATGCCAATACGTACAGCGTGTGGTGAAAATGATTGTAGTTTTCTTCCTTGGCGAGAGCCTGCCGCGTAAAGCGTTCGGCTAACGGTCGGTTATGGTCGGCCGCGGCCAGCAATGCGAGCATGCCCGCGAGCAATCCCCCGGGGTCGCGGGGATCATCCTTCAGGAATTCCTCGACCCTCTCGCGTGCTTCCGTGCGCCGGCCGAGTTGGAACAGGGCGAAAGCCGTCTGGAAAATCCAGAGCGGAGGAGTGAACCTTCGGGAGTCGCGGATGGCCGCGAGAGATTCCTCGTACTTGCCTTTGTAAATCAAATTGACTCCGGCTCGGAACCGGGCGCCGGTGTTGAGCGGATCGAGAGCGAGGGCCTGCTGAATTTCGACGGCGGCTTTGTCAAGAAGGCCGGTGTGGTTGTAGATGTTGGCCAACTGGTGATGGGCTTCCGCCAAGTTGGGATTGAAGCTCAACGCGCGATGGAACTCCCGGGCCGCGCGCTCGTGCGGATAATGATTCGTCCGGCTCCAAAGCAGAAATCCGCGGGCCGCGTAGGCCTCCGCCAGCTCCGGATCCAAGTGCAGAGCCCTTTCCACCGCGGCGAAGGCTTTTTCGTCCCACTGTTTGTCGCCCGGCTCGAGACTATTGCTGCGAATCCGGTACGCCGCGCTCAGCGCCGCGTGGGCCTCGGCGAAATCGGGCTCTAGAGCGACCGCGCCCTCCAGGAGACGAACGGCATCGTCGTTGTCCTCGCGCGTCTCCGGACCCAGATGCCACAGACCGCGCATGTACGCGTCATATGCCGCCGCCTTCACCGGCGGCCGGGACAGGCGCGCTTGTTGCCGCGTGCCGGGCGAGATTCCCATCGCCCGCGTCAAGTCGCGAGTAATCTCCCGCTCCACGAGTTCGAGCGAGGCTTGCTCCCGCTCGTAGGACCTGGACGTGATTTCTTTTTCGGAACGTCCATCGACGAGCTGCGCGGTAATCGAAAGACGGTCGCCGGTTCGTTTGACTGAGCCTTTGATGACGGCGTCCACAGCGAGTTCACGCGCGATCTCGGAGACAGCCTTCTTCGTATCCTTATAACGAATGGCCGAAGTCCACGACGTGACCCGCAGTTCGCCGTTCCGGGCCATTTCTGCCGTCAGCGCTTCGGTCACGCCATCTACAAGATAGTCCTGGCCGCGATCCCCGGTTAGGTTAGCCAGCGGCAACACGGCCACCGAGTGGATCTTGGCGACGCTGCTTCCTGAAATTCGTCCCCGCAGAGAGAAGACAATCAACGCTACCAGCACAACGGCCATCGTGATCGCGTACGGCCACAAGCTCGGCAAGCGTGGCGGCGCCGGAGTAGATATCTCGGGTGGTCCTACGAGCGTCGCCACGAAGCGGTAACCGCGTTTCGGCAAAGTCTCGATATAGCTCGGGCTCTCGGCCGAATCGCCAAGCGCTTCGCGAAGGCGATTCATGGCGTTGTTGAGGCCGTGCTCGAAATCCACGAACGTGTCCGCCGGCCAGAGCTTGTCACGCAGCTCCTCGCGCGTCACGACCTGGCCGCGGTGCTCGACGAGAAAGGCCAGGATCTGCAAAGGCTGATTCTGAAGGCGGATGCGCCGGCCGTCCTTACGCAATTCTCCGGCGCGGAAGTCTGCTTCGAAGGGACCAAAGCGGGCGGTGCGTGGATTTCCGGGATCAGTCGCCATCAGCGTGCCCCTACTTTGGCTGTGAGGATAGCACATCTTTTCAAGCGATTAGCTCGGGAGATTCTTTTGGCCTTTTGGGGAGACCCGCGGGATTGCCTCGTATGCACGCCTGGCCGATTCTGGCAGGCATGCGATTCCGATCCACGGTTCGTCTCGCGGCCTTCATCATCCTGGCGCTGCCGGTTTCAGGTACCTGCGGCCAGCAATACTCGACCTGGTCTGCGCCGGTAAACCTGGGACCCGTGGTCAACTCCACGGCGAACGATCAGCATCCCACCATTTCTAAGGATGGCCTGACGCTCATCTTTGCGTCCGATCGACCGGGGGGACTCGGCGACTTTGACTTATGGGTCACCCGGCGCAACAGTTTGAGCGATCCATGGCAAGCGCCGGTCCACGTGCCGGTATTGAACAGTCCTTCCCGGGAATATGCGCCGAATCTCAGTGCCGATGGCCACTGGCTCTTCTTCAACAGCAATCGTCCCGGAGGTTGCGGCGGCGAGGACCTATATGCGGCGCACCGAAGGAACAAGCACGACGACCTTGGCTGGGAAACGCCGATCCATCTGGGTTGCGTTCTCAACACGGCCGCGGATGATGCCGGACCGAACCTTTTCGAAGATCCGGCCACCCGGCTATTCCATCTGTACTTCACCCGCAACCTCACGCCGCATGACCCCGACGGATTTGACATCTATGTCAGCACCTGCGCGAGCGACCTCGATTCCTGCAACCGGCAGGGCTTGTGGAGCGCGGCCGCCTATCTTGCCGAATTGAGCTCGCCGGTCCGCGACACGCGCACCGCGGTCCGGCGCCGCGATGGCTTGGAGATGATTTTCACCAGCAATCGGCCGGGCGGCTCCGGCAGCAGCGACCTCTGGGTCTCGACACGAGCGACGACTCACGATTCCTGGTCGCGTCCCGTGAACCTGGGGCCGCCGATCAACTCATCCGCCTTTGACGGCGCGCCCGCTCTCTCTTGGGATGGCGACACGCTGTACTTCTACTCCCAACGGCCGGGCGGCCTGGGAGGTTCGGACCTGTACGTAAGCACTCGAAAGAAGCTTTCAACACCGCGCCCATGAAGCGCGAAGAATCAACTTGACGGAGGGAACAATGAACACGCACACTTTCTCAAAGACAGAGTCCTGGAGGGGCAATTTGCTTTTCCGTCTTCTGCTCCTAACGATCGTGGTCCCGACGCTTTTTGCGCAGACCACGGGCCGGATCACAGGGACGGCGACCGATCCGACCGCCGCCGTGATTCGCGGCGCGGAGATTTCCGCGAAAGCGAGCTCTACCGGTCTGCTGCGGACCGCGCTTACCGACGATACGGGAAGCTATTCCCTCGCGCTCCTGCCGCCGGGCGTCTATGAAGTGACGGCGAAGGCGCAAGGATTCCAGACCGCGGTGGTCTCCGAAGTCGCCGTGGTCATTACCGAGACCGCGCGAGTTGACTTCGCACTGGTCCTCGGAACGGTAGCGGAATCGGTGGTGGTGAAGGGATCCGAGCGGCTGCTGCAGAGCCAGGGTCCGCAGCTTGGCCGCGCCGTGGACGCCGCCGTGGTTACCGGGTTGCCGCTGGCCACGCGCAACTTCACGCAAGTTCTGACGCTTTACAACGGCGCGTCCACTTATCTGCCCGACAGCACGGCCGTCGGCCGCAATACACAAGCGATCTCCGTGAACGGTGCGCGAGTCACACAGAACAATTTCCAGATCAATGGAGTCGACGCGAACACGATGGGCACCAATGGCCCCATCCTGGTCGCCGTTCCCGCTCCGGAGACCATACAGGAATTCAAGGTGCAGACGTCGCTCTACGATGCCGCCTACGGACGGGCCGGAGGCGCCAACATCCAAATGTTGACCCGAAGCGGCGGCGACCGCTTCCAGGGTTCCCTTTACGCTTACCTTCGCAACGAGGCACTCAACGCCAACAATCCGTTTCTGAAAGCCGCCGGCCAGCCTCAGCCCGAACTGAAGCGCGAAGTGTTTGGCGGCAACGTGGGCGGTCCAATCCGGCGGGATCGCGCGTTCTTCTTTGGTTCTTATCAGGGCTCGACGGAGAAGAACGGAGCGTCCTTGATCAACAGCATCTCCTCAGGCGTGCTGATCGCGCCGGGACTCAGCGACGTTCGGACCGCCTCTGCTCTGAGCGCTGCGTTCGGGGTACCGCAGATTCATCCCGCCGCGCTGGCGCTTCTGAATGCGCGTCTGCCCAACGGACGCTACGCCGTTCCGACTCCCGGCGCCGACGGCCGTTATTCCGCCTCCAACCCCTCGGATTTTCGCGAAGACCAGTTCAATACCAACCTCGACGTCCGCATCGCGCGAGGCCACTCCGTTTCCGTCAAGTTCTTCCTGGCCGATTCCACTCAAACGCTGGCGCTGCCGAGTTTCCGCGGCGCGGGGCCGAATGTGCCGGGTTTCGGAACCGAGCAGGTTTTCAATAACCGTCTCCTATCCGTCCAGGATGTGGTCGCTCTCGGGCCGTCGCTGTTGAACGAGTTCCGCTTCGGCTACTCTTCGAATCCAAACACGGCGGTCCCGCAGGAGCCTTTGCGCGATTTGGACCTGGGAATCGCCCGTGCGAATGCGGCCGACCTTCCCGGCCTTCCGCTCATCCGAATCAATCCTGGGGGCGGCGGCGTCATTCTCGGTACACCGACCAATCTCTCGCCCTCCACGACGCCCTGGGTCTGGACTCTGGCGGACAGCGTTTCTCTGCAGCGCGGGCGCCACACGTTTCGTACCGGCGCGGAAGTGCGCTTCAACGGAGTGGACTTTACAAGTCTGCAGTTCACCCGGGGCCAGATTGATTTTCAAACCTTCCAGGCGTTTCTCACGGGAACGACGCAAGGTACGACTTTCGGAAGCGGCATTGCGAAGCGGAATCAAAGAGCCCAGGATTACAACTTCTTCCTGCAGGACGATTGGAAGGTGAAGCCGCGATTCACTCTGAATCTCGGGCTGCGATACGAAGTCGACTTGCCCGTATACGACACGGAAGGCCGCCTTTCCACGTTCGATCCGGCGCTCTACCGGCCCAGCTTGCTCGTTCCCGGCGGCCCGCCAGTCGGCATCGTGCAGGAGGGCAACGCCGCCTCCCAGTTCAGCCTGCCTTCGCTGCTCAAGGGCGACAAATATCTGGTGCACGACCTCGGACTCGCAAACTTTGGTCCGCGGGCAGGTTTTGCTTGGGCGCCCGGACGCCGTCTGGCGATCCGCGGCGGCTACGGCGTTTTCTATTCGCGCGTCACTTTCCAATACGCCAGCCAGACCGGGACGTTGCCCCCAATGTTCACGCTGGGGATTCGGAGCGGCGCGTCGCTCGATACTCCGTTCTTCGCCCTGCCGCCGGCGAGCAGCTTTCCAACTCTCGTTCCCCAAGTCCAATTGGCCGGGACGCCTTTTGCGCCCGATTTGCGCACTCCGTACGTGCAGCAATTCGCACTGAGCGTTCAATATGCTCCGGCAGAGGGATGGCTGTGGGAAGCGGGCTACGTCGGCACGCGAGGTCTCAACCTGTTCCGGCAGGTAGCCATCAATCAGGCGCGGCTGGCGACGGCCCAGAACCCGATCACGAACGAGCTGACGGGCGCGGTAATCGCCACCAACACTCCCGCCAACGCCTCCCTGCGAGCGCCTTTCCAAGGCGTAACGATCAACGGTTTCGGCGTGAATCAGACCACCGCCCAGTCTACCTATCACTCTCTTCAGACCAGCCTGACTGTTCGCCTTGCTCGCCGGCTCAATCTTCTGACGGCGTACACTTTCGCCAAGTCGCTCGACAATGGATCGGGCGCCGGCGGGGGCGCGGGCGTCTCGGGCGTAGTGAACACCGGCGCAGTGGGTGATACGGGCGCGATTCTTGGCAATCAGATCGACGCTCGCGCGAACCGCGGCGTCTCAGACTTCGATCGCTCGCAGCGGTTCGTGTTGAACGCGCTATGGGACTTGCCGGGACGCGGGATCGTTCTAAAGGGCTGGACCGTCTCGAGCATCGTCACGACGATGTCCGGTCTGCCGGTAGACATTGTGGATACTCAGGCAGGATCGTTGTATGGGCTGTCCGGCGGCAGCGCGCCGCTGGCGCGTCCGAGCACGGCTCCAGGAGCAACTTGCGGGTCCGCGCGAAGCACGGCGCCTGACGGATTCTATTTCAATCCGCTCGCCTTCGTTCGTCCGGTGGTGCAGACGGGACAACCGATTCCGAGTTCCGGCGGCGCTGCGCTGGCGGCCGCGGTGGGCACCGACCTTGGCAACGTCGGCCGCAATTGTCTTCGCGGACCCTCGCAAGCCAATGTGGATCTGGCGCTATCCAGAAGCTTCCGGCTGGCGGAAGGGAAGAGCCTGGCGTTTCGCGTGGAATCCTTCAACCTGTTCAATCACGTGAACTACGCCAACCCGCTGAGCAACGTGACCGGCGCAACCGTCAACGCGACGACCGGCCAAGTCACCGCGCCGGGGAACTTCGGGAGGATCATCTCTACGAGCTCCAACCCGAGGATTCTCCAGTTGGGGCTGACCTTCCGTTTCTGATTTCCTGTACGCTTTCGGACGCAGCGTCCCATGGGCGAACACTCGGAGGCAGGTCTTGCTCGTAGAATCAAAAGGATAGTGAGGCACGCGGCTTGCCCTTAGCAGGCCCATGATGCAAGACCTGCGCTTTGCGATCCGGTCGGCGCTGAAAAGCCCGGCATTCACGCTGGTCGTGGTTCTTTCGCTGGCCCTGGGTGTGGGCGCGAACACCACCATCTTTACGATCATTAACGCCGTCTTCCTGCGCCCGATTCCGGTCAAAGATCCCGAGCGCCTGGCGATGGTCTATACGGTTACGAAAGCGCCGGGAAACTTGCCGGTCGCGCTTCTGAATTACTACGACTTTCGCGATCACGTGCAGGAATTCTCCGGCCTGGCGGCGTATCAGGGCGTGGGGCTCAACCTGACCGGAAGCGGCGAACCCTTGCGGGTCGGCGGCCGGCTGGTGACCGCCAATTACTTCGAAGTCCTGGGCGTGAAGCCGTCTCTCGGCCGGACGTTCCTCGCGGATGACGACAAGCTCGTCGGACCGCCCGCGGTAGTGATCAGCGACGGCTTGTGGAGGCGCGCCTTCGCCGCCGATCCGGCGGTGGTGGGCAGGAACATCTTACTCAACGGCGCGCCCTGCGCAGTGATCGGAATCGCGCCCGCCGAGTTCCGCGGGCTCTCGACCTTCGAGCGCATTGAAGTTTGGGGGCTCATCGCCATGCACACGCAACTGGCCGGCGCTCCGACGCACGAATTCTACGACGAACGCCGCGCGCTGGGATTCAACGTCTTCGGACGGATGAAGCCGGGCGTGACGCTCGCGCAGGCCGGCCAGGCGATGAAGAGCATGGCCCGCGTCCTGGAAAAAGAATATCCCGCGGACAACGAAGGCAAGACCGTGGAGCTCGTTTCGCTTCCCGAGGCGGCGCTCCCCGGCCGGGATTTTGTTCGCTCCGGGGCGCTCTTGCAGGGCGCCACCGGACTGGTTCTGTTGATCGCCTGCGGCAATGTTGCCAGCCTGCTGCTCGGCCGCGCCGCCGCGCGGCGCAAAGAAGCCGCGATCCGCTTGTCGCTGGGCGCGCCGCGATGGCGCTTGATTCGCCAGTTGCTCAGCGAGAGCATGCTTCTCGCGGTCCTGGGCGGAGGCGCGGGAATCCTGACGGCCTATTGGGGCCGCGACTTGCTTTGGTCCTTCCGGCCGCCGGGTACATCGGCTGACTTTCTCGATCTGAGTCTCGATCCGCGCGTGCTCTGGTTCACGGTGCTCCTATCCGGCGCGACGGGATTGCTCTTCGGATTGATCCCCGCGCTGCAAGGATCGCGCGCCGACCTGATCTCCGCGATCAAGAGCCAGGCGGAGGGACCTGCGGCCAAGTCCCGGTGGAGGGGACTCGGTCTCGATGTCCGCGGAACGCTGGTTGTGGTGCAGATCGGGCTTTCGCTTGTCGCTCTCATCGGCGCGGGACTCTTCATGCGCAGCCTGCAGCAGGCTCAGCGGATCGACCTTGGTTTCCAGCCCAAAGGGCTGGTGATGATGTTCCTCAACGCCGGCGCTCAAGGGTACTCCGCCGAGAAGGGCATTGGTTTTTACCGCGAGGCCCTCGAGCGCGTCCAGTCTTTGCCCGGCGTGCAATCGGCGGCCTGGTCTGAATCGGTGCCTCTCTTCAGCGGCTCCGGAATCAACCGGCGGATTTATCCGGAGGACCGCGAACTGCCTCCGGAGTTGCGCATCTTTGTGCCGTTTGCCGGCACTTGGCCGGGATATTTCTCGACCATTGGAATTCCGGTGCTGAGAGGACGCGAGTTCACTTCGGAGGACCGCGCGGGCTCGGAGCCTGTAGCCGTCATCAATGAGACGATGGCGCGGATGTTCTGGCCGGGCCAGGAGGCTCTCGGCAAACGTTTCAAGATCCGGTCCAATCCGAATTTCAATCGCATCGTGGGAATTGTGCGCGACGCCAAGTACAACGGTATCGGTTCGGAGCCGCGTCCTTACCTCTACTTCCCGGCCACGCAGCAATTCACGGCTTCGATGACGTTGTGCGTGCGCACGTCGGGCGACGCGAGAGCGCTGCTCGGCGCCATGCGGCGCGAGATCCGGAGTCTCGAGCCCAACATGCCGCTCGGCGATCCGGTCACCCTGATGCAGGTGATCGAAGACGGATTCTGGGGCCCGCGCATGTGCGCCATTCTGCTGGCGGTCTTCCG
>CAZRND010000194.1:0-10115 GCA_964601345.1 uncultured Acidobacteriota bacterium | reverse complement strand
TGTCAGCTTGCAGGCCGCGCTCTACAAGCCGGAGAACTTCGATCCCAAGAAGAAGTACCCAATGATCGTTTACATCTACGAGCGGCTCTCGCAGGGCGTACACACCTTCGTTCCGCCGCGCCCGATGCACTCGATCAATCTCTCCTACTACGTCAGCAACGGCTACCTGATCCTCACGCCCGACATTATCTACACCGAGGGACATCCCGGACAGAGCGCGCTGAAGTGCGTGCTGCCGGCGATCCAGACAGTGGTGGACAAGGGCTTCGTGAACGAGTCCGCGATCGGAATTCAAGGACACAGTTGGGGCGGCTACCAGATCGCTTACATGGTCACGCAGACCAACCGGTTCCGCGCGGCCGAGGCCGGAGCTCCGGTCGGAAACATGACCAGCGCCTACAACGGCATCCGCTGGGCCACCGGTCTGCCTCGCCAGTTCCAGTATGAGAAGACACAGAGCCGCATCGGCACCACGCTCTGGAAATCGCCGCAGCTCTTCATCGAGAACTCCGCGATCTTCCAGGCCAACAAGATCGAGACGCCCTTGCTGATCCTGCACAACGACGCGGACGACGCGGTGCCCTGGTATCAGGGAATCGAGCTGTATCTCTCGTTGCGGAGATTAGGGAAGGAAACGTATTTCTTCTCCTACAACGGAGAGCCGCACGGAATCCGCCGGCGTCCGAACCAGAAGGACTACACAGTGCGGATGCAGCAGTTCTTCGACCACTTCTTGAAGGGCGCCGCATCGCCGGAGTGGATGGAGAAGGGCATTCCCTTCCTCGAACGGGATCAGGAAAAGGAGCGGCTCAAGCGTCTGACGGACCAGTAAGAGCCGGAAACAGCTTGCGCCAAGACGCGGCTTTGGGATATGCTGCTTCCCGATGTCGCGCCTCACCACCTACGCTTACCGATTTAGCGCGTACTTCTGGTTTACCAACCAGGTGGGTGGCTGAGCGCGCCTAACAACAAGATCTCAGCGGCCCACCTGGAAACGGGTGGGCCGTTTGCTTTTTGAGCCACGGCGAAACCCGATCAAGAGGCCCCCGAGAGAAACGAGGATGTGGGAATGATTATCTCTATGAAGCGCGGAGCGACCCGCGAGCAGATCGAGCACGTGCGGGAACGCATCATCGACTTCGGATACAAAGTCCATTCTATCGAAGGGGAGGAACGCGTGGTGATTGGAGCCGTGGGAGTGGGAGACGTAACCGCTGCGGTCGAACAACTCGAGTCGGCGCCCGGCGTCGAGACAGTGACGCCGATCTCGCAGCCGTTTAAAGTCGTCAGCCGCCAGATGCAGCCCAGCAAGACGGTGATTCGCGTGAACGGATGCGCGATCGGCGGAAACGAGTTCGTGGTCATGGCCGGACCCTGTTCGGTGGAGAATGAAGAGCAGATCCTCTCCACGGCCCGCGCCGTCAAAGCCGCTGGGGCGAACATTCTGCGCGGAGGCGCTTTCAAGCCGCGTACTTCTCCCTATGACTTTCAGGGCCTGGAAGAAGAGGGCCTCAAACTTCTTCGCAAGGCAAAGGCGGCGACGGGCCTGGCCATCATCAGCGAAGTGATGACGGACTCGGATGTCGACTTGCTGCTCGAATATGCTGACATCGTCCAGGTCGGCGCGCGCAACATGCAGAACTTCGCGTTGCTGAAGCGCCTGGGAGCGGCCAACAAGCCGGTGATGCTCAAGCGCGGCCTAAGCTCGACGCTCAAGGAGCTGCTGCTCTCCGCCGAGTACATTGCCAGCAAGGGCAACACGCAAGTGATGCTCTGCGAGCGCGGCTTGCGGACGTTCGAGACCTATACGCGCAACACGCTCGATCTTGCCGCTGTGCCGGCGCTGGCGGAGTTGACGCACCTTCCTGTGATCGTCGATCCAAGCCACGGCACGGGACGACGTTCCCTCATCGCGCCGATGGCGAGAGCCGCGGTCGCCGCCGGAGCCGACGGAATTATGGTCGAAGTCCATCCCAATCCGGAGCGGGCTTTCAGCGACGGCGCTCAGTCGCTCACGATCGAGAGCTTCAACGAGTTGATGAAGAGCATTCAGCCTTACGTGAATTTGTGGAAGGCGGAGCGCCCGAGCTAGGCGGGAACGGCGACGAAGATCATTTCCTGAGAGTCCTGACCGAAAGGACTCTCATCCAGGCCGCCGAAGAGCCGCTCCACGCGGAACCCGCAACGAGCGAGCAGATGCTCGAGCTCGAAGCGGAAGAAGTAGTGCATCTCGATCGTCAAGCTGGTTTGCTCGCCACCCACAACCTGGTGAATGATTTCGATCGTCATCACCTGGCGAGCGCGATCGTGCGCTAGCCGCCGGTGACTCCGCTCGATCCGGCGGCCGTCCGGAAGATCGAACGTGGCCTCGGGTACGATTTCCGGACCTTGCGTCGCAATCAGATCCATCCGCGGGTTGAAGACATCAAAGATCAGCCTTCCGCCCGGCCGCAGGTGCTCGCGGATGCACTTCAAACAAGCCATCTGGTCTTCCACATCCAGGAGATGCTGGAAAGGACGGAACGGGATGGTCACGAGCGCGAATTTCCTGCCGATGTCGAAGTCACGCATGTCGCCCACGAGCAGGCTCGCGTCAAGGTTTTCACCTTCCAGTTTCGCGCGACACGCCGCCAGCATGTCAGCCGATCCATCGAGTCCGGTGATGTCGATTCCGGCGCGCCGCGTCGGAACCAGAATGCGTCCTGAACCACAGCCGAGCTCCAGCACCGGCCCGCCTGCGGCCTTCGCATGGCGCAGGTAGAAGTCGACGTCCTTTCGCTCGACGTAAATCGGAAAGGCGTCGTAGAACTCGACGAATGCCTTCCAAGGATCGGCGGCCATTACTTTCGCGCGATGTAGCTGACTTGAACGCCGCAGTTTGCGCCGGGCTCGGCGGATCGCACTTCGATCTTTGTCCCGAGCGGCAGGCGAATTGGTTCGCGATAACGGTAGGTGAGACGGAAAGTTTGCTTCCCTTCGCGGAACAGGCCGAGCGGTTCCACGGCTCCGTCGGGCAAGCGGGCAATCATCTCGAGCGACTGAAGCGGCCGCACGGCGACGAGTTCGATGCCGGCGGCGAGCGGCGAGGATCCGCAGGCCATCTTACGCTGCATCAAGCGATGCTCCGGCTGCGACTTTGTGAAGTAGAGGTCGAGCGTCCCCGGAGTTTTGGGCGCTTCCTCTCCTTCGCGGACCTTCGCTACGATCAGAACGCGCGATCCCGCCTTTAGCAGGATTCCGATTCGCTCCGGCAGGATCGTGAGGTTGTCGGGAGCAACCCAGTTCCCCAGGTACGTTCTCTGTCCGTTGAGGACCATCCAGAATTCCGCCTGCTCCTGAGCAGATTCCTTTGCGGGATGGAATTCCCACGCCCGGATGTACCGATCGGTCTTGAGATCGGTCGATGAATCCGAGGCTTTGAGAACCAGATCTGGCGACCCTAGCCAGTTCGGTGGTGTCGCCGCGGGCGATGGAAGATCCTTGTCTTCACCTTTGGGCGCTCCGCCCTCCACCCAATCGACGAGCAGCTCCGTTTCGAGCAGTGTGAGCCCGCGATTGTTGGCGAAGTCCGCGAAACCGTGAGCCGCGTGCCAGACCGGCATCCGGTGCTCTAGGATTTCCTCCTTGATGGCCTTAGCCCACGGACGAGCCTCGTCGTATTTGGAGAGCGACATGGGCGCAATGCCGCCGTCGCGGTGGCAGCCCAGGCAGTGCTTGCCGAGAATGCGCACTACTTCCTTGTTCCAGGTGACTTTTGTCGTAATGGGCTCGTGGCAAAACGAAACCACAGATGAACACAGATACACACAGATAAACGCCAGAAGCCTTGTTTTATCCGTGTTCACTTGGTCAAACGCTGGCTGTCGAGACTATACGTCGTGAAACCGATCATCATCTCTTCCCAAGTCTGATCTCCCCATTCCACCTGCTTCGATGGATCGGGATTGTAATGGTTCGCGGAAGAGTTGTCGAAGTACGCCGTACATTCGATCCGGCTTCCCTTCGGCACGACGAGCGGCTCCTTGAGGCTATAGAACGTCTGCCATGCGAAATCGTACTTCGGCACGGAGAGGATGACTTCCGATCGCCCGTCCGGATAAACCAGTCGATATTCGAAGCTCTTTCCCCGCAGATGCATGTGCGGAGCGAAGCCCCAGAGGCGCGCGTCTTCGTTGTAGGCGATCCAAGAAGTGACTTTGTAGTTGGATTCGCCGGCCGGGATCACGAAGCGTCCATTCTGCACGCCGATCGTCTTCACTTCGAATTCCGGCGATTGCTTCGCGAAATGCAGTCCGACGCGGCTGCGGTCGATGCCGCCCTTGCCGTTCGGCGTGTAGTGCACCTGGAAGATGAAGTTCGAGCCGGCGGGAACGCGGAAAGCGGACCCGGCCGGAAACACCATCCCGCGGTCTCCCGGAGCCGTCGCGGCCATGAACAATCCGAGCCGGCCGCGCGGGAACTTCCGGCCGTCGATGATAGCGTCCGGTTCCGGATGCGGAGGCTGAGATTCGGCGCCCATGCGGATGCCGAAAGGACGCATCTGGCTGCTGGGCGGAGGCTGCACAAAGACGATCACGTGATGCACGAGCGCCCGATTTGCGGGCCGGATTTCAGCCGCCTGTACGAACCGGTCCTCGGTGAAGTTGGTCGGCACGAGAAAGTGCTGATACTCGACGGTGCCTTCCGCGGGCACTTTGTATTCCTCGGACATCGAGATGATCATGTCCGGCTTGCCGAGAGCCCACTCGTCCTTGAACTGTGGAGCGGGAGCGAGCGCCTTCGCGTCGCCCTCGACCGCGCCGCCGTCGACCCACGCCACGATCGTGTCGATGTCCTTCTGCGCGAGCGTGCGATCGTTCAGGAAGTGTCCGAAGCGAGCGTCAGCCTGCCAAGGCGGCATGGCCCGGCTCGCCACCTTTTCACGGATGGACTTCACCCACGGCCGGACTTCCTTGTAAGTGAGCAGCGACATCGGGGCGACCTCGCCCGGCCGGTGGCATGTGGCGCAGTTCTGGTAAAGGATCGGGGCGACGTCCTTGGTGAACGTCACGGAAGTCTTCGGGGCGGCAAAGAGCGCAGCGCTCGCGAAGAGAGCGGCGAGAAGTACGGCGATTTTTTTCATGTTACTTGTCTTTCTTCAGTTGTGCCGTCGCCGACTCCGAGCTGACCTTCTGGTTGTCGGTGCTGTAATCGACGTAGGCCATCATCATCTCTTCCCACGTTTGGTCGCCCCAACGGACGGCCTTCGTGGGATCCGGGTTGAACCGGTTCGCCGTCGAATTGTCGTAATGCGCCGTAACTTCGAGTCGGCTTCCTTTCGGAACGGCGAGCGGCTCGGTCAATACATAAGACGTTTGCCAATTGAAATCGTAATGGGGAACATTCAGAAGTTCCTGAATCCGCCCGTCCGGATAAACCATACGGTAAGTGAAGTCCTTGCCGCGAAGGTGGGCATGCGGCAGGAAGCTCCAAAGATGAGAGTCCTCGGTGAAGACCGCGAGCGATTCCACCTTGTAGTTGGCGTCCCCGGCCGGGATCTCGAAGCGCGGATTCGCGACTCCGAGCGTCTTCACTTCGAATTCGGGTGCATGCTTGGCAAAGACAAACCCGACGGTGGTGCGGTCAGTGGCTGCCGTGCCGTTGGGCGTGTAGTGCATCTGGAAAAAGAGCTTCGATCCGGCCTTGATCAACTTTCCGCGGCTCTCCGGAAAGACGAGCGGCGGCACTCCCGGCGCCCGGCCGACCATGAACCAGCGGTTCGCGCCCCGAGGATTTACAGGGGCCGCGCCTTGAGCCTGCTCCGCCTGCCCCGGCATCCTGATCTGCGCGCCGGCGGGCGCTCGCGGCGAGTCGGGCGGTTCCTGTACGTAGACAATTACGTGATGGACAACCGCGGTGTTGCCGGGCCGGATTTCGGCGGCCTGGATCCAGTGATCCTCGGTAAAGTTCGTGTCCACCGTGAAGGTCTGATACGCGACGACGCCTTGGGCCGGGACTGAGTATTCCTTCGGCAAGGAAAACGTGACATCGGGCTTGCCGATGTTCCAGCCGGGCTCGAACGTCGGGGCCGGTGGCAGGTCCTTAGCGTCGCCTTCCTTCAGTCCGCCGTCCACCCACGCGACGAGCGTGTCAATGTCCTTTTGGCTGAGGCGGCGATCGTTCTGGAAGTGGCCGACCTTGGGGTCCGCATGCCAGGGCGGCATGATCCGCTCGGTTACCTTTTCGCGGATCGACTTGCCCCACGGCCGCGCGTCCTTGTAAGTCATTAACGACATCGGCGCGACTTCACCGGGACGGTGGCAGGCGGCGCAATTCTTGAAAATGATCGGCGCGACTTCTTTGTTGAACGTCACGGGCGCCACAGAGGCGGCAGAAGCGGCGGACAGGCCGACCGCAAAGACCAGGCAGGCTGCGAGAGTTGTCTTCAACATGATTTCATCTTCTCCAAGTTATTTCTGCGCCACTGCACGTGGAACGCTATAAGTTGTGAATCCGATCATCATCTCTTCCCAGGTCTGATCGCCCCAGGTGATTTCCTTGTCCGAGTCGGGATTGAACCGGTTGCCCTTCGAGTTGTCGAAGTAGGCGGTGCACTCGATGCGGCTGCCCTTCGGAACAAGGAGCGGCTTATCGAGCCGGTAGCCGCTCTGCCAGTTGAAATCGTATCTCGGCACGTTGAGCAGCGTTTCCGCTCTCCCGTCCGGATAGATCAATCGAAACTCGAAGCTCTTGCCTCGCAGGTGCATGTGCGGGAACAAGGAGATGATCTCGGCATCGTCCGAGAATGTCGCGGTCGATTCCACGCGGTAGTTCGCTTCTCCCGGCGGAATCGCAAACTTGCCGTTCAGCACTCCCACGATGCGCAATTCGCGCTCGGGCGGCTTCTTCGCGTAAATGAAGCCGATGCTGGTGCGATCTTTCGTCGGCTTGCCGTTGGGCGTGTAGTGAACCTGGAAGATCAATTCCGATCCCGCCTTGATCAGGCGCGCCGTTCCCGGAGGAAGGCGCATCGCCTGCTCTCCCGGAGCAGAACCATGCAGCAGAACGCCGAGGCGCTGTTGCATCCTGGACCCGACCGGATCTTTCGGCGGAGGCGGCAGAAGATCGAGCCGTCCGCGCAGGCCCGAGGGCAGCGTTGGTCCAGTCTTGGGATCGTAGAGGAAAACAATGGCGTGATGCACGACGCCGTGGCTGCCGAAGCGGATCTCCGCGTCCTGCAGCCAGCGATCTTCCTTGAAATTCGTCGGGACAACGAAATACTGATAGAGGACGGTGCCCGAGGCCGGCACTTCGTACTCTTCCGGCATGGTGAAAATCTCATCGGGCTTGCCGATGTTCCATCCCGGATAATATTCCGGCTGCGCGGGCAAGTCCTTGCTGTCGCCCTCTGGCGCGCCGCTGTCTACCCATCGCACGATCGTGTCCATTTCCTTCGAGCTCAGACTGCGATCGTTGGCGAAGTGTCCCACCTTGGGGTCGGCAAGCCACGGCGGCATCGTGCGCGAAGTGACCTTCTCGCGAATCGACTTCACCCACGGGCGCGCGTCTTTGTAAGTCATCAGCGACATCGGCGCGATCTCGCCGGTGCGATGGCATTCCGTGCAGTTCTTGTAGAAAATCGGCGCAACGTCCTTGGTGAACGTGACCGGAGCTGTCGCAGCTTTCGGAGAAGCAGCGGCCAAGCTCAGGGCGCAGGACAGGCAGGCAACCAAGCAGTGTCGGAACATACGACCCCCCTCCAAAGAGTCTAGGGCGAGGTTGCAGAACGGTCAAGGGAAAAATAACAGTGTTAAGTTAAAGGTTGTGGCAATAATATACTTGGCAAAAACAAAGGAATGCGATAGCCTGAACCTGCCGTGAAAGGGTAGACTAGGCCTTCTTTAGGTTCATGAGGAAGTTATATTCCTCCATCAAGTCAGCGGTTCCTATCTTGGGCGGTCCGTCCCCTAGCGTCCTTGGGTTCCTCAGATTCAGCGCAATTCCTAACTCCGCTAGTCGGTTCTCGATTTCGGCTTCGGTAGCGTGCTGCCATCGTTCTCTTGTCTTTTGGTCCATGACCTTTAAGGCCGCTTCGTCCGGCGCTTCCGTGATCGTTCGCGCTTAATCTTCGCCTCAGCCTTGAGCACACCGGCTTTAGATGCTCGCAGGATCATTCCCACGGCATTGTCGAAGCGCTCGTACTCTGTGCGACCGGGAACCTGTGGTGCTGGTAATGGGTTCATGGAGCGAGTATAGCACTTCCCGAGTCCTTCTCACGTTCGCTGGATAAGGTCTGCTGATGCCCAAAACAGCAATGGCCCATCGTAGACTTCTATCCATATTCGCCCACAGGAGCAGTCGGCCGTAAAGAAGGAAGGTTTGTTTTTGAAGTCTCCCCATTTTTTTCTAAGTTCTTCGGGAGAAGCCCCGGGGAATGCCGTTGAAAAGTCCGGCAGCGGCTGGCGAGCGCTAATCATGGCCCCACAGTATGAACACTTGGTTCCACCGGACTTGATGTATTCCAAGTTTGCGATCCCGTGGTCTATCATGGCTTCCTCTGGCTGTTCTCTGGCATCGGTTTCTCTCTCTGATGATAATAATGCTTTCGGGGCAGTCCGTTCAAACGCATCTTCGGGCATAATCTTAACCTCATCCCCTGGCCACTCCGCTAACGCTTCTCGAACTTGAGACGCAGATACGGGACGCAACCCCTCTTGATGAGATGCAGTCTGAAGCCTCTTCTTTCTTTTTTTCGCAGCTCTCCGGTGGGCAACGGTTCCTTTAGAGTCCCATCGCACATGCACTTTCCCGGCTTTAGTCATTGTCGCGACAAACGGCGCATCCAGGCGCGAAAGAAGTCCCAATATCGCCGGCAGCGAGATTTCGATCGCTCGCGCCATGTCTTCCTTGTTCAGTTGAGAGTTTGAGAACTGGAAAACCCTAACTTTGTGTTGTAGAAGGGCAAATTTTTCTAGTTCGTTATAGCGAAGATGTTGATCTTTGCCGATGAGTACGTAATTCTCTTGACTAACCCAAGGAAGCCAAATCGTATCCTCGGTTCCCCTGGCGAAGTGCGCTAGGATTCTTTCATACTTGATGCCATGTTTTTCAAACACCTCTTGTATGGGCCGACACTCGCACAGGTTCTCGTCCAGCAGGAACGTGTGCGATTCAGGCGACGATTCGTCCTTCCCATCGGATTGCCTCTTCGATTTCTGGAATCGTTCGTCCATACTCTTTGGCTAGATCCGGGATTGATTCACGCGCTGCCCAGCGAGACGCTATCATGGACGTACTAATCCCGGTTCCGGCAATCACAGGCCGTCCGAACGAAACGAGGGGATCAATCTGGATGTACTTTGGTTCGTTCGGAAGCTTTGTCTGCACAAAGGGGAAGAATGTAGTTCTTCCATCGGCATGAATTTCTATGCGCTCAAGAAAACCATCGAAGAACTCCCTGAAGACCTGCTGGCCGCCACGCCCAACATCCAATAACTGCTCCATCGTGTCGTAGAAGACGGTGCGTCCATTTGTGTGGAAGACGTTTTCGATTAGAGGATACCTGGTCGGTTGAATCGTCTGCATCGTTTCAACCGTCATGCGAATGAATTCCAATCTAATCCGCTTGGCCTTCATCGCGCTAATGACATGGCATTCCAATAGGTTCATGAAAGAGAACAGCGGCGGATTTCTTTGGTCAAGTCGAGTGAGTGGACGATCATCAGCAATCCAATACTCAACCGTTTGCCGTGGCAGTCTCAGGTACCTTGTGACCTCAGGCATACCGTAGGCAGGAATACGACTCCGGTCTTTGTCCGAGTAATCCAAGGATTTCCCGTTTCCATTGGTCTTCATGACGTGCCCCCTTTGTGGTACACTGAGATCGCGCCTGAGGACACCAAGGACGCACCGTCCGAAGCCGCTCGCCCTGCCGCCGCTGACGGTCGAACAGAAAACTGGATTAAGCGAAGCCGTGACTGCAAATCACGGCTTTTGCTTTTCATGGTCTGCGCACATTATATGGCGAATGGAACTCTTGCCGCGCTTCAATCTTCCAAAGCTAGTTAACCGATGAGGCTCCGGTAGTGACTCAGTTTGACCTTGGCCGATAGTGGCGCTAGCTGGCCGGACGTGGC
>CAZRND010000193.1:0-10126 GCA_964601345.1 uncultured Acidobacteriota bacterium | reverse complement strand
TCACCCTGGGCGACGCGATCGCCTACGTCGAGGCGGCGCGCAAGGCCGGCCTCGAAGTCGACGAGTTTGCGCCGCGCCTCTCCTTTTTCTTCAATAGTCATAGTCATCTTTTGGAAGAAGCCGCAAAGTTCCGCGCCGCGCGCCGCCTCTGGGCGCGGATCATGAAGGAGCGCTTCGGGGCGCGCGATCCGCGCTCGATGATGCTGCGCTTCCACACGCAGACGGCGGGCTCGACACTGACGGCGCAGCAGCCCAACGTGAACCTGGTTCGTACGGCCCTCGAGGCGCTGGCCGCGGTGCTCGGCGGCACCCAGTCGCTGCACACCAACTCGCTCGACGAGGCGCTGGGGTTGCCGACCGAAGAGTCCGTGCTGCTGGCGCTGCGCACGCAGCAAATCATCGCGCACGAAACGGGCGTCGCCGCCACCGCCGATCCGCTCGGCGGCGCGGACTACATCGAGCGAATGACCGACGAGATCGAGCGCGGCGCGGAAGATTATCTGCGCCGCATCGACGGTCTGGGCGGCATGCTGCGGGCCATCGAGACCGGTTTCGTGCAGCAGGAAGTGCAGAACGCCGCGTACGATTTCCAGCGCGAGGTCGAATCCGGCGCGCGGGTCGTGGTCGGCGTGAACCGCTATCAACAGGACGACAAGCCGATGCCCGCGACATCCAGGCTGGCGCCTTTTGCCGCGACTACGCCGCAGGCCATCGATCCGGCGCTCGAGCGCGCGCAGGTCGCGCGCCTCGAGCGCGTCCGCGGCGAGCGTCCCGCTGCGCCGGTCCGGAGCGCGCTCGACTCCGTGGAGCGCGCCGCGCGAGACGGCGCCAACCTGATGCCGCACATCCTGAAGGCGGTGGAATCCATGGCCACGGTCGGCGAGATCAGCGACGCCCTGCGCAAGGTTTTCGGGGAGTATCGCGAAACGGTGTTTGTGTAGGGCAGGTTTTCAACCTGCCCCGGTTCCCTTTAGTCCGATCTCTTCCGCCACGCTCTGCATGGCCTGGATGCAAAACGTAATGTGCTCTTCGAGCTCGACGCCCAGGTCGGCCGCCCCGTTGGTGATGTCGGCTCGGTTCACCGAGCGCGCGAAAGCCTTGTCCTTCATCTTGCGCTTCACCGAGCCTGCTTCCACGTCGAAGATGCTCTTGGTGGGTTTGACCAGGGCGCTGGCGGTGATCAGGCCGGCCAGTTCGTCGCAGGCGAAGAGCGCTTTTTCCATGGGCGTCACGCGCGAGACGCCGGTGTATTCGGCGTGCGACATGATGGCGCGCCGGAAGTCCTCCGGGTAGCCGCGCTCTTCCAGAATCTTCGAGCCGACGTAGGGATGCTCCTGCGGCGTCGGATACTTGTCGTAATCGAAATCGTGCAGCAGCCCGACCAGCCCCCACTTTTCTTCTTCCTGCGCGTCGCCCGGACAGAGGCGGCGGGCGTAGGCGCGCATGCAGGCCTCGACCGAGAGGGCGTGCTTGATGAGGCTCTCGTTGGCGGTGTACTCGCGCAGCAGGGCGTAGGCGCTGGGCCGGTCCATAGGAAAAACAATGTACCACGCTGGTCAACCGGGGAAAAACAAAGTGATTGAACAATGTTGCATGTTGTGCGATCCTTCCTTTGGCGATTTCCTCGACGCGTAACTCTTGGTCCAACACGACGTACGCGTTGCATCACTTCCTGGAACCAGCGGCGCACCGATCGCACAGGCCGATCCCCGGCCCGTGGTCCGTTGCGCCCGGTGCCGGTTAGTCCAGTACTGCTCCTCCCAAAACCGGTGCCGTCGCTGCTTCTACTCGTTTGCCGTGGAGCCTCCCCCGCCTCCCGAGCCCGTCAGCGTTGCGGAACCACATCCCAACATTGCGGCAGGTGTGCGGAACTGGCGACAAGTCCGCGGCCTCACTCAAAAACAACTGGCCACGGCCGCGCAACTGCCTCGCACCTACATCCCGCGCATCGGGAACGGGCGGATTCTGCCCGGGCTCATGACCCTGGAGCGCGTCGCGATCGCGTTGCACGTCGCCCTGCCGGCGCTGCTCGACAAGACATTCCGGAAACCCAACGGGAACGGAAACGGGAACGGGAACCACGGACACAACGGCAATGGGAATGGAAACGGCAACGGCAATGGTCACGGCCATGGCTACGGTAACGATCCCCATTGCGGTGACGGCGAAGAGTTCATGCGGAAGATACTGACCTACAGCGGCATGTTGACAGCCGCCCAGCGTGCCGTTGTCATGCTTAAAGTCAGGCAGTTAGCCGCTACCCGTAACTAGGGAGTACCTAAGGAGTATTTGGAACCTTTCGTAACCGCCCCGATTCCCCCGTTCTGGGTTGAGTTTGCGTAGGTTCCCGAGGATTGTGCTTTAGATACTATGAGTTCCAAACCAAGATCATGGAAGGCCCCGCGAATGCTATTACTAAGCTGTGCAGGCTACCGGCCTGCCACGAGAGGAATAGCGCAAATGGCGAGGGCTACGTGTGTGCCTAAGCAGTAACTAGCTCTCTACATTTCTTAATGATGTTGACAACCGAGTCCTGATGTATCATTTGGGGTCCGAAAAAGGAGACCCCAAGTGCAGAAGATTCTTTTGTCGATCATTTTGGCGCTGTTCATGGCTCTGGCCCTGGTTGGCGTGAAGCGAGTGATTGCTCCCACCGCCCCGGCTAAGGGTTCGACTCTTATGGCGACCGGTGGAGCACCTGCGCCTCCGATCCCCTGGTAAGAGTTAGCTGAAGAAAGGGCGTTGACAGGGATCGGTGGAGAGGGCTAGTCTAGCCCTCTAGGACCACGGAGACCCTGATGGTTGACGTCCTCGACTACGCTCTAGCAATCGGCGTGCATGTACTGGCACTGTCTATCATCGCCGCCAGTGTGTGGCAGCAGTGTGTTCGCCGGTATCTCTACCTCAATCTTTACGCCATCGGCCTGCTGGTCCTGGACGGCGTCCGCTACATCTTCCTGCAGCGCTACGGCTTCACTTCCAAGCAATACTTCCTGGCCTTCTACGGAACGGATGTCGTTCTGGTGGTGCTGCTCTACCTCCTGATCCTCAGCATCTTCGACATGGTTTTCCGCGATTCCCCGCTGCGCGCCCAGATTCGCGGGGCGCTCTTCGGATTCCTCGGGCTGGTGGCGGGGATGTCTTACGTTTTCATTTCGAATTCGGTATCGCACTTCTACTCGCATCTTCTGGTGGAGTTTCAGCAGAACATGTATTTTGCGTCGGTGGTGCTGACGGTGCTGCTTTGCGTATCGCTCGCGCATCTGCGAGTGGAGGACCCGCAACTCGGCATGCTGATCGCCGGACTGGGAGTTCTTGCCGCGACGCAGGGGGGAACGTACGCTCTGCAGAACCTGCTCTCGAAAGACCTTTTCCTGAAGTTGAGCGAATTCACCCGCCGGATGCCGGCGGTGTCCACGATGGTGATGCTCGGTTTGTGGTGTTATGCGCTGGTGAAGGTTCCGGTGTCGCTACGCGCGCCGGCAAGGGCCGTTCCCCTGCGGACTTTGGAGACGGATGCTACTTATGTTAGTTAGCGTTTTTATTTTACTATTCTGCGCGGCGTCGGCCGCTTACTGGCTGCGCCTGGCCGTGAACACGATCCTCGATCGTGAGCGGGCTAGTGTGCTGGCCGCCAACGTGGCCGAGGCCAACCGCCTGGAGTTCCTGCTGGTCCGACAGACGCTCGAAAGCGCCTCCGAGCTGGGCAATCAGGGGCAACTCGCCGAAGCCCTGCGGCACGATTTCATGGCGCTCACTTACTTGCTGCGCTTTGCCGCTACGGTCAACGTGGGAAGCTACACGCGCGAAGAGCGCCTGCTGGTCGCCGACTTCCACCTGATGCGCGGGCTGCACATGATGGCGCGGTCGTTCTCGCCGCGTCTCGCGCGATTTGCGTTGCTCGAAATGACCTCGGTTCTCGAATACTTCGCGGCCGTGATGAGCCGGCGGATGTCCTCCTTCTCGCTGGACCTGATGAAGGCTTAAGCCGAGAAGGCTTTTTCAATCACTCTCAACGTTTCCGGATGGAGCTTGAATTCGCCGAGCCGGGCGTGTTCCGCCCACTCCGCCGCGTCGACATCCGAAGCCGCGCGCGCCTCGCCGCCGGCTCGCTCGCAAAGATAATCCACCAGCACGTAGTGATAGCGAACGCGCCCGTCGGGATCGCGCAGGATGCGGTCGAAGACTTCCAGCACTCGCCTGGGCCGCACTTCGAGTCCGGTCTCTTCGCGAATCTCTCGCGCGAGCGCTTCGAGCAGCGCCTCGCCGACTTCGACCGCGCCGCCGGGAATGGACCATTGACCCTTGAGCGGTTCTTTCGCGCGGCGGACCAGCAGGACGCGATCCCCGTCGATGATGATGGCGCCGACTCCGAGAATCGGATGATCGGGATACTCGCGCGCGCTGGACACTAGAGGTTAGGCGCCGGCGGATCGGTCGGCGCGCCGGGGCCGGCCGGTTCGCCGGGAGGCGCGAGGCGGGCCGGCGGCTTCGGGAAAATCACCAGGCTGCGGTGCCCCTTCTCGTCCACCGCGCGCACGCCGAAGAAGTAGTTGTCCTTCGAGAGCTCGGGGAAGTTGTAGCGCGTGACCGTGCCCACGGTCCGGACCTGTTCCCAGCGCGGGGCAGTGGTATCGCGCCACACGATTTCGTAGCTCGCCGCGGGACCGTCGGTCGAAGCGTCCCACGAGAGCGTCGTGGTGTTCTGCCCGCGCTCGGTGACGTAGCGGACGTTGAGCGGCGGCGCGGGCGCGGAGGCCAGGCTGGCAAGCGTCAGCGCGTTGAGCCGCGCCACGCCGGCGATGAAATCGAAATTCACGAACTCCACGAGGTCGCCCTTGGCGACGCCGTTTTCCTCCCGCACATCCTGATGCTGGCGCGTGAAGTCCTCGAAGGCTTCGGCGAAGCGGACGGCGGCGAATCCGTTCTCGTTGAACGGCGTATGATCGCCGCCGCGCCCGAAACGGTCGCGGCGGTAAACCATGCGCGCGGGGAAAGCGGGGGCGTATTGATTGCTGATGTCCTCGACGTAACGCGCCAGTTGGCGCGACGGAGAATCGGCCTCGCCGCCGCCGGTCACGCGGCTGCGGATCTCTTCGGGATTCTCAGCGGCCGGCAGGCCTTCGGAGAAGACGCGCACCCAGTTGTTCTCCTGCGGACCGCGATTGCCGCCGACGATGTCGTTGTTCAGCATGGTGACGCGCAGCCCGTCACGCCGCGCGGTCTGCGCCCAGTGCCGCGCGCCGATCAGTCCCTGCTCCTCGGCGATGAACGCGATGAAGACGATCGTCGCGGGAAAAGATCGCTTGCTTAAAACGCGCGCGCACTCGAGAGCCACGGCCGTCCCGCTGGCGTCGTCGTTCGCGCCGTTGGCGCTGGTGGTGGTGTCCATCACGTTGCGTGGGATCGAGTCGTAGTGCCCGCCGACCACGAAAACGCGCGTGGCCGCCTTGGGATCGGTACCCGGCAGCGTGGCCACCACGTTCATCATTTCCGTCGGCTTCGGAACGCGCCGGCTGACCGGAGCGGTGAAAGAGTCGAATTCCACTTTCAGGCGACCGCCCGATTCCTGGGCGTAGCGCTCGAACTCGGAGCGAATCCAGCGGCGCGCCGCGCCCACTCCGCGCTTGGGATCCTCTGGATCGGAGAGCGAGTGGCGGGTTCCAAAGCCGGCCAGCGTGCGCACGGTGTTGCCAACGCGATCGGCGGAGATTTCCTGCGCGATCTTTTGCAGCTCCGGATCGGGCGTGCCGGCCAGGGCGGCGAGCAAAGCAAGAGTGAAGATCATCGGGGAAGCATAGCCTACTGTCTCGACAAAAATCAAAACTTGATCGGCGGGGATTTCTGTATATTAGAATCGCGGAGGGTAGGGAGGTTTATGGCCAATTGTCCGGAATGCGAGGTGCTGCTCGACATTGGGGAGGACGACGTCGAAGAAGGCGACGTTGTCAACTGTCCCGAATGCGGGGCGGAGCTCGAGGTGGTGCATCTCAGTCCGATGGAAGTGGAACGTGTGGAAGAAGACGTCGATGAGGACGACGAAGAGGACGGCTACGACGAGGATGGGGACGAGATAGACGACAGTGACGACGACAACGACGACGACTACGATGGGGACGACCAGGACGGCAAAGACGATAAGGACGAGGAGGACGACGAGTGACCGTCCTAGTCCTCGCAGCGGCGCTGATCCTGTCGCCGGCTCCGCAGAATCAGAAGAAGCCGTCGAAGAAGGCGCAGCCCTCCTGCCTGATCTTCGGGACGGTCTTCGATGACCGCGGGTTCCTGGTTCGCGGCGCCAAAGTGGACGTCAAGGTCAAAGCCGGCAAGGGCCATTGGGAAGCCGCCAGCGATGGACAGGGCGAATTTGCCGTACACTTGCCGCTGCCCAAAAACGTCTATATCGTAGAGGCCGCCGCTCCGGGCCTGGAAACGGACCGGAAAGAGACGGAGTGCGAAGGCGACAGCCGCGTAGACGTGGCGATGCATCTGAAGAGGAAGTGACTTGATGAAACGGATTCTCATGCTGGTTCTGGTTCTGGCGGTCGCGGCGCCGGCCTGGTCTCAAAAGAAAAAAGAAGACCAGAACGTGCGCGCCCTCCACGGCCAAGTAGTCGATGCCGGCGACAACCTTCTGGAGAAAGCCGTCGTCTACCTGAAGAACACGCGCACGCTCGAGGTCCGCACCTTCATCACTCCCAAGGACGGCAACTACCACTTCCACGGACTCAACCCCAACGTGGATTATGAAGTCCGCGCGGAGTCCGCTGGATTGGCCAGCCCCACCCGAACCCTCAGCTCCTTCGACAGCCGCAAAGAGGTTTACCTGAACCTGAAAGTCGAAAACAAGAAGTAGTCCGGCCCGCCTTGGCAAAAATCTCAGTCGGACTCGTTTTCAATCCCGCCGCCGGGATGGGGCGGAGCCGCGCCGCCGCCGAGCGCGTGCGCGAGGCCCTGGAACAAGCGGGCGGCGAAGTCGAAAGCTTCTCCACGCGAGGTCCCGGCGACGGCGCGGAGCAAGGCCGCCTGGCGGCCGAGAGCCATCCGGTCGTCGCCGTGTACGGCGGCGACGGATCGGTGAACGAAGCGCTGAACGGCGTAGTGAAGTCGGGGCGGCCGGCGAAAGTCCTGTTGCTGGCGGGCGGAACGATGAACGTCCTGGTGCGCGACCTGAAGATTCCGCTGAATCCGCTACGCGCGGCGCGATTGCTCTCGACCGGCGCGCCGCGCCGGATCTATCTGGGCCATGCCGAAGGGCGCGGCTACTTCACGCTCATGGCCAGCGCCGGTTACGACGCCTCGATCATTTGTCACATGGCCGAACGCACGCGGCTGAAGAAGGCCATCGGGCCTTTTGCGTTCGCGTGGGAGGGATTTCGCCATCTCGGTTTCTACAGGCCTCCCGAAATCGTCGTGGAGGCGGACGGCAAGGAGTACCGCGGCTACAACGTGGTGGTGGGGAAGTCCCATGGTTACGGCGGATTCTTCTCGGTCACGTCGCAAGCCGACGTAACCAAGCCCGAGTTTCAAGTGGCGGTGTTCAAGCGTCCGACCATGTGGAGGAACTTCGCCTACCTGGGATTGGCCATCGCTAGCCGGCTCGATCTTTCGCCGGACCACGTTTTCTTCCACGCGACGAAGGTGTCGGTGCGCTCGCCGGTGGATGTTCCCATCCAAATGGACGGCGACCCGGCTGGGAAACTCCCCGCCGAGTTTCACATCGACGGGGCATCAGTCGAAGTGCTCGCCTAATCGAACTCGCGCCGCGGCGCGGCCTGATCCGCGCCGACGCGTCCCGCGGTAATCTCGGCCACGAAGTAATTCTCAGCTTTCATCGCCTGTCCTTCGATGCGGCGCAGCAGGGCGATCTACCCGATGTGCGTGAGCGCATCGGCGATCGGCCCTTGGAAAAGCTTTTCGACGGGGCAGGCCGGCGGCGCCTCCGACGCCAGTCGCTTGTCGAACGCCTCGAGCGCGGCAAAGAAGCGCGCCGACTCCTGGTCCCAGGGCAACGGCGTGGAGTTGTTCCACGCCTGCTTGCCGTTGGCGATGCTCAAAGCCCAATCGAACAAGTCGCCGATATGCCCCAAAATCTGGGCAGGCGTGCGCGACGTGGGCGATGCGTGGAATTCCGGGAATCCGGGCGAGACGCCGCGGATCGCCTTGCCTCCGCGATAGGCTACAGTGGCTAAAGTGTGGCGAAGCAAAGGGATGCTCATACGAGAAGCAGTATCTCACCGAATTGTTCTAAAATAATACGATGTCTCTCGACAGCCTGAAGATCGGCGCCGTCTCGCTCGTGCCCGGCACGGTGCTGGCCCCCATGGCCGGCATCACCGACACGATCTTCCGCCGCTTCATCCACCGCCTGGGCGGATGCGGGCTGATCATGACCGAATTCACGTCGAGCGACGGCATTCAGCGCGATTCCAAACTCAAGGCCGGGCGGACGCGCTTCTCCGACCGCTTTCTGGTCTTCAGGCCGGAAGAGCGGCCGATCACCGCGCAGCTTTTTGGATCGAATCCTGAGGTCATCGCCGAGGCGGCGCGCATCGTGGAAGCGCGCGGCTTCGACATCGTGGACTTGAACCTGGGCTGCCCGGTGAAAAAGGTCGTGAAGTGCAACGGCGGATCGGGACTGCTGCGCGACCTGCCCATCGTGGAAAACATCTTCCGCATGGTGCGCGCAGCGGTGAAGATCCCGTTCACGGTGAAATTCCGCACCGGCTGGAGCGATCAGGAGATCATCGCAACGCAACTAGCGCGCCTCGCGGAGGACTGCGGCCTTGACGCCGTCGCTCTGCATGCCCGCACCCGGCAGCAGGGATTCGGCGGCAAAGCGGACTGGCGGCATATCGCGGACGTGAAGCAGGCGGTGAAGATTCCCGTGATCGGCAACGGCGACATTGAGCGTCCCGAGGACGCCCTGCGCATGGTGGCCGAGACGGGATGCGACGGCGTGATGATCGGCCGCGCCGCGGCGTCAAATCCCTGGATCTTCCGGCAGATCGCCGAGTTCCGCGCCGCCGGCCGCTACACACTGCCGACCGAAATGGACCGCTACGAGATGATCCGCACCTACTACCGGATGCTCGTGGAGGAAAAGAACCCGGAAGCCATCGGCAAGATGAAGCAGTTTGCGGCGTATTTCACGCACGGCGTCGCCAACGGATCGCAATTGCGCCACAAGATCCACAGCGCCGAGACGGCCGGCGAAATTGTCGATCGCGTCGACGAATTCTTCCTCGCGCCGGCCTGCGTCTGACTGATACAATCTCCGTAAAACATGCCTGCCCGAGTCAAACGTCCCAACCGGTTGCAAGTGAGCATGACGGTGCTCGTGCGCGGCGTCGACCGCAACGGCGTGCCCTTCGACGTGAAGGTGGATTCCAAAAACATCAGCCGCGGCGGATTGCTCTTTCGATCCGGCCAGGAACTCGAGATCGAGGCTCCGCTCGACATCGTAGTTCAGCGGGCGGCGATCGGACCGCTGGAGTTCCCGCCGCATTTCACCAGCGGGAAGGTCGTTCGCGTCGTCCCAGCCAAGGAAGGCCGCGGCTTCGAAGTCAGCGTCGAATTCACGGGCCCCCGCCTGCGGATGTTTACCGGCGAAACCGATCAGTAGACTTATTGGCTTTCGGCAATCAAGGTTCGATACACCCGCCGAGCATGGTCGTAGGCGTTCTTCGCCGCTTCCCGCTCCGACTCCCGGATGCGCGGGGCTTTTTGTGTCCAGCACTGATCCACGGCGTTCAAGCACCACTCCGCGCTGGCGCGCGAGGCCCGGACTGGCTTGCCGTCGACGATCGCGAAAATCGGATTGGTATGAGATGACGGGAGAATCCGCGCGGCGATCCAACTGCTCTTGCGGATCGGCACGGCAAACTCCACGTCCTGCACGTGCCCGTCGGCGACGACATTCTTCGTCGCCACCGGCTCTCCGTTGACGATCAGCTCGACGGGAACTTCACGTGTCTCCGGGATGCGCGCCCGCTCGACGTCCCAGTAAGGCTTCTGGTCGTAGCGCAGGACGCTGAACTTCGGGTCGGGGAAACGGTCGAGCATCGCCGCGACCTTCACGCGGACAGTGGCTGTCGCGCCGGCGGCCAGCTTCACCTCGCTGCCG
>CAZRND010000192.1:0-10136 GCA_964601345.1 uncultured Acidobacteriota bacterium | reverse complement strand
CAACTTTGCCGCCGTCGATCGCCCCCTGCAGCTTATTGTTGTTATCGGCGGTTTTTTCGACCAACTGGCCCATTACGGCCAGCCGCTCCGTCACCAGGCGATTCAGATCGTTCAGGTTCTGGATGATCTGCGAAACGTCGCGCTGGAGTTGAATCATCTCCTTGCTGGCCGATCCGGCGGGCGCCGTAGCCAGGCACACCGCCAGAAACGCAGCCGGAAGAAGTGTCTTAAGCCTCATAGAAGTTCCTCCAAAATAGACGAAGGGAGGACGTTGCCGCCCTCCCCCCGTTAGTTTCGCTGCAACACTACCGATCGATCACGAAGTGCCCGTGACGGTTCCTCTGCCAGCAGTCCTCGTTGGAATCGGTGCAGACCGGACGCTCCTTCCCGTAGCTGATGGTGTGGATGCGGTCGGCGGCGATTCCCATGTTCACCAGGAAGTCCTTGAGCGATGTGGCGCGTTTGTCGCCCAGGCCCATGTTGTACTTGGCCGAGCCGCGCTCGTCGCAGTGTCCTTCAATGGTGATCTTCACGTTCGGGCGCGTCCGCAGGAAGTTGCCGTTCGCGTTCATGTTGGCGCGCTGGTCGTCGCGGACATCGTACTTGTCGTAGTCGAAGAGGATGTCGAACTTGAAGTCGCGTTTGAACAGATCTTCGTCGCTTAGATCGGGCGGGCGCTGCGTAACCCGCTCCACCGGAGGCAGAGGCGGCGCCGTCACGGTGACGCGCGCGCTGGCGCCTTCCGTGCCACCCGCGCCCTTGGCGGTCAGGCGGTAGGTCGTGGATTCGGTCGGCCGCACCGAGCGGCTTCCCGATGCTTGTACCGAGCCGATGCCCGGCTCAATCGAAACGTCCGTCGCATTTGTAGTACTCCAGGTTAGTGTGCTCGACTGCCCCCGCTCGATCGACGTTGGATTCGCCGACAGGGTAGCCGTGGGCCGGGCCGCCGGAGGCGGCGGTGGCGGCGGCGGAGGAGCCGGAGCTTTCTTCTTACACCCAACGCCTAGGGTAACCAGCAGGAGAAGGGAAAATCCGAGGATCCGGAGGTGGTTACGACTCATGGTTTTGGTATTCCTCCTTCAGGAGAATGAATAGCCGGTCTTGCCGTCTTCATCGCGCGCTCCAGACCGGAGATGTATTGATGCCCGCCGAAGTCAGCGCACGCACTTGGGTTCCATCGGCCAGCATAGTATAAATCTGCGTTCCCCCGCCACGGTCCGATTCGAAAACGATGTGGCGTCCGTCCGGGGCCCAACTCGGTTGCTCATTCCGCCCCGCCCCGTGGGTTAGCTGCATCATCTTACCGCTGGCGACATCCATTACAAAGATATTATAGTTCCCCGGCGCAAATCCCCGCGTCCAGGAAAAAGCCAGCAGTTCACCGTTCGGCGCCCACGCCGGATCGACGGCGTCGCCTCCGCCCGCTGTGAGCCGTCGAACGTTCGAGCCGTCGCTATCCATCAAATACACTTGGGGAAGTCCGCCGCGGTCGCTGACAAATGCGATCTGCGCGCCGGTCTTCGGATTCCACGTGGGCGAGATGTCCACGCCCGGAGAATGCGTGAGACGCACCATGCTGCCGCCGTTCGCGTCGGTCGTGTAAATCTCCGGATCTCCGGTAAACGACGAAGAGATCGCCAGCTTCTTGCCGTCGGGCGACCAGGCTGGAGTGGTATTCAGCCCGCGCTGATTGCTGAAGGTGAGCTGGTGGTTGGTGTCGAGCGCCAGAACAAAAATGTCGGGATTGCCGCGCGCGTAGCAGGTAAAAGCGATCTTAGACCCGTCGGCTGAAACGGCGGGCGTCAACGAGAGGCTCTTGTATTGCGTGATGGCGTGCTGGTTGGCGCCGTCGTAATCCATGGACCAGATTTCTTTGTCGCGGCCGCGCTTGCTCACAAAATAAATCCTCGATTCGCAATTGCCCTGGCCGCCGCCGAGCCGCGCGATGATGTCGCAAGCAAACCGGTGCGCGATGACGCGAGGCGCGTCGCTGCTCGATTCGGTGTAGCGCTTGCCCATCACGTTGGGAGACTGGGCATTGCCGATGGCGTCCAGGTAAGCGTTCGTCAGCAGGCGGTCGCCGGCCATGCTCAGATTCCCGTAGACTAGCATCTCGGCGCCCACCGGCGGCGCTCCCCAGGCGGCCGGCTTCGAGACCGGCGGCTGGGAGGGAACGTCCGTGGGATAAAAGCTCTTGCTCACCATCGTGAACAACCCCGATGCTTCGAGGTCGTTCCAAACGACGTCGTTAAAAAGTTTGGCCGTCGCGGGAGGAACCGTGGAATTGAAGTCGGCCACGGCGATCCGAATCGGCTTGAGATTCGGATTGATGGTGATGCGAAGTGTATCGTCGGTCTGCTGCGCGAAAACTCCGAAGCTTGCTGCGGCGGCCAGAATAAGCAGCGTCGCCTTATTGTTGGAATTCAAACCAGACCTCCACGGGGACTTTGCTACCTGAATAATCGTTGGGCAGCCGGGGTAGATGCACATCCGAGCCGCTGCGCCCGCTGCACGCCTGCACGGCCCGCACCGCCTCGCGGTCGAGCGACGGAACGCCCGACGACGTGGCCACGCGTTCGTCCACGATCGTCCCGTCACGCAAAATATCGAAGCTCAAAAAAACTTTTGGCGCTGAGCGGATGCTCGAGTCCACGCGACCGCGGTCCCAGTGCCGCGAGATGCAATCCCGCACTGCGCGCACGTACCAGCCGAAGCGGTCGCCGAAGTCGCCGCCGAATCCAATGCCGCCCGATCCTTGCCCGGTAGGGAAGCGCCCGTAAAGATCGGACGAGGCTCGGCCGCCCGATCCCGGCAACGCGTTCGACTCCGGCTTGGGGATGCCTTTCAGGTCGGCGAGCATCCGCTTCCGCTCCAGTTCGGCGAGCAGTTTCTTTTGGTTCCGCTCTTCGATCTGGTATTCCTTGCCCGTCTTCGTCGGCGTGGGCTTCTCCACCGTTTTGGATTTCGCCGGCTCGGGAAGATTCAAGGTCTTGGTGTCGGTGGCGAGCGGATTCGGCACTTCCGAGACCGGCAGCGGGATGCCGCCCGTGAGGCTCACCGTCACGGCGCTGCCGCCCATGCCGGGATCGCCCCACATGTTCGCGCGGCCGAAGAATGACATCGGGACTACCAGCAGGACCACGAGAAATCCGTGCAGGGAAGCTGAAAAAGTGAAAGCGCTGCCGAGGCCGCCCTTCCTCTCGCCGGATTGGACGCGGACTCTCACCCCTCTATTTTACCGCCGATGTCATTTCTTCGCCGCTTCATAAGGCTTGGTGACCACGCTGATCTTCTCGATCCCGTTACTACGCATGATGTCCATCACATGCGCCACGATTCCAAACGGCGCGTTTTCGTCGGCCCGCAGGAACACTTCTTGACGCGACGGATCGCGCATCAGGGAGCGCAGCTTTTTCGACAGGTTGTTGATGTTCACAGTCTCGCTGCCCACGAAGAGCCGTTGCTTCCTGTCGATCGTCACGGTGACGCGCTCTTCGGTGATCTGCTTCACCTGCGTGGTCTGGGGCAGGTCGACTTCAATTCCCGATTCCATCAGCGGCGCGGTGACCATGAAAATCACCAGCAGCACCAGCACCACGTCCACGAAGGGGGTGATATTGATTTCCGAGAGCGACGACTGCGTACGGCCTTGGGGGTTGGTGAAGGCCATAACTTCCTAACTGTAGTTTCTCTCCGTGGCGTTCAGAAACTCAAGCGCGAAGTTGTCCATCCGCGTCCCCAGTTTGCGCAGCGAGTGTAGAAAAATGTTGTAGAAAATCACCGCCGGAATGGCCACGAACAAGCCCAGCGCCGTGGTGATCAACGCCTCGGAGACGCCCGGCGCCACCGCGCGCAGCGTCGCGCTTCCCGCCGTCCCGAGTCCATGGAACGCGTCGATAATGCCCCAGACCGTCCCGAACAGGC
Organism: uncultured Acidobacteriota bacterium; assembly: GCA_964601345.1. Taxonomy (GTDB): domain Bacteria; phylum Acidobacteriota; class Terriglobia; order JAJPHL01; family JAJPHL01; genus CAZRND01. The sequence goes on along the minus strand of CAZRND010000192.1, from coordinate 6,212 downwards.
CGATGAAGGGCGTGATGGCGCCCGTCGTCGCCAGCCAGGGCAGGCTCTCCTCCATCTCCGTGAGCTGCTCGCTGGCGGCGATCTGCAAGGCGCGCTGGATCGCCGTGGCGCTGGTGACGCGTCCTTCGGAGTTGGTGAGCTGGTGGCTCAGCTCCTGGTAGCCGGCGTCGCAAACGCGGGCCAGGGGACTGAGCCGGTACTTGTCGATCAGGGCGGAGAGCTCGGAGATCCGCTGGCTGCGCCGGAACCCCTTCAGGAAGTGATCGCTCGAGCGGCGGGCGCGGCCGAAGGCCGTCCACTTGGCAAAGATCAGGGTCCAGGAAAAGAGCGAGAACCCGGCAAGCAGTACCAGGATCGCCCGGACCAGCATGCCGGAGCTACGGAGCAGATCGAGGATCTGGTTCGGCATATTGTTCAACAAACGATAAAACATAAAAGTATCATAATGTTGCCGTCCGAAGCAAACCTCCGGTGGTTAGGTTAAAATCACGGGATGAGAACTCTGCTTGCCTGCCTCGTAGGCGCGATTACACTTTGCGCCGCCGACTTTCCGGAATGGCCGCAGTTCGGCGGGCCGCATCGCAACTTCACCGCCGACACGGCGAAGCTGCCGGCATCCTGGCCCGCTGAGGGTCCGAAGAAACTGTGGACGCGGCCGCTCGGCGAGGGCTACTCCGGCATCGCCATCGACAACGGCACGCTCTACACGATGTATCGCACGCGCGACAACGAAGTCGTTGTCGCTCTCAACGCCGCCACCGGCAAGACGCTTTGGGAACATTCCTATCCCGCATCCACGTCTGGATTGGCTCTCGAAAACGGACCCGGCCCGCACGCGACGCCCCTGGTCCTCGGCGACCGGGTCTACACCGTGGGCATTTTGGCGATGATGCATGCCTTCGAAAAGAAAAGCGGCAAGCTGCTCTGGGCGAAAGATTTGTACAAAGACTTCCCCGGCGCGACAAAGATGGGGCGCGGCTATGCATGCAGTCCCATGGCCTACAAGAACACAATCATCCTCCAGGTGGGCGGCTCGGGACATGCCCTGGTCGCGCTGAATCCCGCTGACGGATCGCTCGTGTGGGGCAAAAACGATTTCGGCAATGCGCCGAGCTCGCCGATGCTCATCAACTTGCAGGGGCAGGATCAGATCGTTGCCTTCATGGACGATGGCGGCAGCGGACAGGCTCACGGCATCGTCGCCGGCTTCGATCCGAACAACGGCGAGTTGCTCTGGTCGCATCCGCACAAGACTTCGTGGGTGTTGAACATCGCGCTGACGGTGTGGGGCCACGACGGCATTCTGGTGATCAGCCCGGCGTATGGGACGGTGGCGCGCGGGCTGCAACTCTCGCGCGAGGGCGGCAAGACGAAAGTCGACGAGCTTTGGTACAACAACCGGATGCGCGTGCATCACGGGACGATGGTGCGCGTCGGTCCTTACATCTATGGATCGAGCGGCGACTTCGGCCCGGCCCCGCTGATGGCGGTGAATGCGCGTACCGGCGAGATCAAGTGGCAGGAGCGCGCGTTTTCCAAAGCGAACTTCGTGTACGCCGGCGGCAAGTTCATCGTGCTCGACGAGGACGGCGGCCTGGCGCTGGCGACGTTCTCAGCGGGCGGCGTCGAAGTGCTCTCGCGAACGCATCTGCTGTCGCACAACGCCTGGACCGCGCCATCGCTCGCCGGAACAAAGCTGTACGTCCGCGACCGCAGCCAGATCATGGCGCTCGACGTAGGGCAGTAACCTCGCCTAAATCGGGTTGTCCTTTTCGTTTGCCTGGACGGTGAAGTTCGCCCGGATGATCCCCGTTTCATCCACATGAAACGACCTTTGCCCCGTTTTTCCTCGAGCTAGTGGATCCGCTAACATCACGAATCCTGTTACCTTTCCGGATCGGCTCATCGGCATGTAAGCGTAGGGGTAGCCTGACCGAAGAAACGTATCAGGGCGCGCACTCTTGTCGGGTCGTTCATGAGCCTCGCGTAGAGTTCTGGTTGCCACAGCCTCAGACGCCGCGATCCCGTAGTAGCGAGGATAGTCGACAAGACCCCAACTCGAAACGGTCACGCCGAAAACGAGGGCAAGCACATGCGTGAGCCATGGTTTGAACGTGGGATCGAGGTCCGAGAGGCATCTCGATGTGCTCACGGCAAGGACGATGTTGACCGGGAGAGCGACGAGGCTCATGAGAATCAGAAACTGTACGGGGCCCGACGGGTGGACGAAACAGAAGCTTGGTATGAGCATCCAGGCGAAGAATGAAAAGCAGGTCACGGTTCCCCAGGAGTTTGCACAGATCAGACCGGGCTTTCGGTGTCCCGTTGCGAATAGACGAATCATCAACACGTACGGCAACAGGATGAGCAGCAAGAATGCAAGCCAAGTCGGTGATTGGTAGATGGCCGGGTCCTCAATCTCGGACAGCGACCAAGCCAGAGTCGTCGCAATCACACCGATGTTGACGAGAATGCAGATGCGAACTGTGGTGATTCGCCGCATCTACTAAATCGGCTTGTCCTTGATCGTCGCGGGGGCGAGGGCATTCGCTCGGATGATACCGGTTTCATCCATATAAAACGACCGCATCCCCGTTTTTCCTCGAATCAGTGGATCGGCCACCACCACGAATCCGCGAGCATTGAGCCTATAGGAAATGACGTAGCCCGCCCGAAGGAATGTGTTGCAGCGCTTGCTCAAGTCGGGCTGGTCGCGAATCTCGCGTAACGTCCCGACTGCCGTTACGGCAGTGGAAAAATTGTCGTAATAGCGGGGAACTTGCACCAAACCCCAATGGGAAACAGCCGCGCCAAACGCCAGGGCGAGCACCGTTGCGGGCCATGAACCGGCCTTTGGAGGATCCGGAGGCGTTCCGATGCGCAGGCTGCCAGAACGATGTTGACCGGCAGAGTGGCGATGCTCATGAAGTTCAGGAGGAATACAGGCGATGTCGAGCGGAGCAAACAGCCTGGAATGAAGAACCATGCGAAGAGTGAAAAGCACGATGCTGCTCCCCAGGCGGTCGCACAGAGCAGACCGGCCTTCAACCGTCCGGCTGCGAATAGACAAATCACCAACACGTATGGCAGCAGGAGGAGCAGCAGAAACACAAACCACGTCTGCGATTGGCGGATGCTCGGATCCTCGATCTCCGACAGCGACCATGCCAGGGTCGTCGCAATCACACCGATGTTGACGAGAATGCATATGCGAACGAGGGGGAGTCTCCGCATGCCGATTCGGGGGCAATTCCTGGACCACTCTGGGCGGTGAATTGTTCTATGAAGTTACGCGGTAGCCTCGCCTAACCTGACAGAATGTGTCAAGTCCGCGGCTACCTAATGTCCGAATCCTCGGGCGGGTCGTGCGGGGAGGGGCTGGTTATGCTTGCCACAATCAGCGCCACCACCAGAAATCCAAATGCCGTCGCCATGACCGCTTCTCCATTCTCTCCTCTACCTACGTCCTTGCAATCCGCGTGCCATATTCTGCCGTCACGCTTTCAAGCACTTACATCCCTTCTGTAAGCATTTGACGTCTCACCATGTAGAAAGGTGACACGAAATCTGAGAATCACCCTGTACAATCCCTGCCATGCCTTTTTCCGATTTGGCTCTCTCGAAGCGTCTCGAAAGCTCCGAGGGAAGTCCCGCCGCTCAGTACGCCGAGGCTCACGGAAAACATTTCCCGGAGACGCGCGCTGAGTGGATGTCGCACGCGGGCGCCTACGTGGTTTTTGACGGCGTGGATTCTCCGGTGACGCAGACCTTCGGAGTCGGCATCTTCGAGGAGCTGACTTCAGCCGCGCTCGACGTGATCGAGAAATTCTTCCGTGACCGCGGTGCGCCGGTTTTCCACGAGGTCAGCCCGTTCGCCGGTGTTGCCGCGCTCGGGATGCTCTGCTCGCGGGGCTATCGTCCGATCGAAATCAGTAACGTGATGTGCCGCGACGTCGAAAATCCTGCCGTCGATCTGCCCAACAACATCCGCGTTCGCGTGACCACAGCGAATGAGGCGCAACTCTGGTCGGAAGTCAGTGCACGAGGTTGGTCGCACGAGCATCCTGAACTCAAGGACTTCCTACAGCGGATGGGCGCCATCTCGCATGCTCGTCGTGACGGTCCCTGCTTTTTGGCCGAGCTCGACGGACAGCCGGGCGCAGCAGGATCGCTTTGTCTTCACGAGGGAGTCGCGCTCTTCAGCGGCGCCGCGACAGTACCCGAGATGCGCCGCCGCGGATTGCAAGGCGCCTTGCTTCAGGAGCGGATGCGCTATGCCCACGAGCATGGTTGCGACCTGGCCATGATGGTGGCGCAAGCCGGCAGCGAGTCGCAGCGCAACGCGGAGCGAAAGGGTTTCCGCGTGGCATACACGCGCATCAAGTGGCGGCTGGCGTAACTCTATTCCTCGTGCAGCACTGCGACCGGATTTGTCCGCGCGGCGCGCCACGCCGGAATCACGCACGCTCCCAGCGCGACCACGGAGAGCATCACCGCGGCCGCGATGAACGACGCCGGATCGAGCGGCTGCACACCATACAATAGCGACTCGACGAATCGCGCCAGCCCCGCCGCACCCAAGACTCCCGCCGCGACGCCCGCGGCGACAATCGCCACGCCCCGCCGCAGGACCAGCGCCAGCACGTCCCACGGCTGCGCGCCAATCGCCATGCGGATGCCGAACTCGCGCCTACGCTGGCTCACCGAAAACGCCAGCACGCCGAAAACACCCACTGCGGCAAGCGTCAATGCCAGTCCCGCGAACGAGCCTACGACCACCGCTCGCAGCCGCGGCTGCGCGATCGTCTCAGCAGCGACTTCTTCCATGGTGCGGATGCGCGTCAGCGGCAGGTCCTTGTCAACGCCGGCGATCGCTTCGGTCACGGCGGGCACCAGCGCCAGCGGACTCGACTGCGCGTGAATGGCGATGGCGGGCCCTGGAAGCGGGTTCTGCGTATAAGGTACGTAGACCTCCATCGCGTTCTCTTTCTCGCCCAGTCCCTGGACCTTCACCTGGCGGGTTACGCCTACGATCTCCCTCTCCGGGGGCCGATTGCTATTGAAGCCGGGCACGCTGATACGCGTTCCCAATGGATTCACCCCGCGCAAGTAGCGGCGCGCCAGTTCCTCGTTCACGATGCAGACCGAGGGACTCTGCTCCGTGTCGTGCTCGTTGAAAGCGCGTCCGGCCGTGATCGTGATGCCGAGCGAGTCAAACCATGCGGGATTCACCATCTGGAAGTGGGCGGAGGGCCGTTGCGATTCTTCCACCATCGGCTGGCCGAGGATAAAGAAGGACTGGCCGATGTTCCATCCGTCGAGCGGCAGGTCCATGCCCATTCCCACGCTCTTCACTCCCGGCAGCGCCGCGATGCGACGCTGCATTTCCTGCAGCATGGGAACGTACTCGGGTCCGCGATGCTTGTTGCCCGGCGTGCTCATGCGCACGGTCAACACGTTTTCGGTGCGCACGCCGGAGTCCACCGCGTTCAGGGATTCGAGCGTCCGCAGCATCAATCCCGCGCCGGCCGTGAGCGTGACGGCGATGGCGATCTCGGCGGCAGCAAGCGCGGTGCGGAATCCGGCGCCGCTCGTGGCCGACCGCCCGCCGGAACGAAGCGTGTCAGCGAGAGAGAAGCGCGTCGCCTGAAGAGCCGGGGCCATCCCGAAGAGGACGCCGGTTGCGAGCGTCGCGGCCACTGCAAAGATCATCACCCGAAGATCGAGCGTGATCGGGACGCCCACCGGCAATGTTCCGGGCGGAATGAACGATGGAGCAGCTCGTACGATCGCCGCCGCCAGCGCGATTCCCGCCGCACCTCCCAGCGCCGCCAACAAAACGCTCTCGGTGAGCAACTGACGGATCAGGCGTCCCGGCGTCACTCCCAGCGACGCGCGCACAGCCATCTCACGCGTGCGACCGATGCCGCGCGCCAGCAGAAGACTGGCCACGTTCGCGCATCCCATGAGCAATACCATTGCCGCCACCGCCGCCAGCATCAGCGACGTGGTTCTGCGGTCCTCGCCCACGACTGCGTTGCGAAGGGTGTCGATGGTCACGCCCCAGCCTTTGTTGGTCGCAGGCGAGATCGCGGCGATCCCTTCCGCGATCACAGCCATGTCGGCGCGCGCTTGCTCGACGGTCTGGTCCGGCTTGAGCCGCGCGAACACTCGCAGATAATGGCTGACCCGTCCCGTGGGCGTGCGGCGAG
>CAZRND010000191.1:0-10142 GCA_964601345.1 uncultured Acidobacteriota bacterium | reverse complement strand
CGGGCGGGCGTCGATCTGGTGACGTTTTCGGGCGACAAGCTGCTCGGAGGGCCGCAGGCCGGAATCCTGGCGGGACGGCCCGACTTGATCGCGCGCATCCGCGCGAACCCGCTCTTCCGCGCGCTGCGCGTGGACAAGCTGACCTACGCCGCGCTCGGCGCGACGCTGCGATCCTGGGTCGCGGGACGTCCCGACGATTTGCCCGTGGCGCGGATGATCCGCATGAGCGCGGCGGAGGTGAGTGAACGCGCAGCAGCCTTCGTGAGAACGATCGAGGGCGGATGGCAGGCCGAGCTTCGGCCGGGCGACTCCGTCATCGGCGGCGGCTCGACGCCGGGCCAGTCCCTGCCGACCACGCTCATCGCCCTGCGGCACGAATCCCGCGGAGCCGCGGAGATGGAGAAACGGCTGCGCGCATGTAATGTCGTTGTGCGCGTCGAGGAGGACTGGGTCCTCGTCGATCTGCGCACGGTCTTCCCCGAGCAGGAACACGAGCTGCGCAGGAACCTCAAACTGGCGGGACTGTCATGATCCCTCGTTACACACGGGCGGAGATGGGCCGCATCTGGAGTGAAGAGAATCGCTACCGTCGCTGGCTCGACGTGGAGCTGGCCGTGGCGGAGGTCGAGGCCGAGGCCGGGATGATCCCCGCCGAGGCCGCCGCCGCGCTCCGCAAAAACGCACGCTTCGACGCGGCGCGCATCGCCGCCATCGAGCGTGACGTGAAGCACGACGTCATCGCCTTCACCACCGCAGTCGCCGAAACGCTCGGCCCGGAATCGCGATTCCTGCACTTCGGCCTCACCTCGAACGACGTGGTCGATTCGGCCCAAGCGCTGCTGCTCAGCGAGGCGAGCGCGATCATCCAAAAAGGGATTGGCCGCCTCGGCGAAGTCCTGCGCGCGCGCGCCATCGAGTTCAAGGACACCGTGATGGTCGGACGCACGCACGGTATCCACGCCGAACCCATCACCTTCGGCCTGAAGATTCTGAACTGGTGGAGCGAGAATCGCCGCAACCTGGCGCGCTTTGAAGCCGCGGCGGACGGCCTGCGCGTGGGCAAACTTTCGGGCGCGGTGGGCACCTTCGCGCACCTGACGCCGGAGATCGAAGAGAAGATCTGCGCGCGCCTCGGCCTGCACGCCGCCGGAATCGCCTCCCAGGTCATCGAGCGCGACCGCCACGCTCACTATGTCAGCACGCTGGCCGTGCTCGCCGGATCGCTTGAGCGCATCGCCCTCGAAATCCGGCACCTGCAGCGCACCGAGGTCCGCGAGGCCTCCGAGTTCTTCGACGCGCACCAAAAAGGCTCCTCGTCGATGCCGCACAAGCGCAATCCGATCACCTGCGAACAGATCTGCGGATTGGCGCGCGTGATTCGCTCGAACGCGCAGGCGGCGATCGAGAACATGGCTCTGTGGCACGAGCGCGACATTTCGCATTCCTCGGTCGAGCGCATCATCCTGCCCGACTCGACGATCCTCGCGGATTACCTGCTCGACCGCACGGCGACGCTCGTCGAGAAGCTCATTGTCAATCCGGCGCGCATGAAGAAGAATCTGGAATCGACGGGCGGGCTCATCTTCTCCGGGCAACTGCTGCTCGATCTCGCGGCGAAAGGGATTTCGCGCGAAACGGCCTACTTGTGGGTGCAACGCAACGCCATGCGCGCCTGGGACAACGACGAGGACTTCCGCCAACTGGTGCTCGCCGACAAAGACATCCGCGGCGCGATGAACGAGAAGGAAGTCGCCGCGGCCTTCGACTTGCAGCGCCAACTGCACAACGTCGACGCCATCTTCCGACAGGCTTTTTCGTTTTAGAATCTGGTCTTATCTTTTATGGTATACTCTATTTGAGAATGCTATGGGCCGTAGACTTCTTTGTCGATAGGAAGGGGCGTGCTCCGGTAGAGGAGTTCCTGCTAACGCTTCCGACAAAGCAGCGAGCGAAAGTCCTGGCAATCATCAAGATGCTGGAGGAACAAGGACCGACCATGCCTTTTCCCTATAGCTCGCAGGTTCGGGGCCGCCTACGGGAGCTAAGAACCCAGCAAGGTAAGGATAAACTTCGCATTCTCTACTACGGCGACACTCGGCGAACCTTCATACTTTTGCACGGGCTCGTTAAGAGAAGCGAGAGCCTTCCGCCGGCGGATCTGCTGATCGCCGAGGAACGTATGGAGCGTCACGTTAAACTCCTGGAAAGGAAGCCTTCATTATGAGTACTCGGTGGCAGGAATTCTACGCTCGACAGATGCAGGATCCGCGCCTCAGGAGTTTGGTGGAGCAGGAGCTTGATCATTTGCGTCTGGGGGTTCAGATCGCCAAACTGCGCCGGTCGAACCGCCTGAGCCAAACTCAACTTGCGGCCAAGGCCGAGATGAGTGCGCCCAAGATCTCGATGATCGAGAGCAAACCTCGCAATCTGACGGTCTCCACTCTCATTCGAGTCGCCCACGCCCTGGGGAGTCGCGTTGAAATCAAACTGGTCCCAAACCGGAAGCCTAGGGTCCGGCAACGTCCTGTTCAGGCCGCTTGAGATCCTCGCCTATTTCACAGCACCCCTGACCGCTTTTCCGGGATGCGCGCCCTCGACCAGCTTGCCGTCGCGGACCACGAAGTCTCCATTCACCAGCACGTAGCGGAAACCTTCGGAGTATTGCGCCGGGCTCGCAAACGTAGCCCGGTCGATCACCTTGTCGGGATCGAAGATGGTCAGATCGGCGTCGGCCCCGGCCTTCACGCGGCCCTTGCTCTTCATCCCCGGAACGACGCCTTCGAGGCGGCGCGCCGGCTGGAGCGTCATCTTGGCGATGGCGTCGCCTAAGTTCAGCGCTTTTTGCTCGCGGACGTAGCGTCCCAGCACGCGCGCGAACGTGCCCACGCCGCGTGGATGTCCCTTGCCTCCGCTCAGGAATCCGTCGCTCGCGATCATCACGGCGGGATGCCCGATCGCCGCGCGGATCATCTCCTCCGTCATGTTGTGGGCGATGACGGCGCCGCCGGTCTTGCGGTATTTGGCGAAACTCTCCGCCGTCAGGCGTTCGCCAGTCGCGGGCCACTCCAGGTCGCCGTAGCTGATTCCCATGCGCTGCTGCCAGCCCTCGTCGTAGATCGCGGATTCGATCAGCGTCTGCGATGCCGTGTAAGGATAGGCTTCGGTGGTCACATCGAGGCCGTGCCTTCGCGCGTCCACGATGGCGCCGATCATCTCCTCGAAGACCGGCAGTTTCATCGACATGCTATTCAGATGCACTATGTGAAGCGGCCCGCCGCCGACGGCCGCCGCCGCGAGTACCTCGCTGAGACCGACGACGCCTCCCGGCGTCTTGCCCTCGACACCCGTCCCGGCATACCGCATGTGCACAAAGCTCGGAGCCTTATGCTCGCCCGCGACGCGAAACATTTCGAGGATTTCCCCGTAGCTGGCCGCCTCCGTGTACATCACACCGAAGCCGACGCCCACTCCGCCCCGCTCGAGGCCGTGGCGCAGACCGCGCTTCACTTCCTCGATCTCCGCGTCCGTCGCGGCGCGATGCGCCGCGGCACCCGAGGGCAAGAGCGCAGGCGCCTCCTTCATCGCTTTCATGCGCAGCGGGATGTGACCGATGCTCGCGCCGTAATGGATCAGGCTGCGCCCGGCGCGCTGGTCGTACCAGCCGTCAATGTCTCCAACACCGACTTCGAGCTCGAGCGCCGTCGTTACGCCGTCCATAGCCTTGTAGCGGTAGTTCTCGGCGTCCTGGCCGTGCGAGTGCAGATCAATGAAGCCCGGCGCGACGACGAGCCCCTGCGCGTCGATGGATGCGCGTCCCTGCAACGGCGATGACGAGACCGCGCGGATCACGCCGCCCGTAATGCCGACATTGCGGACAGCATCGAGCTTCGATTCAGGATCGATCACCCGCCCGTTTTGAATCACCAAGTCATAGGTCTGCGCGGCGACCAGTTGCGCTGCGGCAAGAATGATTGCCGAAAGAATTCGCATGGCGAGAGGGTATCACGAGTTCCTGTGTTACACTTCCGTTGTGGATTAGCGCTAAAACCGGGGGATTCATGAGACTTTCGAGAACACTAGCCATCCTGCTCGTCGCAACTACCGTCCTTTCCGCCCAGGACATCTCCGAGCAGCGCCTGAAGTGGTGGCGCGAGGCGCGCTTCGGCATGTTCATTCACTGGGGCGTTTACTCGGTCCCGGCGGGCGAGTGGAAGGGCAGGCCGATTCCCGGCATCGGCGAGTGGATCATGAACCGCGCCAAGATTCCCGTGGCTGAGTATGAGAAGTTGGCCGACCAGTTCAATCCCGTGAAGTTCAATGCCGACGACTTCGTGGCCGTCGCCAAAAACGCCGGCATGAAGTACATCGTCATCACCTCCAAGCATCATGACGGCTTTGCCATGTTCGGGTCGAAGGTAAGCCGCTACAATATCGTTGATGCCACGCCGTTCCATCGCGACGTCATTAAGGAACTCTCCGTCGCCTGCCAGAGAGCCGGAATCCGGCTCTGCTTCTACTATTCGCAGACGCAGGACTGGCACGAGTTCGACGCCGTCGGAAACTCCTGGGATTGGCCCGATGACAGCAAGAAGGACTTCCCGAAGTATCTCGAGGCGAAAGCCAAGCCGCAGGTTCGAGAGATTCTCTCCAACTACGGACCGATCGGGCTTATCTGGTTCGACACGCCGCGCAACATGACTAAGCAGCAGAGCCAGGAGCTGGCCGACCTGGTGCATCAACTCCAGCCAATGTGCCTGGTGAACGGCCGCGTCGGCAACGGCGTGGGCGATTACGATTCGGCGGGCGACAACCAGATCAGCGTGGCCCAGGTCCGGCGCGATTGGGAGACGCCCGTCACTCTGAACGATACTTGGGGATTCAAGAAAGACGACAGCAACTGGAAATCGCCCGCCGTGCTGGTTCGCCAGCTTGCGCAAGTGGCGGCGCGCGGCGGCAACTACTTGCTGAACGTCGGACCCACTTCCGAAGGCTTGATCCCTCAGCCGAGCGTCGACCGGCTGGCCGAGGTCGGGCGTTGGATGAAGGTGAACGGCGACTCGATTTACGGTGCCACCGCGAATCCCTTCCCCTATGACCTGCCCTGGGGGGTCCTGACCTCGAAGCAAGCCGACAAGCTTTACCTGCACGTCTTCGACTGGCCCAAGAAGGAATTTGTTCTCTATGGACTCAAGACGCCGGTCCGCGACGCCTATCTGTTAGCCGACGCCAAGCACAAAGCGATCCCGGTGAAGCAGGAAAGCAAGCCTGAGATTGAGCATTACGCGCTGCGCTTGCGTCTGCCCGACGCCGCTCCGGACCCGCTCGATTCCGTGATCGTCCTCGAACTCGGCGGCAAGGCCGAAGCGGTCCAGTCGCTCCTGCAGCAGCCCGACAACACGGTCACACTGCCCACGGCGCATGCCGAAGCGCATCATGCCGAGAGCGATCCGAAGTTCCGCCTCGACGGGCGAGGCGTGGCCGCCGGGTGGATCAACAAAGACGAGTGGGTAAGCTGGGACTTCCGCGTCTCAAGCCCAGGAGAGTTCGACCTGGCCGTGATCACGTCGGAGCAGAAGGACGGCACGAATTGGGAGGGCGGACATCGCGTCGCGCTCAACGTGGCCGGTCAGGATCTAAAGGGAGCCGTCTCCAACGACGGCAAGCTGATCAATCCCAGCAATCCTTACTGGCCGTATGTGATCTCGAAGATGGGAAAGGTCAAGCTGACGAAAGCAGGCGCCTATCACCTGACCTTGAAGCCCGAATCGATTGAAGCGCAGAAAAAGCTCGGCTTCACCCTGGTCTCGGTAACACTGACTCCGGCAAAGTAGCCCTACTCGCGGTAGTAGAACTGCATCTTCACACCGGCGACTTCGATCTGGTCGCCTTCCTTGAGCTCGCGCGCGCCGGCCACCACCTGCCCGTTGACTTTGGTTTCGCTGCCCGAGGAAGAGACGGTGTAGCCGCTTTCCTTGCGGTTGATCACCGCCGCTACCTGCGGCGCGAACCAGCCCTTCAGCTTGATCGTGGCCTGGTCGCTCTTCCCGATCATCGAGAGGCGGCCGGTGAGGATGTACTCCGGCTTCTCGGTCTTGCCCGCGAGCACGGTGAGGTTCCCGACCTTCTCGGCGGCGTGCGCCGAGGCGCCTTCGGTCGCGACGACGGTCGCCTTCTGCAGCATCTCGCGGCGCTTCTTGGTGTCGAGCACCATGGTCTCCTCGAGCTTGGCCATGGGCATGGTCTTGTCGGCCGCCGCCTCCACCTTCTCGGGCGGCGCTCCGCCTTCGTCGATGTAGACCAGAGTATGCTTGCCGATGAGAATCTCATCGCCGTTCTTCAGAAAACTCTTGCGCACACGCTGATTGTTGACGAAGGTGCCGTTCAGACTGTTCAAGTCTTCGAGCACAAACTTGTCGCCTTCGTAGTAGACCTTGGCGTGGTGCCCGCTGACGGCGAGATTGTCGATGGTCAGGTCGTTGGCCGCGGTGCGGCCGACCGTGAGAGTCGTCTGCTTCAGCGGGATTTCCTTGAGAACCGCCGCCTCATACTTGAGGATCAACTTGGGCATACTGAGTCCCTCTCTTCCCGGCCGGAGCCGGGTTGATTAACCGAAAAACAAAGCCTTCAACAAGGGCCACAAACCGCGTGGCTTCGCTTCTTTCACCTTCACCACAATCACCGTGACGTTATCTTCGCCGCCATTGTCGTTGGCCGCCTGCACCAGACGGTCGGCCGCGTCCTGCGACGCCGCCGCTTCGGTGACGATCTGGGCGATGCCCTCGTCGTTCACCATTTTCGTCAATCCATCGGAGCATAACACGACATGGTCCCCGGTCATCAAGAAGACCTCGTCCATGTCCACCTGGACCTTGTCCTCGGCTCCCAGGGCGCGGACGATGATGTTCTGCATGTCGCTCTTCTCGGCTTCCTCCAGGGTGATGAACCCTCGGCGCACCTGCTCCATCACCAGCGAATGATCCTGCGTGAGTTGCTGCATCTCGCCGCTGCGCAGCAGGTAGATGCGGCTGTCGCCCACGTGGGCGATGCTCATCACCGATCCGTGCAGCCACGCGCCGACCACCGTCGCGCCCATGCCGCGATGGCTGGCGTGCTTCTGTCCTTCTTCCCAGATGGCCCGGTTCGAGAGGCGGATGGCGCTGGCCAACTGGTTCGTGGCCTCCGACACCTGCGCATTCTGATCGCCGTAGACCACCTTCTGGTTTTCCATCACCGCGCCGCGCAAGCACCCGGAAATGGTCTCGACGGCGATCTTGCTGGCCAACTCCCCGGCCGCTTCGCCGCCCATGCCGTCGGAGAGCACGCAGAGGTTGAGCTGCGGGACGAGGGCGAAGCTATCCTCGTTGTTTTGACGCCGCATCCCTACGTCGGTGCGCGCTCCGATTTCAAACTCCACCTCTTGGGCCATCCCTCTCCCTGTTCTACTTGACGGCTGCGGCCTGCTGCAGTCCGGCGATCGCGGCGCGCAAGTCCGCGGCCATCTCGGCGCCGTTCTGGTAGCGCTCGTCGGCGTTCTTCATCAGCGACTTGTCGATCACGGCGTTCACCGCTTCGGGCAGCTCGGCGCGATGCGTCCGCGCCGACTCATGCCGCTCGTTGGCGATCTTGAACATCAGCGTGGCTACTGTCTCGCCGGTGAACGGCTTCTCTCCCGTCAGCAGCTCATAGAGAGTCGCGCCCAGGGAAAACAGGTCGCTGCGCCCGTCCACCTTCTTACCCGCCAGTTGCTCGGGCGACATGTAACTCGGCGTGCCCATCACGGTGCCCGTGGCGGTGCGCGAGCTGGTCGTGATACGGGCGATACCGAAGTCGGTGACTTTCACGATGCCGCTCTTCAACAGCATGATGTTGGCCGGCTTGATGTCGCGGTGGACGATGTCCTGCTTGTGGGCGTAATCGAGCGCGTCGGCCACTTTCGCGACGTGGTCGAGCACATCCTTCATCGGCATCAGCTTTTCCTTGGCGGTCCAGTCCTTCAAGTCGCGCCCATCGAGCAGCTCCATGGCGATGTAGCACATCTCCTGGTCTTCGCCGGTGTCGTAGATGGTGACGATGTTGGGATGGCTCAACCGTCCAGCCGACTCCGCCTCGCGGAAGAAGCGTTCCTTCAGCGCCTTTTGATCTTCCGGATCGACGTCATCCTCGAAGCGCATCGTCTTGATGGCCACCATGCGGTTGATCTTGGGGTCCTTACCCAGGAAGACCACGCCCATGGCGCCCTTGCCCAGTTCCTTGATAATTTCGTAGCGACCGAGCGTCGGAGCGGCGCTTGTGCCCTCCACCAGCACCGTGGCGTCGGCTCCCGCCGGACCCTTGCGCAATCCCGCCGTTCCCATGATCACGGTCTCGCCTGCAGCGGTCAGCTTGGGGATGCGAGCCTCGATGTCCTTGAACTTCTTGTCCTTCGTGGCGATGTGTTCGTACACCGAGACAGCTTTGTTGAACTGCCGCTTGCGCTCAAAGTCGAGGCCCAGGTTGTAGAGGGCGTCCTTTACTTCGTCGACGGGGCACTTGCGCAGTTTCTCGAAGGCCATGTCGAGCATGCCCTGCCCCTGGAAGCTGAGTGCCAGCATCCGGTTCGTCTCCACGCTTTCGACCTCGAGCACTTCCTTTGCTTGCTCGGTGAGCAGGAACTTCTTCGAGACCATGCCGGCGTATCCGATCGCCAGCGTCAGCGTCGGATAGAGGACCTTGATCCACTCGCCGTGCGATTGGAACCAGTAGAAGCCGAAGCCCAAGAAAGCGAGCCCCAGCACCAGGGTGATGATGGCGCTCTTACCCGCGCCCAGGCGGGGAATGGCGAAAGTGATGAACGCCCCGAAAAGGAAGACCATCCCCAGTTCCAGATTCCGCGCCCAGGTCGGACGCTGGATGAAGTGCTGGTGCAGGATGTTCTCAACCACGTTAGCCAAAACTTCCGGCTGCGGCAGGGCGCGCGCCGCCACCGGCGTGGCGATCTGCTCGCCGAGTCCCAGGTGCGTGATGCCGATGATGACAATCTTGTCCTTGAACGCGCCGGCCTGGACCTTCTTGTTGATGATGTCGCTCATCGAGAAGTACGGGAAGGTGCCGAGCGGACCGGCGTAATCCACCAGCATCTGGAACGACGGATCGGTGGGCACGAAAACCTTGCCCACGCTGATGCCTCCGCCGAGGCGAACGTGGATGTCGTCCATTTTCAGGTTCAGGTATGTTCCGGCCAGTTGCGTGGCGAACGAGGGGAAGTATTGCCCGCCGTAGTCCACCAGCATCATGTGCGACCGGTAGATGCCGTCGCGGTCGGGATAGACGTTGAGATGCCCCACGGCCTTCACTTCCTTGCTGAACTTGGCCAGGGGAACCTTGATGTCGATCGCTTCGCGCACGGCAGCGGCGTTCTTGTCGTTCGGATTGTCGATCTGCTTCACGAAATTCTTCAGGATGTCGGGAGACAGCTCGCCCGAAGGATTGCCCACCGGCGTGCCCAACAGGAAGTAGAGCGGCAGCACGACGTTTCCCGAAAGGCCGAGCGACCCGGCCATCTTCTCGTCGGTATCCAGTTGCGACTGCGCGGTCGTGATCGTAGTGATGATCGGCTCGACGTTGAGACCTTTCTTCTCGGCGGCAAGCTGCTCGAGCTGGGCCTTTACGTCGGCCAGGACCTTGAGTCCGGGATTCTGGTCTGCTTCCGTGTACAGGACGGCAAGCCCGATAACCTTCGCGCCGGATTCGGAGATGTAATCGATGGCATCGGCCATGACGGAGCGCGGCCAGGGCCAGCGTCCGATAGTGTCAATCGAGGATTCGTCGATCGCGGCGATGACTATTTCTTGGCCGACCTTGCCGGCGGCCCGCATCCGGGCGCGCTGGTCGTAGAGTTTGAACTCCATTGTCTCCAGCGGCCCCCAAGCCGTCCAGGTGGCCAGCAGCATGAGCATGGTGACAACGCCCCCCATAAGCCAATCGGGAATAACCACGCGCGGTCTCTTCATGCCGGCCTCCCCATCCCAAACCGAAAACCAAGATTCTTGAACAAGATGGCCGGATTGTAACAAAGCGCGACAGTCCTTGCAACGGGTTCAGTAAAAAGTGTCGTTAGCATGTGAAGTGTCCGGTGGAGTTAACAAGTGATCTGTCCGCTTTTC
>CAZRND010000190.1:0-10221 GCA_964601345.1 uncultured Acidobacteriota bacterium | reverse complement strand
CGCTTTATCGTCGAAGAGGGTTCGCGCCCCCAGCCCGGTACAGTTAAAGATGACCGGCTCCGAAAGAGAAGCGATCTCGTCCGTGGAGTGAAATTCCCTGACCGTTACTCTCCCTCCCGCGATATAAAAATCGCGCAGCAATGCGCTGAGGTAGACCGGCGGTTCGATCAGCATCGTGCTGAACTGCTTGGCGAACGGAAAACCGAAGTAATGCCGCCGATCCTGATGTAGCCGGGTTTCGGGATACAAGTCGGCTCCGCCGAGCAGTTCCTGTTCGAACGGTTCGCGGTCCTCTCCCAGCTCATAGGCCTCTATCCATCGGACCCCATAGTTGTCGCCGACCAGGGACTGAAACGCGTGGTTTGAAATCTGGCAAGCCCGGCGAAACTGCTCGAGGAAAGCTGGAGCGGCGGTTCGACGATTGTAAGAAGAGGTCGGATACCATAAGGCGCCGGCGACGTTTGATGTGGTTTCCGGCCGCAGATCCCTGGCGTAGGTCGTCACCGGGCCCCCCCGCCGCAACGGGCGAGGACGGGGCAACCGAAGGCACAGTCGTGCAGCTCGGTTGCAATTGAAACGTCACCCCGCCCACGGGAGCCGGCGACGCGAGGCGCAGCGTCGCGGGATTGCTCGATGAATCTCCCACGGCGGCCGGGAGAGGCTTGATCCTGGCGGCTTTGAACAACGCGGCATGAGCCTGGGAGCGATTGGACGTCGCGGCGTTCCAGAACTGCTCCCACTGCGCCCGGATCGTTTCGAGCTTGGCAATACTTCCGGCGGCCGGTGGAACACCCTTCCTGGTTACCAGCACAAAGGCGAAGTTCGAGTCCTTGGGAGCCATGGCGGCCGGCGGCAGGCGCGGGCCGTTGGCCTGAATGACTTGATCGATCGTGACCGGCAGTTTTGTTCCGCGGAAAGTCACGCCCACTTGCGGCGGGCTGCCCGGAACGTGTCCCGACGTGCTTCCCAAATTCGTCACCACGAACGAAGGACTCACCTCTTCGGGAGCGCGCAGGCCCATGACGTATTGGTCCAGCATGCTGTAACGCTTCACCGCCTCTGTTGTGGTGAATGTTCCGTCACCGTTGTCGCGGATGGCATTGCCCTCCATCACGGACGCCTCGGAGTTGAAGAAGAAACTCCAGTGCTCGTTGTCGCGTCCCAGCAGGATCGGGCTCACGGCATTTGTGGCGATGGGGTAGAGCATGTTCGCCAGCCAGCGATGCCCGTTCTCCTGTCCGAGGATGCTCAACGTGGAGTTCTCTCCGAAGAAGACCTGGGCCGGATCGCTTGGATATTGAGCGAGCTGTCCCATGTTCAGAAAGCTCTTGAGATGCCCGGAGCTGCCGAACTCCCGGCCGGCGTCGCCCGTCGTCAAGCCGATGCCGGTAATATCGTTGCTCACATTCAGCTCGTAGGCGAACGCATTGTTCGGCAGCGTGTATGGAAAATCGAGCCAGAGCAGCACGTAATCGTAGGCATCTTCGTGCGTGCTGTAGAAGCGGTAACCGGCCGCCGTATCGCTCTCGACTTCGGTGAGCGTGAAGGACTCGGCGAACGTTCCTCCAAAGGACTGGGCCCCGGTTTGCGCCGTGAGGTCCACCACGGAGAACGGGGCTGCGTTCGGCCCCGGCGAGAGCCCCACCACCAGGCTGCATCCGTTTCCCGCCGAGCAGAAGGTCGCGCCGAGCGTTGTTCCGTAGATAAAGTCGATGGTGCCGTTGGTGAACAGCACCACTTGAAACGTCTGTGTGGGGACCGGACTCGCGATATCGGGACTGCAACAAAGGGGTACGGCGAGCCACGAGACAATAACGCGGTCGGGCTGGTTGACCACGGTAATCCGGCCGCCCTCTCCTGGATTCAGGTCCTTCAGATACGGAGCCACTCGCGGCGGGCCTGTGACGAGCCGGACCAGGTCTCGGTCGTTCTGTGACCTGTCCCCGCGCGTGAAGGTGAGATTCCCGTCCGAATTCACGTAAACGGACGTGTACGTCTGCGCGAAGAACGGGAAGGCAAATCCGAGCGGGACCTCCACGGAATCGTCATCGCCCAGGGTGAGCCTGGTTCCCGATTGGGCGGTGGCGGAATCGAAGGCTGCGGCGCCGGGCGCAACTCTGTAGGTTCCATCCGATCCGAGAGTGAATCGCAGGCTCTTGTTTTCGAGGTCAAAGCGGTTGATCGGCGGAAGGATGGTTCCATCGTCCTCAACCACGGCGATGTTCCCCTGGTCGGCAAGGGCCCGCTGGATGGCAAGCGGCGCGGCCGACTGGTCGAGGCCGAGCTTCTGCTGCCAGTATCGCCGGACGGCGGCATCCGCCCGGATACGCCCCCAATCGATGTTGCCGGAGGTCGGGCGGGTCTCGAACTCCTTGGCGGCAAAGAGGGAAGAAGCGAAAACGAGCAGAGAGAGGATCCGTTTCAGGCCATCCATGGGAGATTCTTCTCATTCTAACATGCAGTTGCGGAACACGCGAAAATGACGTAACATACTTATTCAGCGCCGTTTCGTTACAAACCAACGAGGTGAAGGGATTGCGTTCTTTCGAGAGGGTGGGAGCCGCACTTCTGTTAATCTCCCTGGCGACTGGACTTGCCGGGGCTCAGGCGGCTAAGCAATCGTACATTGTTGGGCAAGCGGCGACCATGCTGGTGGGTCAGCCCGATTTCAGCTCCACGATACCGGGTCCTGAGGCATTCCAGCTCGGCACCCCCCTGGGACTGGCCGTGGCCGGGAACAAGCTGATCCTGGCCGATGGCGGCTACCTTTTTACGGTCCCGAACAACAACCGGGTCCTGATCTTCAACGACATTACTTCGGGATTCCAGGGACCTCCGGCCAGCGTGGTCATCGGTCAGGCGAACTTCGGATTCAATTGCGGCACTGACTCGAAGCAATCGTGCACGGCAGCCGCGGCCGGGGCCAACGGCCTGAACACGCCGATCGGCGTAACGACGGATGGAACCAGGCTGGTGATCGCGGACTCCGCGAACAACCGAGTCCTGATCTTCAACAAGATTCCTACGGCCAATAATGCCTCTGCCGATGTCGTACTTGGACAGCCTGATTTCAACACGACGAAGGCCGGAACGGCCAATAACAGTTTCCGCCAGCCTAATGGGGTGTTTCTGTTTGGCGGCAAGCTCTTCATCGCCGACACGCTGAATCATCGGGTGCTGATCTACAACACGGTCCCGACGTCAAACAACGCCGCGGCGGATGTCGTCCTCGGCCAGCCTGATTTCACTTCCCGCAAGATCCTCGACGTGCCGAACGCATCGTCGCTGCAGAGTCCCGTGGCCGTCACCACGGACGGGACGCGGCTCATCGTCACCGATCTCGGAAACAACCGCATCCTCATCTACAAGAGCATCCCGACGTCCAGCGGCGCCGCCGCCGACTACGTCGTCGGGCAGCCGGACTTTGCCACGACCGCCGTCGGAGCGCAGGCCGGGGACCTGAACTATCCGCGCTATGCGTACAGCGATGGATCGCGTCTGTACATCGCGGACTCGGGCAACAACCGCATCATGGTATTCAACGAGATTCCCAGTTGGAACAATGCCACCGCCGAGGTGGTTTTGGGCCAGCCGGGATTCGGCAACGCCAACGAGGGAACGGCCTCCGAGCGTACCGCTCTGCCGGTTTCACTGGCGCCCTCGGCGTCGGGAGGGATCCTGGTCTCTGACGCCAACAATCGCCGCGTCCTCGAGTTCAAGACGGGCCTGCCGATCGTGGCGCGCGGCGGCGTGGTGGACTCGGCCAGCCTCAACGGCAACGGCCTGGATCAGCCGACCAATCTCACGGCCACTTCGGATACGGGCGGAAGCATCCCGGCCGGCACTTACTACCTGAAAGTCACGGCTTCTTCCAATTTCCCGCGGGAGAGCACGCCTTCGGACGAAATTTCCATCACGGTTCCCGACAGCAGCAAGATCACCGCGAATTGGAATCCGGTCAACGGCGTGACGTCGTATCGCCTATACCTGGGAACTTCTTCCGGAGGCCAGAGCCGTTTCTACTCCACCGGCGTGGCGAACGCCGTGGCGCCGAAGTTCACTTTCGCGGGAACGCCGATCGTCGGCGATGTCGCGACGTACACGATCACCAAGTCCGACGCCACAACCTTCACGGGCACTTACACCGTGCAGCAGGGCGACGATCTCATCAAGATCTCCAACAACGTTGCCGCGCAGATCAACGGGAATACCGGGAATGACCTGCATGGAGTGATCGCTACCGCCAACGGCATCGACAGCATCAATTTCAAGTCGAAGGAAGTCGGAACGCTCGGGACCAACTGCAAATACACGATCACGTCGACCGGAGGCCTGACCTCGTCGCCGAATACGGTGCAGAGTTTCACGGCGCCCGACGCCGGCAGCAACGCGCCGCAGCCCACCATCACCTTCGACCACCTCGACGCCGCGCCGAGCACTGATTTCGGCTTCGATTTCCAGGCTCCTTACAACCAGGTGGTGCCCGGCAGCATCGCCTCGGTCTTCGGGCAGAATCTTGCTCCGGGAACCTTCCGCGCCGCGGACTTCGCTCCTCTGCCCACCGAAGTCGAAGGCGTGAGCGTGCTGGTGAACGGCCGAATGGCCCCGCTGGCCTTCGTTTCTCCCAGCCAGATCAATTTCCAGGTGCCTCTCGAAATCACCGGGAGCAGCATCAGCGTCCAGGTGCGGCAGTTCAGCGGCAACCAGGCGTCTCTGTCGGTCGCGATACCCGTGAACCTGACCTTCCCGCAGCCGTCCATTTATTCTCTGAATGGCGCTGGTACCGGCCCTGTCCTTGCGCAGCACCTCGACGGCACGTTAGTCGATAACGATCACCCCGCGAAGTTGGGCGAGACGGTGTCGGTGTATGGAACCGGCTATGGCTTGATGCTCGATAGTCCCTCGAACGTCCAGCTCACGATCACCGATACCGGCGGCGGCGTAATTCCTGCCACGTATTTCCTGCGCGTAACCACGATCTTCCCGGACGGCAGAGAGAGCCTCGGCTCGGGTGAGTCTCAGATTACGATTTCCACCGGGGGGACTAGCACGATTCAGATGACCTGGGATGCTGTGACCGGCGCGTCAGGTTACCGCGTCTATCTAGGGGGTCGGTCGCTCGGTTACGACCGTTATTACGAGACGTCCACAAATTCCTTTACGGTCACCAGCATTTACGGTACGCAAGGCGTGCCGCCCGCGCAGACCAACGTGCCGGGCGACGGCAAGCTGGGTGTCGCCACCACGCTGGCGGCCCTGATGGTCGATCAGAACATGCCGGTCGTGTTCCAAGGTCCCGCGCCCGGCAAAGTCGGGATTTTCCGCACCGACCTCACCGTATCGCTCGGTATCACGCGCGAAAGCCAAAGTCTGACACCGGATCAAGCAGTCGGATTCCCGGAAATGCGTCTGGTGGTTGGCGCGATTGAATCGAACCACGTACTGCTCCCGGTCTCTTTGCCGGCTCTCAACCTGCTCGTCGATCCTCCCGCTCTCAGCTTCATCGCGTTTCTGGGCGGCGGAAATCCGGGCAGCCAGAACGTGACCATCTACCAGACCGGCGGCGGCTCGGTGAATTGGACCTCGACGATCGCCACCACGGACGGTGGATCGTGGCTGAGCATCAGTCCGTTCCTCGGGACCGATCTGACCACGACTGCGATCAACGTGGATGTCACCAGCTTGAAGGCGGGCACTTACACAGGGACGGTCACGATTACCGGGGACGTGGCGGCGAATGCTCCGCAGGTCGTGAAGGTCACGCTGGTGGTCAATCCGGCGCTGCAGGCAACGCCGACTTCGCTGAGCTTTGTTGCCAATGCGGGCAGCAATCCGGCGAGCCAGGCGATCGCCCTGAGCAAACCGGCGCAGAACACCACCACGGTCAATTGGACCGCCGTGGCCGCAAGCACCGGAGGAAAGTGGCTGAGCATCGACTCCCTCTCGGGCGCCGATACAGGTACCATCAACGCTTCCGTCGACACCACGGGCCTGAAGGCTGGGACGTATTCGGGCGCCGTTACGATTACTACGGATTATCCGGGCGACTCTCCGCTGATCGTGCCGGTGACGCTCGTCGTCAGTCCTTCGCTGACCATCGGGCCGACGCAGCTTAACTATTCGGCCTTTGTGGGCGGCGCAAGCCCGGTGGGCCAGAACATCATCGTTACGAAGTCCTCGACGAACACGACTACCGTGAACTGGAAGGCTGTTGCGGCGACAAACACGGGCGGCAACTGGCTGTTCATCTCGCCTGCCGCGGGAACCGATTCGGGATCGGTGGGCGTCTCGATCCTGATCGGCGGGCTGGCCGTCGGGACCTATACCGGAACCGTCACGATCTCGACCGACTTCTCGGCGGACGTCGCGCAAGTTGTCCCGATCACTCTGGTCATCAATCCGGCACTGCAATTCACGCCCTCCGCGATGAGCTTTAACGCCAACGTCGGCGGCGCCTTTCCGCCTGGACAGAACCTGAACGTCGTCAAGGCATCCGCTACGGCCACGCCCATCCACTGGAATGCCGTGCCCTCGAGCACGGGCAACTGGCTGAGCGTCTCACCCGGCTCCGGCACCGATTCTGGGACCGCCGGCATCTTCGCGAATCCCGCGGGCCTGGCTGTGGGCACGTACACCGGACAGATCGCGCTCGTGAGCGACTTCCCGGGCGACAAGACTCAGAACGTCCCGGTGACACTGGTCATCAACCCGGCGCTGCAGCTCTTCCCGAGCGCGCTCAGTTACTCGGCCAGTCTGGGCGATGCCAACCCGGCGGCAAGGACCATCACCATCTCCAATCCAGGTGGAGCTAACTGGACGGCGGCTGCGTCAAGCGCCGGCAACTGGCTCAGCGTCACGCCGGTCGCCGGCTCGGGCCAGGGATCGCTCAGCGTCGCTGTGAACCTTGCCGGACTAACCGTAGGAACCTACACCGGCAAGATAACCGTGACGAGCAACGCGGCGGGCGACGTGCCTCAAACGACGGCGGTGACGCTGGTGCTCGGACCGTCCCTGCAGCTTTCGCGCACTACGGTCGCCTTCAGCTCGAACTTCGGAGATACCAACCCGACGGCGCAAACCGTCGCGATCTCGAAGTCGAGCGCCGGCACCGTCACGGCGAACTGGAAGGCGGCGGCTTCGAGCACCGGAAACTGGCTCAGCGTTGCCCCGGTCTCCGGATCGGGCGCGGGCACGCTTCAGTTGAGCGTGGACATCACGAGTCTCGCGATCGGCACGTACACAGGCAAGATCACGTTGACGACCGATGTGCCCGGTGATCCGGCGCAAACCATTACTGTCACCGCTACGGTGAAACCGGTGCTGAACGTCACGCCGGCGTCGCTGATCTTCCAGGCTCCGGTGGGCGGGTCAAATCCCGCGACGCAGACGATCGGGATCGCCAAGTCCGGTTCGAACTCCGCCACCATCAGTTGGACCGCCACCGCCAGCGCCGGCACAGGGAACTGGCTCAGCGTCTCTCCCGCGTCAGGTACCGACGCAGGATCGCTCGTCGTAACGGTGGATATCACCGGCCTGGCCGTGGGGACATATTCCGGGAAGATCGTGATCGCCACGACGGTGGCGGGCGATCAAGCTCAAACGGTCACTGTGAACCTTACCGTCGCGGCCGCTTCGGCCAGCGTGCGGTAATCCGGCTGCGCATTCCGCCCCTCGCCGTGAATTCGCCGGTTACGGTCGCGGAATGCGGGCGGCACGCAGCCACCAGGTCCGCCAGGATGCGGTTGACCGCGTTCTCGTAGAAAATGCCGAGATTCCGGTAGGCGAGCAGGTAGATCTTCAGGGACTTCAGCTCGATGCAGAGATGGTTGGGCAGATATTCGATCGTGATCGTCGCGCAGTCGGGCAGGCCCGTCTTGGGGCAGACGGAAGTGTACTCCGGGTACACGATACTGATTTCGTATCCGGGATACTGATTGGGCCAGGTCTCGAGCTCCGGCAACGGCGCGCGAATTCCCGAGCGCGCGTGATCTTGAGTGTAATCGGGCATGCGGATAGTGTACAAAGAGTGCGCTTCCCTGAGATAATGAAATTCTGGAGGTGAGCAGTGGGTGCTTTGGGGTTTTTCATTGAAGGTCTGACTCTGGTGACGCTGATCGGCACGATCCTGCTGGTCGGAGTGTTTGCGTTTCTTTACTTCGCGGAGAAGAACGTAAAGTGAAGCGCTGGATTCTGCCCGTCGCCGCCTTCCTCACGGTTCTCGCCGTGGGCGGCGGCTTGTTCTTCTACTTCTACTCCGACGAGCCGCCGAAGGCTGAGTCGCAGGTGGCCCGCGCCACCACGCTGCACGGCAAGCTGACCCTGAAGGCGTTTCCGCGCGTCCCGCGTCCGCCGGTCTTCGCCACCAAGTACATTGAGCCCGAGATCCAGGCCTCCTACGACGTGGCGCGCGAAGTTCCGGAGCTGCTCGAGAAGCTACCCTGCTATTGCGGCTGCTTCCAGCAGGGGCACTCCAGCAACTACGACTGTTTTGTCGACAGCCACGGAGCGGCGTGCGAGATGTGCCGCTCCATCGCCCTGACCGCCCACAAGCTGCGCAAGGCCGGACAAAAGGACGAACAGATCGTCACCGAGATTAACGAGCGCTTCGCGCGCTAAGAGCCGGCCCGTAGTAAATCCCGTTGAACAGGAACTTGTAAGTGCCGTGCGGCTGGCTGCGGAAAGTAACTTCCGGTCCGTAGAGGAAGAGCTTTCCTTTGCCGATGTCGGCCGTGGCGATTTCCACGCCCCGGTTCAGGTAGAACTGACCCCAAGCCCAGCCGCTGCGCAAGGGAGCGGCGCTGTCGAACCACGCTACCGGGCGGACGCCCTTTAACCCCGCGTCCGGATGGAGGCGGAAGACCGGGCTGTTGACGTAGAAAATGTCCGCCCGCTCGGCCATGCCGAACGCCAGCGGATTTGTGTTGTCCACGGCCACTTGCAGCACCGATCCCGGAGCATAGAATTTGTTTCGCGAGAGCGCCATCTGCGCGCCGTTTGCTCCGGTTTCCGTGAGCGCATTCGAGAGCGGCAGTCCTAGTTGATACGCCAAGTTTGTCGAAGTGCCGATCGCCAGCACCGTCCCTCCGTCTTCCAGGAATTTCTTGATCTGCGGGATGGTCCGAGCGGCCGTGACGTTTCCTGTCCGGTCGCGGAACTCCGCGGGCACCAGTTCCGGTGCGAGCTGACCGAATCCGCCCGGCGCGTCCGTTTGATCCGCTCCGCCGCCGCGGCCCCCGCCGCCTCCACCACCGCCTTCGCCGCCCGCTCCGGGAATAGCGCCGTCGGGGAAGACCAGCACGTCAAAGCGGCTCGAAAGATTTCCGGCATCGAGCGCCTGTGGATAGACGACTTCGAACGGGAAGTCGTATTGTTCAAACATCCAGCGCATCCAGCCGGAGGGCATCGACCCGCCGTAGCGATCCCAAAGACCAATGCGCACGGGCTTGAACTTTACGGAATCGCCCGACGGCATGGATGAGACCCCCGTGAAGACGAGGCCCAAGTCCGTTGCGAGCTTGTCGAGCATCGGCTTGGTGGACGCCTTGGCAGGAATGTAAAGGGCGCGTGCGCCTCCAGACGGCAACGGATTCTTCACGCCGTAAACTTCTTCTCCGCTCTTCAGCAGGCGATTGACGGCCACAAACGCATCGTTCACCTGGTGACTGACGATGTATCCCGCGGGAGTGCCAGTCGCGATCACTTTGCCCTCGGGCGGCTTTAGCTGGCCGGTGAGTTTCTCGAACGGTCCATCGAAGCCTTCGAGGACGCGATCGAATTTCACGCCCATCTGGTAGGCGAGCGTGTACCCGGTGACGTCGTAAGGCGGCGTCGGAGGCCCGCCAGGGTAGGGAATATCGTTAGGATGATCCTGCGCCTCGAACATGTCGAGCACGTGCGGACGGAAAGCCTGCGCGCACTTCACCACGTAGGAGCCGGCGGGATACGTTTTGCCCGCCACCTGGAAGCTGCTCGTCGCTCGATGCACGGTTACGCCGGTCTTGAGCAGCGCATTGATGAACTTCGTCGCTGTCAGGAAATCAGGTTGATCGGAGGGCAGGATGTAACCGCGCGGATCGCGCTGAGCGGGATCACGCAGCTTGTCGAAGTACTTCAACGGCGCGCCGCCGCGCAGCCCGCCGCCCGGTCCGGTGGCCAGTGCGCCGCCTTGTGCGCCCGGCTCTGCCACTCCGCCGCCACCGCCGCGTCCGCCGCGTCCCCCGC
>CAZRND010000189.1:0-10232 GCA_964601345.1 uncultured Acidobacteriota bacterium | reverse complement strand
GCTCTTCAGGGATTCAGCTTGTTGAATTCCGTCAGCGACGGGATGCCCGGCAGTCCCTTGGCGTGCTGCACGGCGGAGAGAATCGCTTCGGCCATCACGTCGGCGGCCAGCGCGCCGATGATGCCGAGGAAACGATCGAGAGGAATCTTGAGCTTGCCGGTCCCGAGGCAAAAGATCGTGTCGCCGTCGGCGGGCGTATGGACCGGCTGGATGGCGCGCGCGTATCCGTCATGCGCCATCTGCGCGATCTTCGTCGCTTGCACTTTGGTGAGGTCGGCGTTCGTCGCGACGACGCCGATCGTTGTGTTGCTGCTCGATGCCGCCTGCCCCGGCATCTCGCCCTTGCGCAGCAGCGTCATGACGTCGGCCAGTTGCTTGCCGTTCTCGGCGCGCGCTCCGGCGACCAGCTTGCCGGTCAGATGATCGTAGATATCGCCGACGGCGTTCACGGCGACGGCCGCGCCAACGACGATCCCGCTGGGGTGTTGCATCGAAGCCGTACCGAAGCCGCCTTTCATCGCGCGTCCCGGACCCAGCATTTTTCCGATGGTCGCGCCGGCGCCCGCGCCGACGCTGCCCTGTTCGGGAGCGGCGTTCACGGCCGCCTGGCAAGCTTTGTACCCCGACTCGGCTGTGGGGCGGATCGAAGCGTCGCCGATTCCCAAATCCATCAGGATCGCGGCGGAGACGATCGGAACTTTCGACCGTCCTGCCTGGTAGCCGAATCCTTTTTCCTCGAGAAAGCGCACGGCGCCGTCGGCCGAGGCGAGTCCGAAGGCGCTGCCGCCCGAAAGCATGACGGCGTTCACCTTGTCGACGGTGTTGATGGGATTCAGCAGATCGGTCTCGCGCGTGCCGGGCGCGCCGCCGCGCACGTCGACGCCGGCCGTCGCGCCTCGTTCGCTCAGGATCACCGTGCAGCCGGTCGGGCGCTTGCTCTCGGTGAAGTGTCCCACCTTGACGCCCTCGACGTCGGTGATCGATCCGGAGACGATGTGCGGCAGAGTCGTCGAGCAGGACTGCGCGGAGAGGCGCGCCGCCAGCAAAGGCGAGAGGGTCGCGCCGCCGGTAAGGAAATCGCGTCTCTTCATTCTGCTCCTACCAATCGGAGCGCGGTGAGCGCCATTACTTGCGCGGCGCGCTCCATATCTTCCAATCGTACATACTCATCGGGCTGGTGCGCCAGATCCAGAATGCCCGGTCCATAGGAAATGCAATCGTGGATGACGGCGACGCGCACGAAGTGTTTCTGGTCGTAAGTGCCGGGGCTGGCGATGAACTCCGGCTCCATCCCCGCTTGACGTATGGCTGCTTCCACGGCCATGGGCGTGGCGGATTCCTTCGGCGTGAAGTTGGGATGAACGATCATGCGGTCGCGCAGCTCGCAGGGCAGTCCGGTCTCTTTCAGCAACTCCTCGATCTCCTGCTTCACGACATCGAATTTCTCCTCCGGGAGAAAGCGCCGGTCGAAGACGGCGGTGCAGCGGTCCGGGACGCACGGGGTCTGCCGCGCCTCGATGGGCTGCCCTCCCGCGATCGAGTTCAGGTTGAGCGTCGCGCGGCGCGCGCCGGGCGGCGCGACCGGCAACTTGGTGGCGCGCTTGGCCAGCAGCGGGCGCAGTTTCGCGTCGAACAAGTTCAGGACCGTCTTCATGCGCTCGATGGCGTTCTCGCCCTGAAAGGGCATGCTGCCGTGCGCGATGTGTCCGTGCATCACCACGTCAAACCAATACGCCCCGCGATGTCCGAGGCAGATGCGCGCCGGGCCGTGCGGCTCGGTGATGATGACGTGTTGCTGGCGCGCGGGTTGAATGTAGCCGCGCTCGGCGAGCCAGGCCACGCCGGCGAAACCGCCGCTCTCCTCGTCCACGGTGGCGCTTTGCTCGATGCTCCCGCGCAAACGGATGCCGCAGCGGCGCAGCGACTCCACGGCGAAGAGCGACGCCGCCAATCCCGACTTCATGTCGCTCGAGCCGCGCCCGTAGACTTTACCGTCGCGAATCTCGCCGCCGAACGGCAACGCGGTCCAGCCCGATCCCGCCGGTACCACGTCCATGTGTCCGTTGAAATGCAGGCAGGGCGTCGCGGTCTGGCCTTCGAGCCGGGCCATTACGTTCACGCGCGGATGCTTCCGGATGTGGTCGGGATGCCCCTTCGCGGGGACGCGCTCCACCTTGTAGCCCAGGCGTTTGTACTGCTCGCCGACGGCCTCCGCAAAATCGGCGTAGTTCTCTCCGGGCGGATTCACCGTGGGGATGCGGATCATCTCCTGCAGAAACGCCGCCATCTCCGGAACCATCTCGGCGACTCGCTTCAGAATTCCAGAGGTTTTCGTCATCGGCGTTCGCGGTCGAACCCTAGTTCTTGGCTTTCATGTTGTGGCCGCACTCGGGACAGAACTTGACGCCCGCTTCCATCTCCGCCTTGCACTGCGGGCACGAGACCTTCGGATTCAGTTTGGCTCCGCACTCGGGGCAGAACTTGGCGGAGCCGGCTTTGGCGCCGCACTCCGGGCAGAACGCCGCGGTGTGCGCATCCATCTTGATGTCCTTCGTGAAGTCGGTGGCCGCGGCCTTCTGCCAGATCTGATCCTTGGTGGCTTGGGCCTGCGCGGCGGCGACTTCCTCCTGGATGTCGGGAGCGCACGCCTCACAGAGCCCGCGCGTTGCATTCCAGCACTTCTCCGGGCAAACCCACTTGCCGCAGCGGGAGCACTGCTTGAAGTGCGGCGTTGCTTCCTCGACCGCCTTGCGCAGCGCGTCGTCATGCGCCTTGCCGCCCACGGCTCGCTGGATCTCAAAGGCGCTATTGCTCGCCGATCCGAGCACGCCGCCGAAGATATCGCCCGCGGCGCGCAGCAGCCCGCCGGCCATGCCGGTCACCGAAGTCTGAAAACCTGACAGATAGCCGTTGCGGCATTTGTCGCAATAAAACCGGAATTGGTATCCGCGGTCGGTCGAAAGATCGTCGTAGTTCTGAGTAAACTGAATGAGGCCCATGGGCGACTCCCGGCCCATCATATTACTTCAGAATAATGAGACAATGTTAGATATGGCGGCATCCTATCTGCGTTTGGGCGCGGCGGAATGGAGCGAGCGCGTAGCTGCGCTCGACCGTCTGCTCGA
Source organism: uncultured Acidobacteriota bacterium (assembly GCA_964601345.1). Lineage (GTDB taxonomy): Bacteria > Acidobacteriota > Terriglobia > JAJPHL01 > JAJPHL01 > CAZRND01. Next base: position 7,107 of record CAZRND010000189.1, on the reverse strand, counting down.
GTCGTGCACCGTCTGCCCGTGGGATTGCCACGTCAACCGCCTCAAGGACGAGACCAAGGTCTGCGTCGCGGGCTATCTGCCGATCGTCTCTTCTTACGCCGCGCACTTCGGCGAGGAACCTGCCTTAAGCGGCACGCATCTCGGCGCGAAACAGGCGCGCGGCGCGGGAAATATTTTCCTCGGCCATTGCAACCTGCGATGCGTCTATTGCCAGAACTGGCAGATCAGCCAGGATTTTCGAACCCAGCGCCCCACGAATGAAACGTCCTTCGAGCGACTGGCCGGAATGATGATGGAGTTGCAAGCGCAGGGCTGCCACAACATCGGGTTCGTCTCGCCCACGCACTTCGCGCCGCAAATCGCGCGGGCGGTATCGCTGGCGGCAGCGCAGGGTCTGCGCTTGCCGCTCGTCTACAACACCAATGCCTACGACAGCGTCGAGGTGCTGCGGCTTCTCGACGGCGTCTTCGACATCTACCTGCCCGACCTGAAATACAGCGACGACCAAACGGCGCACGAGTACTCGAAGATTCCGCACTACGTGGAAAGCGCGCGCGCCGCGACAAAAGAGATGTACCGGCAGCTCGGCGCCGAAGCGATCTTCGACGAGCGCGGGTTGCTGCAACGCGGTCTTGTGATCCGCCTGCTCGTGCTGCCGAACGATCTCGCCGGCATCCGCGAGACCCTCGAATGGATTCGCGAAGAGCTTTCGCCGCGGGTCACGCTCAGCCTGATGTCGCAGTATTACGTCACGCATAAGGTGGAGAAGAAGGGCGAGGAGCTTTTCCCGCTGCTCAACCGGCGGATCAGGCCGCGCGAATACGAAAAGGTCCTCGAGTGGGTGGAGGAGATGGGATTTGAGAACGGCTGGATTCAGCCGCTCGACGACCGGGCCGCCGAGTATTACCGCCCCGATTTTACGCGCCCCGAAGCGCCCTTCCGCGACGCGCGCGACTTCCTGTAACAACACTCCGCTATATAAAGGTCCTCGACGCCGAGTCCGGTCATATCGCAGACGACGATTCCGCCGGCGGGCTTGGCGTGTCCGATATCGACGGTCTTGACCTCGCGGGCGTGCTGCAACTCGCCGAGCTTTTCGCACTGCTGCCGCGAATCGACCAGCACGAGCGATGCCGCCCGCAAAATCGCGGGATCGAGCTCCTGCTTCCCGGGCGAATCGGAGCCGACGGCGGAGATGAGCGTGCCCGGCTGGATCATCGGCAATTCTAGAAGCGGCGCGCGAGACGACGTTGTGGTGACGATCAGCCGCACATGAGCCGCGAGCGCGGCGGGCGAGTCCGCGATCTTCACTCCGGCGAGCTTCCGCAGGTCGCGCGCGCATTCGCGGACGCGCGCCGGAGTCCGGCCCCAAATCCAGATTTCTTCGAGCGGCAGAACAGCAGCGTGATACTCCGCCTGCAGTCGCGCCTGGACGCCGGTGCCGACGATTCCGATCACCCGATCCCGGCGCTTCAGCTTCTTTGCCACCATGGCGGCAACGGCCGCAGTCCGGACGTCGGTCAGATGACCTTCGTCGGCGAGCAGCGCTACGGGCTCGCCTGTCTCAGCCGATGCGAGGAGCATCATGCCGCTATGGCGTTTCCCAAAGGACGAGGCCATCTTGAGCGCGAAGTATTTTCCGCCGCGCCGATAGCTCGACTTGATATGGACCTCGCCCTCGCGCTCCGGCATGTACAAGTGCATGGGCATCGGCGTGTCGCACTCGGCCTCGAGCGCGTGTCTCATGATCTCGACGATCTCGGAGCGGACGAGCAGGCGCTCGAGTTCCCGCAGCTTCAGAACCTTCATCCCAGAATCCTCCGGAGAACGGGCATGCCGACGTTGCACCCGCTCACCACCACGACCGCCGGGGACGATAGGCGTCCGACCTTGCCGGTAAGACACGCCGCCACCGTCACGGCTGCTGACGGCTCGATGAGGTATTGGTGCGTTTCCAGCATCCACCGAACGGCCGCGAAGATTTCCGCTTCTGAGACCAGCGCCACTCCATCGACACGCGAGCGCAGGAGGTCAAACGGCTGCGCGCCGATGCCACCCTCAACGCCTCCGGCGACGGTGTCGACCGCGGGGAGGCGCGTGACGGCGACGCCTTTATCGAGTGAAAGGCGCAGGGCCGGCGACAATTCGTGCTGGCATCCGATGATTTGTGCGTCGGCGTACTTGTGTTTGGCAAAGACGGCCAGACCGGCGGCGAGTCCGCCGCCACCGACGGGAACAATGAAGGTCCGCGCCTGCGGCAGATCCTCCATGATTTCCGCGCCGAGCGATCCACCGTTGCCGGCGATGATCGCAGCGTCGTCGAACGCCGAGACGAAGGGCTTCTTCGTCGCGGCGAGCGCCCAGTCGAGCGTGTCGTCATAGCCCGGGAATTTCGAAACCACGACTTCGGCTCCAAGCGCCTTCATGCCGCGAAGTTTCGATTCGTCCACCGAACTCGGGACGTAGATCGTCGCATGCGTCCCGACTTCACGCGAGGCGAAGGCGATCGCCTTGCCGTGATTTCCGGCCGAGCAGGTGGCAATGCCGGTCTTCCGTTCCTCCGCCGTAAGTCGGGAGAGCCGGAACCACGCTCCGCGCAGCTTGAACGATCCGGTGATTTGCAGGGATTCGAGTTTCAGCCACACCGGAACGCCGAGCTTCTCTGCGAGCGCAGGCGATTCCTCGACCGGCGTGCGGCGAATCTTGCCCTTCAGATAGGAGGTCGCTTCCTGGATCAGGTCGATCAGCGGCAGTACTCCGTAGCCGTCTCGACGAGGACTTCGGCCAGTTGCACCACCGACTCCACGTCCACCCACTCTTCGGCGGCGTGCGCGCCCGCACCCGCGGGCCCGATCACCACCGTCTCGACGCCGGCCGCGGCGAGCAGCGCCGAATCCATCCACGGCGTATCACCGAAATACTCCGGCTCGCGGCCCAGGACTTTGGTCGCGGCTTTCGACACGGTCTTGACGATCGCGGCGCTTCGAGGGACCTCGAAGGGATCGCGCACAAAGTACGCCTTGATGGCCGGTTTGAAATCGAGCCGGTCGGCGATGGCCTGCAATTCCGACATCACTTGCGCTTCGGTCTCGCCCGGCACTGTGCGCCGCTCGATTTGCAATTTACATGTCGCTGCGTAGGTGCTCAGCCCGCTTCCGCCTTCGAGCATGGCCGCATGCAGCGAGGGCGGCCCGACCAGGGCGTGCCCGGGCCGCGCGCGCAACTCTTGTTCGAGTTGGTCGAGCCCAGCGAGGAAGCGTCCCATGCGCATGTTGGCGTCGATGCCTTGATCGAATTTGCTGCCGTGCGCGGCGCGTCCGTCGACGGTCACCTCGATCCACAGATAACCCTTGTGCGCGAGGCAGACGCGAAGCGCGGTCGGCTCGGTAACCACTGCCGCATCGACCTTGTACCGGCCGACGAGATCGGCCGTACCGATGCTGCCGTACTCCTCGTCGGCGACGGCGGCGATCAGCAGATCGCCGCGGAGCGCCGCGCCGGAGTCGGCGAGCGCCTTCGCCGCGGCCATGCCCGCCGCGAGGCTGCCCTTCATGTCATATGCGCCGCGTCCGTAGAGCTTGCCGTTGCGGATCGCGCCTGCAAACGGCTCGGGCATTCCTTCAACGCCCACCGTGTCGTAGTGCGCGTTGAACATCAGCGATCGTCCGCCGCCCTTGCCTTTCAGCGTCCCCACGATGCTCACGCGCCCCGGCTCCGGCTCGTGCGTCTTTACGGCCAGCCCGCATTTCTTCAACGACGCCGCGACGTAAGCGCCGACCTCGTGTTCGCCCGCGCCGCCCGGGACCAGCGTCGGATTGATGGAATTGATACGAACGAGGTCCGCCAGGGTTTGAATGAGGTATTCGCGATCGATCATTTGCTCTGTTGGAAGGCCACTTTTCCGCCCACGATCGTGTACAGCACTTGCGCTCCGAGGATCTGATTCTCCGGCACGGTCATGATGTCGCGCGAGAGCACGGTGATGTCGGCCAGCTTGCCCGGCACAAGCGATCCTTTGCTCTTCTCCTCGAAAGCGGCGTAGGCGTTCTTGATGGTGTAGGACTCGAGCGCTTCCTGGCGGCTCATCCGCTGGTCAGGATAGAAAACCGTCCCGTCTTTCAACTTACGGGTCACGGCGGCGTAAAACGACGGGAGCGGATCGACTTCTTCGACCGGCGCATCGGTGCCGTTCGTGACCACCGCGCCCGACTTCATCAGCTTCTGCCAGACGTAGGCGCCTTCTTCGGAGCGCTTCGCTCCCAATCGAGCAGGAACGAAGACCGCATCCGATGTGCAGTGAACGGCCTGCATCGCCGCGATGACGCCCAGTTGCGCGAAGCGGGGGATATCGGTCGCACTGATGTGCTGGGCATGCTCGATACGCCACCGCAACGTTTTGCCCTCGGGATGTCCTTTGAAGGCGCGCTCATAAAGGTCGAGCGTTTCACGGTTGGCGCGATCGCCAATCGCATGGACGCAGAGCTGCAGGTTCTGCGCCAGCGCTAGGCGCGCCATTCGTTCGACGTCCTCGATGACTTCGGTGTTGAATCCGCTGCTCGACGGCAGATCGGAGTAGGGCTCGAGCAGCCAGGCGCCGCGCGATCCAAGCGCGCCGTCGAGCTGGCGCTTGATGGCGCGCACGGTCAGGTGCTTGCCCGCCGCGTCCACAACGCGGACGCGAGCGGCATTTTGCTCGAGCAGCTCCATGCGATCGCGCATCATCACCCACAGGCGCACGCCGAGGCGGCCTTCGTTGGCCATGCTTCGGAAAAGATCGATGGTGCTGAGAGACGAGCCGGCGTCCTGAAAACTGGCGATGCCTTTCGAGAGGCTCTCCTCGGCGGCAAGCTCGATGACCTTGCGCTCTTCCGCGATGCGCTCGGCGGCGGGCCGCTTGGACTCGCTTTCGTCATGCGCGCGCGAGAGCAGTCGTTGCGCCGTCTCGAGGAACATGCCGGTGGCATTTCCCTGGGCGTCGCGAACAATTTCGCCGCCCGAAGGATTCGCTGTATCGCGCGTGACGCCGGCGAGCTTCATGGCCATTTCGTTTCCGAAGGCTCCGTGCCCGCTGGCGTGCGTTAGCAGCACGGGATTGTCGGGCGAGACCTTGCTCAGCGCCGCGTGCAGCGGGAAGCCCTGCACGTTAGGGCTCGGCGCGGGCGTCCACTTCGACTGGTGAAAGCCGCGCCCCAGGATCCACTCGCCGGGCTTGGCCTTCTTCACTCGCGCCGCCACCATCGCGACGACGTCGTCCCAGTTCTTGGCATCGCGCAGGGTGAGATTCATCTTGAAGCGGCCGAGACCCGTGAAATGTCCATGACCCTCGATGAATGCCGGGATCGCCAGCGTGCCCTTGAGATCGATCACCTTGGTCGACGGGCCGATCAGCGGCTGGATTTCGGCGTCGCTGCCAACGGCCGTGATCGTGTCGCCCGTGGCCGCGAGCGCAGTGGCTTGCGGGCGGGCGCTATCGAGCGTGACAATCTTGCCGTTGCGCAAAACCAGGTCGGCCGGCTTGCTCTGCGCAGCCGCCAGCGATGCCAGCATCGCTACGAGAAGAGTTCTTCTGATCACGTCAGCCTCCTAAGGCATGTAAGCCACGGCCTGGATTTCGAGCTTGGCCCCGTAATGCAAATCCTTCACCGGCACGACGGCGCGCGCCGGCCGCACCGGAACATCCTTCAGGAACTCCGCGTAGGCCGCGTTTACGTCTTTCCAAAAGCCGATGTCCGAGACGTAGATCGTTACCTGCACCAACTGGTCGAGCTTCCCGCCCGCTCCCTCGACGATCGCCTGGATGTTGCGCAACGTCTGGGTCGTCTGCTCGCCGGCGGTTTGGGCGGAGACTTTGCCTTGAGAATCGAAAGGAAGCTGCCCGGAGATAAATAAGAAAGGACCGGCCTTCACGCCCTGCGAATAGAACCCGGCCGGCTTCGGCGCGCGTTCCGTGAATATAGTTTCCTGCTGCATTCCGCCTCCTAGGAAAATCGAGCTGCCATTTTATCCGTCGCCTTCATTCCCGATCCTGTCATCACGACCACGACGCGGTCTTTCTCTTTCATGATCCCCTGCCGATAGAGCGACTCGAGCGCCGCCGCGGCCGTGCCGCTGGTCGGCTCGACGTAGATTCCGCACCGGCCAAGTGCCGCGACGGCCTGCCAGATCTCTTCGTCGGTGACGGTCGCAACCACGCCTTGCGACGTCCGGATGGCTTCCACAATATCCCTTCCTTTCACCGGTTGGGCGACGGAAATACCCTCGGCGATGGTCTGACCTTTCTCGATGGGCGCGACGTCGGCCTGCTGCGAGCGCCAAGCCTGATAGACCGGCGCGCACGCCGCGGCTTGCACAGCGGCGATGCGCGGCGCGGCCGGGATGATCCCGGCGCGCCGCAAGTCGGCGAATCCTTCCGCGAGTCCCAGGATCATGCTGCCGCCGCCGAGCGGCGCCACCACCCAATCGGGCGCGCGCCATTCGAGTTGCTCGGCGATTTCGTATGCCGCCGTCTTGCATCCGGCGGGAAACCAGGGACTCCAATTGTGGCTGGCGTAAAACGTCCTGGCCGCGGCCTCCTGCGCCACGCGCGTTGTCTCCTCGCGGCTGCCGGGCACGCGCACGAGCTTCGCGCCGTGCGCGGCGATCTGCGCCGCCTTGCCCTGCGACGTCGACTCCGGGATGAAGATGTTGGCGCGTATGCCGCCCGCGGCGGCATACGCGGCCACGGACGCGCCGGCGTTTCCCGAGGAGTCCTCGACAAATTCCGCGATCCCCCACGACTTGAGTTGGCTGATCATGACCGTGCTGCCGCGGTCCTTGAACGATCCGGTGGGAAAGAGATAGTCGAGCTTGAAATACGTTTCGCGGCCGCCGTAAGACGCCGCGATGCACGGCGTCATCCCTTCGCCGAGCGTGACGTGCGGGGCAACGCCGAGGGCTTCCCGGTATCGCCAGAGATTCGGCTCACGGCCGGCCAGATCCCCAACTGCGAACATTCCCGAATGCTGGAGGCGCAGATACGCGCCGCAATCGCATCGCCCTCGCGGCACAGACCCGGAAAACGTGGACGAGCAGCGGTAAAAGAACCGAACCGTATGGAATGCGGGGGTT
>CAZRND010000188.1:0-10266 GCA_964601345.1 uncultured Acidobacteriota bacterium | reverse complement strand
CGCTGACCTACGCCGCCAACTGGGGCGGAGAATTTGAGACGCTGCGCTTCTGGGACGCTCTCGATTACATCGGTTTGAACAACTACTATCCGCTCGTCGAAGCGGACGCCGCAAGCAGCCGCCAGAACGTCGAGGCGCGCGCGATGGCGCTCCGTACGCGCGTGGAAGCGATCCAGCGAAAGTGGAACAAGCCGGTGCTGTTCACCGAGATCGGATATCCGAGCGAAGTCGCGGGAGCGCGCCAGCCCTGGAAGGAAGATTTCAGCGCCAAGCCGGACGCGGCGCTACAAGCTCTCTGCTACGAAGCGATCTTCAAAGCCTTCTACGACCGGCCCTGGTTCCGGGGCATGTATTGGTGGAAGTGGTACAGCTCGGGAGACGGTCGCGGTCCCGACGACCGCAGCTTCACGCCGCGGGGGAAACCCGCGTCGCGGGTACTGGAACGTTGGTACCGAAAGGTTCCGAAACCGAGCATGTAGTTGCATCGTCTTTACTTGCGGAGGGCTTAGGCGTATCGTTAGGAAGTAGGGGAGAGGGAGGCAAGGCCATGAGAAAACAGTGGATTTCGATTGTGACGCTGGCGGTTCTCGTTGGCGCCACTTTTGCTTCTGGCCAGAGAACTCCCCGACCCGCGGCCGGCAGCAGCAACACCTCCAGCAACGCCGCAGCGACCAAGATTGGAACGAGCCAGCCGCAATTTAGCCTGCCTCCGGGCTGGGGCCTGGTGACGAGTCCTTACGGAAATATCAATCATCCCGGCGGAGTCGTTCCGTCGCTTTTGCCGCAGTTCATCAATCCTCTGGCGGCCAGCGCGAAGCCGCAGGCCGGCCAGCTCTCCCTGCAGCGGAAGTACCATCAGACAGGGACTGTGATTGTTCCTTACGTCGTTCCGTATCCCGTGGAGCAGCCGGTCTATCTGCTGCCGACGCCGCCCGACCAGCCGCCCGTTGAAGTGCCGGCCGAGCAGCCCGTGTATACACCCCCGGGCCTGAGCGTATGGGGTGGGAACCGGCCTCCGGTTGAGATCAGGGAACTGGCGCCTCCCGAGCCGGACACGCCACTGACATTGATCGCGTTTAAGGATCATTCGGTGTACGCCGTCAGCGATTATTGGGTGGAGGACGGCCGCTTGTTCTACATCACCAACTATGGCGCGAAGAACTCCGTGGCCGTGGATCACCTCGATCTCGACGTCACGGCGAAGCTGAACGACGGGCGCGGCACGGCGCTTGATTTGAACCGAAAGCCGACGCCGGACACGCCATAAATCCAGGTTACAATACGAGTGTAATTATCCATTGTGGAGGGCCTGTGAAAAGCCGACTCTTTGCCGTCTTGTTGATGACTGTTCTGATCCTATCGGTGAGCGTCGCCGCTCAAACCGCCGCGAAGGCGGCCCTCAAGAAGACGAGCGGGGCCGAAGAGAATTTCGTCAAGACGCTGGGATCGAGCAAGGCGCCAATCACGATCGAAGTTTTCAGCGATTTTCAGTGCCCGGCGTGCCGCGAATTCTACATGACCTGCCTGCGGCGGGTGATCACCGAGTACGTGAACAAAGACAAGGTCTACCTGGTGCATCACGATTTCCCGCTGCGCATGCATCCGTACGCGCGCGAGGCGGCCCGCTACGCGATCGCGGCGTCGAGCCTGAACAAATACGAACAGGTGAGCGAAGCTCTCTATGCCAAGCAGGGTGTCTGGTCGGCCGACGGCAAGATCGAGCCGATTCTCGCCGAGACTCTCAGCCCTGTCGAGATGAAGAAAGTGAAGCAGGTGCTCGAGAACAGCGCCACGCGCATCGATTCGCTGATTGAGCGCGACATCTTCCTCGGCACGCAAAGCGCGGTCAATCAAACGCCCACCATGGTGATCCGCCACAAAGACAAGTCATATCCACAGGCGGGCGCGGTCAACTACTCGCTCTTCTCGAAGTTTCTGGACGATCTCCTCACGCGGTAGCGCGGCATGACCCGCTATTTGACCCTTGCGGGACGCCTGGTGCTGGGCGTGGTGTTCCTGTACGCCGCCTACACGAAGCTCCGCCAGCCGTGGCTGCAACTGGCCGGGACGATTGACGCGTACAAACTGCTCCCCGAATGGGCCGTGCTCTTTCTCGCCCACTACCTGCCTTGGCTGGAATTGGCGCTGGGGATTCTGCTCCTGGCCGGCTTTGGTCTTCGCTACGTGGCGATCGTTTCGAGCGCCCTTCTGCTGGGATTCTTTGCGGCTATGCTGCGATCGTACGTGAAGGGCATGGGAATCGAATGTGGATGCTTCGGGGCGGGGGAAGCCATCGGCCCTCGCACCCTGACGCGAGATGGATTGCTCGTCGCTCTCTCCATTGCGATTGCCGTGGGTGCTTTTCGCTTGTCTCGTTCACAAACCACAAGGAGTGTGTAATGCGAGTTGCTTTGTCTGTTCTTCTCCTGACGCTGTCAGCGTTCGGACAGAGTGCCAGTACGCTTGGCAGCCTCTCCCGCCTGAAGGATTTCACTGCCGGACGCGCCGGTAGTTATGACCGCACGGGCGGCAACGCCGACCGCTTGCAGATGAAGCCGGGCGAAACCGTCACGCTCGCCGACATCACCGGGCCGGGCGAGATCAACCACATGTGGTTCACCATCGCCAGCGGCGAGGTGTATCACCTGAAGAAGATGGTCCTGCGGATGTACTGGGATGGCGAGGCGACCCCGAGCGTCGAAGCGCCGATCGGCGATTTCTTTGGCTTGGGGCTCGGCGAATACGTCGATTGGAATTCGCTGCCCATGAATGTCGCGCCGCTCCGCTCCCTGAACAGCTACTGGAGCATGCCCTTCGCGCGCTCGGCGAAGATCACCCTCACGCATGAGGGCGCGCAGAACGTCGGCGCGCTTTACTACAACTTCGATTACCGCCGCTACCGCCAGCCGCTCACTGGAGTCGCGTATTTCCACGCCCAGTTCCGGCAGGCGCAGCCCAACCGCGGCTGGACGAACGACTGGTCGTCGAACGGAGAAGAGAAGATCAACGGGAAGAAGAACCTGCTCGGCGAAGACAACTACGTTTTCTTCGAGGCGACGGGACGCGGACACTTCGTCGGCGTGACGCATAGCGTCCTGCAGAATCAGGATTTCTGGTGGGGCGAAGGCGACGAGATGGTTTTCATCGACGGCGCAAAGGAACCGCAGATCACCGGCACCGGCAGCGAGGACTACTACACCGGGTCATGGGATTTCCAGAAGCCGTTTTCGTTTCCCTATGCCGGCGCGCCGCTCGTAGGCATCGAGCGGGCCGGGAGCCGTTCGATGGCTTACCGCTTCCACATCGAAGATCCGATCCCGTTCGAGAAGTCCATCAAGGTGACGATGGAGCACGGCCACGCCAACCATCGCTCGGACAATTGGTACACCGTGGCCTACTGGTATCAAACGGAGCCGCACGCGCCGTTCCCGACTCTGCCGGGCGTAAACGACCGGATCCCCAAGCTGCAACCGACAGGTGGTCCAGGGAACGCGGGCCCGGGACGCTAGACACTCGCGACTTTGCGGTGATGGATCGAGCGGGCCTTCTCGACGCACGCCAGGAACTTGCGCGCGTTGTCCTCGATGACTTCGACCTTACCGGCGGCCATCGCCTTGGAATCGACCAGGTCGCCGCCGACGCCCAGGGCCGCCGCGCCGGCCAGCATGAAATCCACGGCCGTTTCGAGATTCACGCCGCCCGTGGGAATCATCTCGATGTGCGGGTAGGGAGCCTTCAGCGCGCGGAGATACTTCGGTCCGCCGAGATTCCCGGCCGGAAAGACTTTCACGAAAGACGAGCCCGCCTCCCAGGCCGCCAGCACTTCGGTAGGCGTCAGCGCGCCGGGCATCACCGGCTTCGAGTAGCGGTGTCCCATCTCGATCACCGATTGCCGCAGGGCGGGCGAGACCAGGAATTCGGCGCCGGCCAGTAGCGCGGCGCGCGCGGTCTCGCCGTCGAGCACGGTGCCCGCACCGACGAGCACTTTGTCGCCCACGCGGTCGGCGACCTTTTCCATCACATGGATCGCGCCCGGAACGGTCATGGTGATCTCGACGATGGGGATGCCACCGCGGCAAACCGCCTCGGCGGCGCGCATGGCTTGTTCGGCGCTGGTAGCCCGGATCACCGGGATGACTCCCGTCTCTACGATGGCGGAAATAATTTTCTCGCGCGTCATGCTCACCTCGCGACTTCTGGATATCTCAGCTTTTATCACACATTCAGGAAATGTGGTACGCTGCATTTTATGCCTCATCGAGTCGGAATTCTGACCGGCGGCGGCGATTGCCCCGGATTGAACGCAGTCATCCGCAGCGTGGTTCGCAAGGCGTTGCGTAACAAATGGGAGGTGCTCGGAATCCTCGAAGGCTGGCGCGGGATGCTCGAAGCAAACTGGGAAGTCCTGGACATGGAGAAGGTCCGCGGGATTCTCCCGCGCGGCGGGACCATCCTGCGCACGTCGCGCACCAATCCCATGAAGCGTCCCGACGGCCTGGACCTGCTCAAGAAGAACTACGCCAAGGCGGGATTGAATTCCTTGATCGCGGTGGGCGGCGACGACACACAGAGCGTCGCCTTCAAGCTCCATAACGAAGGCTTCAAGGTGATCGGAGTTCCGAAGACGATCGACAACGATCTTTCCGGCACGGATTGCACTTTTGGGTTCGACACAGCCGTCAACACCGCCACAGACGCCATCGACCGGCTGCACTCGACCGCCGAGGCGCACAACCGCGTGATGGTGGTGGAGGTGATGGGACGCGATACCGGATGGATTGCCGTCGCCAGCGGCATCGCCGGAGGCGCGGACGTGATTCTCATCCCGGAAAAGCCCATCGACCTCGATCGTGTCGGCAAGTTCCTGCAAAGCCGCGTCACGCGCGGCCGTACGTTTTCGATCGTCGTGGTCGCCGAGGGCTGCCATTTGCCGAGCGAGTCCGGCGCGAAGAAAGTCACGCAGAGCGCGGCCAAGGACGAGTTTGGCCATGAGCAGCACGGCGGAGTCGGCGCAGCCCTGGCCGGCGAAATCGGATCTCGCACGGGCCTCGAGACGCGCTGGGTGACGTTAGGACACGTCCAACGCGGCGGATCGCCGAGCGCTTTCGACCGCATACTCGGCACGCGCTTCGGCGTGGCGGCGATGGAGATGGTCATCCGCGGAGAATCCGGCAGGATGGTGGCGCTGCACGGCACGAAGGTCGACTCAGTGCCGTTCTCCGAGGCGCTCGTCAACCGAAAAGTGGATGACGAGCTCTATCATGTGGCGGAGACTTTCTTTGGCTGAAGCGGGTCCAAAGATTTCCTAACGCGCGGAAGATCGTCCGGATCAGCAGGAAGGACATCACCGTAAGGAATCCCACGACAGCCAGCGCGGCATAGGGATAGCGCGCCGCGAACCACATCAAGAAACCGACCATCGCGTCTTCCGACAGGCTCAGCGCCCAATTCGTGAAGGGCTCAGGACTGGCGTTTGCGGCGAGCCGCAGCGAGGCCTTGGTTCCGTGCGCCTGCAGCGCGAGGAATCCGCCGGCCATAGCCATGATCCACTGGAGATGGGAAGGGAACTCGCGGAACATTCCGGCGGCGAGGAGCGCGCCAACGGGGATGCGGATGAAAGTGTGGATCGCGTCCCAAACGCTATCGAAGTACGGGATTTTGTCGGCGACGAACTCGACTAAATAGAGCGCCACGGCAGCGCCGATGACCCACGGATGAGCAAGTGAATCGAGCGGCGCGGGTAGGCTCACCATCCCCAGCCGTTGCATCAGGCCAAGCAGCGCCACACTGGCATAGGCGTTCAAGCCCGATGAAAGCCCGGAGGCTAGCGCCATGGCGAGCAATTGCGGGAGCTCGTGGTTCATAGTTATCTCCCACCTGTATTATAAGCCTATGCAAATCTCCGCACTGGATACGCCGGCGGTCCTGATCGATCTCGACGTCATGGAACGAAACCTGGCGCGTATGGCCGCATTCGCGAAAGAGAAAGGCCTAGCGTTGCGCCCGCATACGAAGACTCACAAGATCCCGGAGTTGGCGCATCGCCAAATTCGCCTGGGCGCGTGCGGCATCACCGTCGCGAAAGTCGGCGAAGCGGAAGTCATGGCCGCCGCCGGCATTCGCGACATCCTGGTCGCCTATCCCGTGGTGGGCGAGATCAAGACCGGGCGTCTTGCGAACGTCGCGCGGCGCGCCGCGGTCACGGTCGGCCTCGATTCCATCGAGGCCGCGGAAGGTCTCTCGCGCGCCGCGCAAAATGCCGGCGTGACATTCGGCGTCCTGCTGGAGATCAATACGGGATTCCGACGCTGCGGCGTGGCAATTGGGAACGATGCAACGGCGCTCGCTTCGAGGATCAGCCGATTGCCGGGCCTGAAGTTTCGAGGCGTTATGGTCTACCCCGGCTACTTTCTTGTGGACAACCAGGAGCAAGCGTCCCTCATGGGCAAGGAAAAAGAGAGCCTGCAAGCCATCGTGGATCTTTTCCAGAGAGCGGGCATCGCGATCGAAGTGTTCAGCGGCGGCTCGACGCCCTCGGCGTTTCTCTCCGGCGGTATGCCGGGCGTGAACGAAATCCGCCCCGGCACTTACATCTTCAACGACACGAACACCGTCGGCACTGGACATTGCTCGCCCGAGGACTGCGCCGCGAGCGCGCTGGTAACCGTAGTCAGTACGGCGGTCGCGGGACGCGCTATGATCGACGGCGGATCGAAGACTTTTTCGAGCGACGGCCTGCGCACCGGTAGGAAGAGCGGCTATGGAACGATCGTGGGCGATGGGGCTGCCGTGCTCGCTGGATTCTCCGAGGAGCACGGCCACCTGGATATTGCCGCGTCCTCTCGGCCCTATCGCGTGGGCGACCGGCTGCGAGTGATCCCCAACCATGTTTGCGCTATGATCAACCTGCACGACGAGATCTATGGGGTGCGCGGGGAGACCGTGGAGGTCACATGGAAAATCGAAGGACGTGGAAAGTTGCGTTAGTCATTCTGCTGGCGGCTGCCGGACTCTGGGCCCAGCAGCAGGCGACGGCGCTGCGCCCGCCGGAGTTGAGTCAGCTTCTAGACGATGCCGCGACGCTGCTGAAGAATCTGAGCCTCACCCGCAGCTCGGAATACCTGGAGAAGAATCGTCAGCGCATCCAGGGCAACTTCACGCCGGAGATTTACGGATTCGTCTCCATCCTGCATGGCGTGGCCGCCGAACTCGATCTCGCATCGGGCCAAGCGAGCGCGGCGGACCGGACACGCCTGCACGAAATTGCCGACAAGCTGGACACCCACTTCCGCGCTCTCATCGGTCAGCGCGAGCAGCAGTTGCGCGCGCGCAACGCCGACCGCGACAACCTGGCGCGCTACGGTGACGCCGACCGACAACTCGGTCCTGCCGCGGCGGGCGAACAGCGCGTCGTGTTCATGGGCGATTCGATCACCGACTTCTGGAAGCTCACGGAATACTTCCCGGGCAAGCCGTGGGTGAATCGCGGCATCAGCGGACAGATTACCGGCGAGATGCTGGGGCGCATGAAAGCCGACGTCCTCGACCTGAAGCCCGCGGCGATGCTGGTCCTGGCCGGGACGAACGACCTGGCCCGCGGCGTCACCGTCGAGGGGATTGAAAACAATTTCACCATGATCGGCACGCTGGCCAAGTCCGCGGGGATCAAGGTGATCTTTGCGTCGATCCTGCCGGTGAGCACACAGACGCAGATCACGGCGCGGCCGCCGGACAAGATCGTGCAGTTGAACGATTGGCTCACCAGCTACTGCAAGAACGAAGGCTTCACCTACCTCGATTACCACTCCTCGCTCAAGGACGAGAAAGGCCTGCTGCGTTCGGACTTAGCGAACGACGGATTGCATCCCAATGCGGCCGGATACAAGATCATGGCGCCGCTCGCGGAAGCGGCGATCAGCAAGATCCTGCAGCCCGAGCCGAAGAAAGGGAAGAAAAAGAAATAACCACTAGGGAAGCCCGCGCACAAGTTTCGTAATCCGCTCTCGCAGCTCGTCACGCGTGACGCGGAACGCCGCAATGCCTCGTCCGGCAGGATCTTCCACCGACCAGTGGTAGCGCTTCACCGGCCCGGGGAAGACCGGGCACTCCTTGGCGGCGCTGTCGCAGACGGTGACAACCAGGTCGAGATCGTCGGGCAATTGCGCGAGAGTCTTCGAATACTGGCCGGTGATGTCGATCCCGATTTCGGCCATGGCCGCGATGGCGTCAGGATGCACGCCCGCCGAGTGGACGCCCGCGCTAAACGCCTCGAAAGAAGGGCCCGCGAGATGGCGGAAGAGCCCCTCGGCCATCTGACTCCGCGCGGAGTTGAACGAGCATATGAAGGCGACTTTCATAGTGCGTGGAAGAGAGCCTCTAGTAACAAGAACAGGCCGACGCCCGCAAAGACCACGAAGGCCATCCCGATGCCAGGTTCCTTGTTGACCTCGGGAATCAGGTCGCAGGCCGCCACGTAGATTGTTACGCCGGCGGATACGGGCATCGCGAATTTCAGCGCGCTCTGAAGAACGATCAGCGACAGCACGCCGGCGACGGTGAACGCGGCGAGCAGAGATGCCGAGCCCGCCGCGACGCGAACGCCGCGGCCGCTGGCGAGCATCACGGAGGCGATCGTGAATCCTTCTGGGATTTTGTGCAGAAAGACCGCCAGGAAGACGGCGAAGCCGAGCCAGGCCGAGACCAGGAAGCCGGCTGCGATGGCGATCCCGTCGAAGAAGGCGTGGGCCGCGAGTCCGCTGAGGATGGTATAGCCGGCGTGAGGCGCCATCTCCTGCGGGTGCACTTCCTCGCCGAAATGAAAGTGCGCCTGAATGGAGTGCTCAACAAAGTGCATCAGCAAGAATCCGCCGAGCAGGAGCGCGGCGGCGAGGCGACCGGCCAGATCGAAGCTCGCCGGGATCATTTCCAGGATCGCCGTGGCCAGCATGAATCCGGCGCCGAGGGCCAGGATGTAGCGAAGGTATCCGCGCGACCACGTCGCCTTGACGATGACGAAGCCGCCCAGGACGTTGCCGAGCGCCGCCGCCAGGCCGAATAGGATGATCCAGGGCGTGGACATGGAGAGCTAACCGCTGTGGCGGATGTGCACGATGTCGCCGTCCTTCACCAAGCACTCCTTGCCTTCGAGGTGGAACAGGCCGGCCTCGCGGACCGCAGCCATGCTTCCGAGCCGCAGCAGGTCGGCGCTGGCGACAACCTCCGCGCGGATGAAGTGCTTCGCCAGGTCGCTATGGATTGCGCCCGCGGCGTCGAGGGCCGTGGCGGCGTGCGAAACGGTCCACGCGCGGCACTCGTCCTCGCCTACGGTAAAGAAAGAGATCAGTCCGAGCAGGGAATAGGTCGCATGAATCAGGCGGTCGAGGCCCGGATCCTTCAGCCCGTAACTCTCGCGGAAGGCCGCTGCCTCTTCGGCGCTCAGCTCCGAGATTTCCTGTTCGATGCTCCCGCAGATGGCCAGCACTCCAGTGTGCGGCTGCGGCCCGATCTTCCCGCGGTACTCTTCTTCAACCTCAGCGAGCTTCGAGGCGCGATCCTCTGCAGCGTTCAGCACGAGAAGCATGGGCTTCTCGGACAGAAACATGAAACCGCGCAGCCGTTTCCAGTCGGCTGGATCGAGGTCGAGCGCGCGCAGGGGTTTCGAGGACTCGAGCTGCAGTCGCACTTTCTGCAGGGCTTCGAACTCCTTCTCGGTTTCCACGGTCTTGTTTTTCTTCAGCTCGCGTTCGAGCCGTTCCATACGCTTTTCCACCACGCCGAGATCGCTGAGGATCAGCTCTTCCTCGACGCTCTGGATCTCGCCCATTGGATTGGCATCGGCGCCGAAGAGGCGAACCACTTGAGCGAGGGAATCGACCTCGCGAAGGCTCCCGAGGTACGCAGCCTCGCGCAAGTTCTCTTTGCTGATGGCGGGAACGTCGAGGTACTCCACCTGTGCGTATGCGGATTTCTTCGGCTCATGCATCTCGATCAGTTGATCGAGCCGCCGGTCGGGAACCCGCGACATTCCGCGGAGCGTCTCATGCCCGCCGAATCCGACGGAGGTATGCGATTGCGTGAGCATCCGGAAGAGCGTGGTCTTGCCGGTCTGAGTCAGTCCAACGATTCCGGTTCGCATGGGAAGGGGATTCGATTCTGACACGGTTAGGTCGGGGTCACAACCCCGACCAATGCTAGACTACATGGTGGGCGGCACAGGACTCGAACCTGTGACCTCCTGCGTGTGAAGCAGGCGCTCTAACCAACTGA
>CAZRND010000187.1:0-10283 GCA_964601345.1 uncultured Acidobacteriota bacterium | reverse complement strand
CGCTCTCGTGGATTGCGGCCCATCCGCGGATGCTCGATCCATCTATGCCGAACCCGTCTTCAAAGGAGCTTTCCGAGAGTTGTCCGATCGGGAAGCTGATGTGATGCCACAGGCCGGGCAGGTCGGTAAAGCGCAGGTCCAGAATCTTGACGTCGTTTTTCTTGGCAAACTCCAGCACTTCCTTGGGGGATCTCTTGGCGGACTTCTTGGACCTCATGAAAGGTCTTCCTCCGGCTTAGATGACGAACAACCTAGTATAAAGAAAAACCGCCCGGCGCAACATCCATAATCTTGATGGGCGGCGATTCAAAAAGCCGATGGGATACACTGGTTCCCCCATGAAAATCGAAAAGTTCGAGATGGAACGCATGCAGTCGACCTGGGAGAACGTGGTCGACTACGACTTGAGCGAGAGCGGCGTCAGGCCGGTGACGCTGCGCGAGCTCGTGGCGATGGGCTTCGATCTCGACACCGCCATGGACATGCCGCTCGGCTACAGCCAGTCGAACGGAACCATCCCGCTCCGCGAGCGGCTCGCCGCGCTCTATCCCGGCGCGTCCATCGAACAGATCGAAGTCACCAACGGAACTTCGGAGGCGAACTACCTCCTGGCCCTGAGCCTGCTGCGCGAAGGAGACACAGCGGCCTTCGAAGTACCCAACTACATGCAGCTCTGGGGCGTGCCCCGCAGCCTCAGCGCCACCGTCGCCAAGTTTCATCTGCGTATGGAACAGAATTGGGAGCCCGACTGGGACGAGTTTGAAGCGGCGGTGACCGAAAAAACGCGACTCGTCTATCTCTCGAATCCCAACAACCCGACCGGCGCGGTGCTATCTCCCGCAGCCATGAAGCGGATTGTCGCCCGTTGCGAGTCGACCGGCGCCTATCTCATCGCCGACGAGGTCTATCAGGGCGCGGAAATCTACCGCGAACGCACGCCCAGCTTCTGGGGCATGAGCGATCGCGTGATCGTGACCAGCGGATTGTCGAAGGCCTACGGGATCCCCGGCATCCGCATCGGCTGGATTGTGGGACCCGCGCAAGTAATCGAAGAATGCTGGACCCAGCATGACTACTTGACCATCGGTCCGAACAAGCTCTCCGACTGGATGGCGCGCACCGCCGTGCAGCCGGAGAATCGCGAAAAATGCTACGCCCGCACGCGGAAGATTCTCGGCGAGAATCTTCCCGTTTTCAAAGAGTGGGTGGCGAGCCTCGACGGATTGTTGAGCCTCCGCGATCCGGAGGCCGGGGCCATGGCGCTGGTGAAGTACAACGGAGCAACGCCCAGTTACGAGCTATGCGAGGCCTTGCGGAAGAACCGGAGCGTGCTGATCGTCCCTGGGAGCCACCTGGGACTCGAGGGACACGTCCGCATCTGGTTCGGCGGCAAGCCCGACTACCTAAAAGAAGGGCTGCGGCGCCTTCGGGAAGAGCTCCGGACTCACTTCAAATAACGATCGAACCAGTAGAGCTGCCAGTTCAGGCTCTCGACCAGATGCTTCGGTTCGCCCGTGCGTGTCAAGTTGTGGTTCTCGCGCGGGAAGATGACCATCTCGGTCGGCACTCCGTAATGTTTCAGCGCGCGGAACCATTGCTCGCCTTGCTCGATCGGCACGCGGAAGTCCATCTCGGAGTGCAGAATCAATGTCGGCGTCTTGACGTTTTTCACGTACTTGAGCGGCGAAGAATCCCAATAGAAATCGTAGTTCTGGAAAAGGTCGCCGCCGAAGTCGCGCTTGTGCCCGTAGGGGCCGTCGCGCGTGCCGTCGTCGCTGACGAAATTCGAGATGCTGCGCAGCGTCACGGCCGCTTTGAACCGGTTGGTGTGGCTGACGATCCAGTTGGTCATGAAACCGCCGTAGCTGCCGCCGGTCACGCCCAGGCGGTCGCGATCGATCCACGGATACTTCTGCAGGACCGCGTCCACGCCGTTCATGATGTCCTGGTAGGCCTTGCCGCCCCACTGCATTTCGACGCCGCGCTGGAATTTGCGTCCGTATCCGGTAGAGCCGCGCGGGTTGGCGAAGAAGACCGCCCATCCGCGCGAGGCGTACACCTGGAACTCGTGATACCAGTCGACGCCGTACTGCCCGGCCGGTCCGCCGTGGACGCTCAGGATCATCGGATACTTCTTGCCCTCCTGCCATCCGAGCGGCTTGACGAAGAAGCCGTCCACGTCCCAATTGTCCGCACCCTTGAACGGAACGCGCTCGACGGTCGCCGGACGGACCTGCTTCCACAGCTCCTCGTTGACGCGCGTCAACCGGCGCTCGTTGCCTCCCCCGGCGTCAGAGACGTAGAGATCGTCCAACTGCGTGAAGTCGTTTGCGGCATAGACCATGATGCCGGCCTTCTCCATCCGGTCGGGATTGTGAACGGCCCGCTCGCCCTTGGTGACCTGCACGGCCGCTTCTCCCAGATTGGCCCGGAACAAATGCGTTGTGCCGCGCACGCCCGAGACAAAGTAGAGCGCGCGGCCGTTCTCGCTCCACTCGAGGTCGGTGGGCAGAAGGTCCAGGTCCTTGATCGCCGGCGTTGAAGCCCCGCCTCCCACGCTCGGCGCCAGCCAAATCTTGGGATATTCGCCCTCCTCCGCTCCGCCGATGAAAGCGATCTTGCTGCCGTCCGGCGACCAGCGCGGGCTGGAATCCGGTTCGGTGTGGTCGGAGATTTTGGTCAGCGGCCCGCCTTCGCTCGAAATCACCCACACGTCGGTGTTGCGATTGTCCTCGCGGTCGAGGCCGGTGCGATTCGAAACGAACGCGATGCGCTTGCCGTCGGGCGACCACTGGGGATCGGTGTCGTCCCAATCGTCGCCGGAGGTGAGCTGCCGTGAAGCGCCCGTCGCCACATCGACAACCCAGATGTGCGAGCGGCGGTCGTCGAACCATCCCGTGTCGTTGAATTTGTAGAGGATGTGCGTGTAGTGCCGCACGTCGCTGCGCTCCCGGCCGGTTTCGTTGTCGCTGGGACCCGTGCGGCTCAAGCAGAGCAGCCGCGTTCCGTCGGGCGACCACCGAAAGCTGGTGACCCCGTTCTTCAAGCTGGTCACCGCGCGCGCCTCGCCGCCGCTCATCGAAAGCAAATAGACCTGCGCGCGGGCTGTTTCTCCCGCTGCGCCGCCTCTGGGTGAGAGGACCGCCAAGTTCTTTCCATCCGGACTCCATCGCGGAGAAGAAGACGACGGCGCGCCGGAGGTGAATTGCCACGGCGCCCGGCTCTGGTCGGTCGAGGCCATCCACACTTCCGAGTGCCGCCGATTGGCTTTTTGGTCCACGGTGGCGATCACGAAGGCGGCTAGTTTTCCGTCAGGGGAAAGGTGCGGATCGCTCAGGCTGCGGAACGCGAAATAGTCTTCCGCGGTGATGCCGCGCTGAGCGCAGACGGGAAGTGCGAGCACCAGGAACAGAGAAAGAAATTTCACGGCAGAACCCTCCCAGCCGCTGCATTCTAACGCGATTCGGCGCGAGAGAGCCTGGCAATCTTGCCGGTTTCGAAGTAAAGCTCGAATTCTTCCTCAAGGGCCCGCGCCAGCCGCGGGATCTCCTCCATCTTCAAACTGGGGGAATGAAACGAGAAAAGGCCCACTCCCTTCCGTTCCGCAAAGTCGTCGGCCGCCGCCACCAGAGTTACAAGCCCGCGATTCTTCTCGGCTCCACCGGGAGCGTGGTGGTGGGCGAGCACGTCAATCCATTCCGGGTCAAGTCCGGCCCACAATCCAACGCTTTGGCCGGCATCGCAATGAGCCGGCCCAAAACAGCCCTCCCGTCGAGTGTCCGCGTCCTCCGCCGGGATAAGACCGAGGAACGGAATGGCGCCGGCATCGTGCAGAAATCCCGCGAGGTAGGCTTTTTCGGCCGAGGCCGATCCGTTGCGGCGCGCCGCTTGCCGGCTGAGAAGGGCCGTGAGCAGGCTGTGGCGCCAGAACGCCTGCGTCTCGGAGAAAGGGACTTGCGGCACCGCGTATTCGAACAGGGCGCACATCAACAGCAAGATCCGGACGCGTTCCGCGCCGGCCAGGATGATCGCTTCTTCCGTGCTCGAAACGGCGCCCGAGCTTCCCATCTGCGTGATGTTGCAAACTTGGATGAGGCGGCTCGAAAGGCTGACGTCACGGGCGGCGACGCTGCTGACCCGGTTCAGGTCCACGGGCTTCTCGCGCAGCAACCCATTCCATTCATGAACGGACTCCGGGAGGATGCGGAGATTCTCCAGCCGCATACTATCTTTGAATCGGCCGCCGGGAGGCAAACCTTTAGGCAGCTTGGCGGCGGATTTTGGGACGGCCCCTGAGAAGGCCCTCGACGTGGGCCTTCATGCGGGCCAGCGCCGCCGAATGAATCTGCGAGACGCGCGACTCTCCCACGCCGAGCCTCGCGCCGATCTCCCTCATGGTCCGCTCTTCAAAGTAGTAGAGCGCCAGGACCTGCCGCTCCTTGCCGTGGAGCTCCCCCATCGACCGGGCCAGCAGGCGTTTCATCTCACCGCGCTCGCAAGAATGAAAAGGATCGTCCTCGGCCGCGGCGGCCACCTCTTCAACCGTATCTGTCTCGGTGCTGCTCCGGCTTTGCTGCAATCCGCGGAGATCACGCAAGAGACGATAAAACTCCGCCAGGTCCATACCCATTTCCACAGCCAACTCCGGCTCCGTCGCCGACCGTCCCCGCTCCGCGGCGAAGCGGCAATCCGCTTCTTCGATACGGCGAGCCTTCCGGCGCAGGTCGCGAGGACTCCAGTCGAGCTCGCGCAAGCTGTCGAGGATCGCCCCGCGAATCCGGAACTTGGCATAGGACCGCAGTTCGACGTTCTTCTTGGGATCGTATTTCGCGAGCGCGTCGATCAGCCCGATGACTCCAGCGTTCACCAGATCGCCCAGCACCACGCTCGCCGGCAGCCGGTCGTGAATCCGGCGGGCGATGAACCGCACCTGGGGCATCTGTTCCATCACTAATCTGTTTCGCTCGCAATAGTCGACTCTGGTATTCGGTCTTCGAGGGATCATTCCTCGTCTGAGAGCAAAGGAATGGCCAATTCAGATGAGAGAATTCTTAGAGAGTCCACTGAAAGTGTTCGGGTGTCAGCTCGGCTTCTTCCTCGGACAGGATCCAGGCTCGTTCCATGGCGTGTTGCAACTCTCGCGCATTGCCCGGCCAGCTCTGCTGTTCCAGATATCGGACTGTGGAAGTTGCCAGACGCTTCTCGCGCGCGCCGGATTTCCGGCACAGGCGCTCCAAAAAACTGGCGGCCAGCGCCCCGATATCCGCGCGGCGTTCTCGGAGCGGCGGCACTTGCAGCGGAAAGACGGCGATGCGGTAGTAGAGATCCTGCCGGAATTGACCTTCGGCGATACGCTTTTCCAGGTCTTGGTTGGTGGCCGCGATGACCCGCACGTCGACACGGATCAGGTCCGAGCTCCCGAGCCGTTGCACTTCTCCCTCTTGCAGAAAGCGCAGCAGTTTGGCTTGCATGCTGAGGGGGAGGTCGCCCACTTCGTCGAGAAACAGCACGCCGCCGTGGGCGGTGTGAATGCGTCCCAACTGCGATTGGAAGGCGCCGGTGAAGGCGCCGCGCACGTATCCGAACAACTCCGCTTCAAGGAGCGATTCCGGGATCGCCGCGCAGTTCACCACGACGAACGCGCCATCGGCCCGAGGGCCGATCTTGTGGATGCCGCGCGCCACGAGTTCCTTGCCTGTGCCCGTTTCCCCCGTAATCAGGACGGCGGAGTTCCTGCAGGCCACCAGGCGCGCCCGTTGGAAGACCTGGTTCATCCTGTCGCTGTTGCCGATCATCTCCGGCAAGGGATCCGCGACTGGTCCAGCCGGCTCGGAGGGCCAGTTGGGAAGCCGCCCCTCGCCGTCCTCTGAGTCAACGAACCAGACTTCGGTCTGCGGGAATCGCTCGCGAATGATTCCGGCGAGGTCATCCGGATCAAGATCCGGCAGACGCAGGTCGAGCAGCAGCGTCCGCCACCGGGCCGCTTCCAGCATGCCGACCGCGTCCGCGCCGCCTTGCGCTTCCCCGCACGTAAAATGGCGCAGCTTGTTGAGCACTTGCCGGCGAAAATTGGGATTGGAGCTGGCGACGAGTATTTCCACGGGATGAGAATACTCTCGGAATATTAGAAACCGATTAGAAGCGAATTATAGTTTTCTAATCATGCCGTGAGCCATCGCATATCGCAACATTTCGACGAGCGACCCCGATCCTAGCTTGCCCATGATGTTGATCCGATGGCTGGCCACGGTTTTGGGACTGATTCCCAAACGCCGCGCGACTTGAAAGGGCCTGCGCCCTTCGGCAAGGAGCTGCAACACCTCGCGCTCGCGGCTCGTCAAGCGATCTTCGCGCCGGGGTGACGCTCCCTGAAAAGCCTCGGAGACATAGGTCTCGCCTCGCGCGGCCGCCCGGATGGCCGCCCACAATCTTTCCACGGAATCGTCCCACGAGACCGCGCATTGCGCGGTTTTGCCGGAGTATTCCTGTGAGAGGACCACGATGCCCGGTGGGCATTCGGATTTTTCGAGCAGGCGCGCCACTTCCCAGCCGTCGATCTCGGGGAGAGCGCCGTCCAGGATCACAACGTCCGGCTTTCTCAGAATCGCCTCGCGGAACGCTTCGTCTCCAGTCGCGGCTTCCGAGCACACTCGCCATTTTCGATTTCGCTCGATGAGGGCGATGAGCCCCTTGCGCACCAGGGCCTTCGCAGCGGCGACGAGAAGCTTCGAATGCACGTTATCCCATGGTAGCAAATGTACGCGGCTTAGGTGAAACTCCTAGGCCGAAATTTATCGCGCCTTCATACTAGCGCGCCACGAAAGGTCCCTATGATTTTATATGTCCATTCGGCTCGTCTCGGCGCTTCACGGGCTCGGCCGAGTGGTGCGCTGGTCCTCCATCCTGGCGTTCGCGGTGTGGCTTTCGGGTCTCGTTCCCCGACCGAGAGGCGTGCTCCCGGAAGGGCCTTTCCTGCTTTCGCTCGCCGCTGTGATGTGCATTTGGTTGCTCCTTCGCCGGGTCCGCCAAGTCTGCTATATCGGAGCCTGCCAGTTCATGATCCACAGTGGGGTCGACAATCTGTTACGCTTCGGAGTCTGGCAACTACTGAGGGTGGGGATACGGTTCTGGCCAACCGCGATGTCACCCGACTATTGCGGGATCGCCGTGCTTTCGAACACCTACCAAGGCCTGGACGGGATGAAGCGTTACCGGTTGCTGCGGACGGTCCGCGAGCTAGAAAGACAAACCGGTTGTCCGGTGGCGAAAGAGGCCGCGCTCTTCCTCGAAGTGGTGGAAGCGGCCTGATTCTGTAGATTTGTAAAGGCCCGCCGGAAAGCGCTTGAACCCCCTCCCGTAAGACGCTAAAGTTTCAATCCTAGGGTTGAGCAAAAGGACGGACAATCAGATGAAACGACTCCGAAATTTTTCGGTCCTGTGCGGAATTCTCTTTCCGCTGATGGCATTCCTCCCGGCGGAACGGCCGGGGGTATACGCCCTGAAGGACGCCCGCATCGTTGTGGCACCGGGGAAAGTCATCGCCAAGGGAACGGTGATCATTCGCGACGGCCTGATCGACGCCGTCGGCGCAGGCATTCCGATCCCGCCGGACGCCGTCGAGTTCGACGCCTCGGGCAAGACCATCTATGCCGGTTTCATCGACGCGGACACGAACCTGGGCCTGCGGCGCGCGGCCACAACCACGACGCCCGCCACGGGCGGCGGGCGCGGAGCGGGACAGGTCGCCGCACTGCTCGCGCAGCAACAGCCGCGCGAAACGCCGGCCGGCGCGAACCATCCGCTCTCCCGCGTGCATCCCGAGACCGAATCGCGCAACCTGATCGTACCGTTCGAGGGCGACGCCACCGAAGCTCAGCGCTACCGCAACATCGGCATCACCACGGTGGTCTCGGCGCCCGACTCGGGCATCTTCCGCGGCGAGAGCTCGCTGATCAACCTGAAGGACGGGCTGCCGACGCGCGAGCTGATCCTGAAGGATCAGGTCGCGCAGCCAATCGCCTTCGAGATGCCCGGCGGCTTCGGCGGTGGAGGCGGCGGGTGCGCGCGCGCGGGGTGATCCGAAGGGGCTGGGTGGGGCACAGCATCTTCTTCGGCGGCGGCGGCGGCTTCGGCGGTGGAGGCGGCGGATATCCGAGCAGCCTGATGGGCATTGCCGCGGCCATCCGCCAGACGCTGCTCGACACGCAGCAGTACAACACCTGGAAGAAGCGATACGCAGCCAATCCCGCCGGTATGAAGCGTCCGGAATTCAGCTCTTCATTCGAAGCGCTGATTCCGGTCCTGGACCGCGCCCGCATGGCCGTCTTCGAGGTCGATACGCCCGCCGACGTGATGCTGGCCGACCGCCTGGCGAAGGAGTTCAACATCAACGCCGTCATGACCGGCTCGGGTCGCGAATGGGAGCTGATCGACCAGATCAAGGCGACCGGACGCACGCTGATTCTGCCTGTCACGATCCCTGACAGGCCCCGAGTGGACGACGCCGATGAAGCCACCGAAACCGACACGCGCGATTTGAAGCGCTTCGTGCTCGCTCCGGAGAATCCCAAGCGGCTTCGCGACGCGGGCGTGAAATTCGTGCTCTCGTCTCGCGGACTGCGCAACGCCGCGGACTTCCCGGCCAACGTCAAGAAGATGATCGACGCCGGCCTGCCGGCGGACACGGCGCTGGCCGCGCTCACCACCGGACCGGCCGAGCTGCTCGGCGTTTCGGCGATTCTTGGCACAGTTGAAAAGGGAAAGATCGCCAACCTGTTCGTCACCGACGGCGACCTGTTCGGCGAGCGGACCCGCGTGCTGCGCGTTTATGTGGATGGAATTGAATATCGCAACGACGATACGGTCCAGCGGCCGAGAGGGAATCCCGCGGCCCCGGCGGCTCCGCAAGGAGGAGGTGCTCAGTGAACAACCTAAAATCTCTCAGCCTCATTCTGACTCTCGCGCTCTCCGCATCGGCCCAATCGGTGCTGGTGAAGAACGCCACCATATGGACGGAAGGCCCGCAGGGCACGCTGAACAAAGCCGACCTGCTGGTGGAAAAAGGCAAGATCACCAAGGCCGGCGCGAACCTCACGGCGCCCGCGGGCGTGTTGATCGTCGATGCGGCGGGGAAGCACGTCACGCCCGGGCTCATCGACTGCCACAGCCATTCGGCGATCCGCGGCGGCGTGAATGAAGGATCGAACAACATCACCGCCGAGGTGCGCACCAGCGACGTCCTCGACACGCAGTCGATCGACCTCTACCGCGAGCTGGCCGGGGGCCTCACTTGCGCCAACGTGCTCCACGGATCGGCCAATTCGATCGGCGGGCAGAACACGGTCATCAAACTCAAGATGAACGCGACGCGCGACGACCTGATCGTGGCCACGGCTCCCCAAGGCATCAAGTTCGCGCTCGGCGAAAACCCGAAGCGCTCCGCCAGCCCCAACATCGGCTCGCCAAACGACCGGCGCTATCCGAACACGCGCATGGGCGTGAACGAATCGATACGGGAGCGTTTTACCGCTGCCCGCGAGTACGCCCGTTCGTGGAACGAGTACAACGAACTCTCGGAGTCGGAGAAGGCGCGCCGCGCCCCGCCCCGTCGCGACCTACAACTCGAAGCGCTCTCCGAGATTTTGAGCGGCAAGCGGCTGGTCCACAGCCATTCCTACCGGCAGGACGAGATTCTGGCGCTGATCCGGCTGACGGAAGAGTTCGGCTTCCACGTCGCCACGTTCCAGCATGTGCTCGAAGGCTACAAAGTCGCCGACGAGATGGCCGCCACCGGCGCCGGAGGCTCGACCTTCAGCGATTGGTGGAACTACAAGATGGAAGCGGCCGACGCCATCCCCTACAACGGGGCGATCATGACGCAGCGTGGCGTGGTCGTCTCCTTCAATTCCGATTCGAACGAGCTGGCGCGTCGCTTGAATACCGAGGCCGCCAAGGCCGTAAAGTACGGCGACCTGAACGAGGCCGAAGCTCTGAAGTTCGTTACGCTCAATCCCGCGAAGCAACTGCGCATCGCCGACCGCACCGGTTCGCTCGAGGTCGGCAAGGACGGAGACTTCGTGATCTGGTCCGGGCATCCGCTCTCGGTGTACAGCCACGCCGAGCAGACCTGGGTCGAAGGCGTGAAGCAATTTGACCGGCAGGCGGACCTCGCCGCACGCGCCGGACTCGAAAAGGAACGTGCCGACCTGGTCGACAAAATCAAGAAGACGGCCGCAACCGCCGGAGGCGGTGGCGGATTTACGAGCGGCGCCGGCGGCGGTGGA
>CAZRND010000186.1:3024-10421 GCA_964601345.1 uncultured Acidobacteriota bacterium | reverse complement strand
TCCACAGTTTTCACGTGCTCAGGGAATTATAGCGCTAAAAACGATCGCCACGGTCCTTCTGATTTCCACCGCCGCCGAGTGCCAGTTGGTGGACGAGTTCAGGCCGACGCGTACCAATTGCTGCCTGGCTGGAGTCGCCCAGACCCTCGCCGACCAGCTTCAGGATTGGAACCAGCTCGGACGCTATTACGCCAGCAATGAAGAATTGAAGAAGCTGCCGGGCGATCCCAAGCGCGTCGTGTTCCTGGGCGACTCGATCACCGACAGCTGGAAGCTGGCCGATTCGTTTCCCGGCAAACCGTATGTGAATCGCGGCATCAGCGGGCAGACGACGCCGCAAATGCTGGTGCGCTTCTTTCCCGACGTCATCGCGCTGAAGCCGGCGGCGTTCATCCTGCTGGCGGGTACGAACGACATCTCGCACAACACCGGACCCGAGACTTTGCAGATGATCGCCGACAACGTGCAGGCCATGACGGAACTGGCGCAAATGCACGGCATCAAGGTGATCCTATGCTCGGTAATGCCGATCAGCGATTACACGCCGCGCAAGCAGAGCGTCCAGCGGCCGCCCGCCGATATCCTGAAGCTCAACGCCTGGCTGCGCGATTACGCGACGAGGGTCAAGGCCGTCTATGCGGATTACTATTCGGCAATGGTGGACGACAAGGGCATGCTGAAGGACGGATACTCCGGCGACGGGCTGCATCCGAATCCCAAGGGCTATGAGCTGATGGCTCCGGTGGCGGAAGCCGCGATTCGGAAAGCTCTGCAGTAGTTAGCGGCTAAGGTTGCGCGCGGCCAGCCACTCTTTCAGCCGGTCGCCCCAAGTGATGCTGGTCCGGAGAGCAAACCCGTGTCCTCCGGAGCCGTAGATGTGCATCTCCGCCGGGACTTTCTTCGCTTCCAGCTCCAGATAGAACTTCACCGTCGGCTCGACGTGCGAGCGATCGTCGTCCGCGCAGACCATGAATACGGGCGGCGCGCCCGCCGGAATCGGAAAGATCGGCTCGGCTTCCGGCTTGTTCGCGCCAGGACGATACCAAGGATAGATGAGCACCGTGAAATCGGGACGCGAGCTCACGCGCTCGATGGGATCGGCGGCGTCGGGATTGCCTGAATCGTACTTCGTCTCGATCATGCCGGCCACTTCCCCGCCCGCGGAAAAACCGATGAACCCGATGCGCGCCGGATCGATCTTCCATTCGGCGGCGCGGCTGCGCACTATTCGAACGGAACGCGCGGCGTCGGCATAGACGTGCTCGGCGAGCGTGTATGTCGATCCAGGCGCCTTCGCGAGCCGGTACTTCAGGACGAAAGCGGCGATGCCGTTCGAGTTGAGCCAGTCGGCAATCTCCCAGCCTTCTTTTTCGATTACCAGTTGCGTGTGGCCGCCGCCGGGCGCGACGATCATTGCCGCGCCGGTGGCCTTGTCTTTCGGCGGGAGAAAGACGTAGATCGATGGATCGTGGGTCACCGTGTAGTTCGACGCGAGTCCGCTGTACTTCGGATTTGTCGAAGGCTTCGAGACTTCGGGAGCGTTGCTCGCGTTCGGCCAGAGCTTGATTTCTTCGGCAGCGGCGAGGCTAGCGAACAAGAGGCACGCGCAGGCGATTCTCATGAGCGCTTGCCGCCGATCCCGAACTGGTCGCCGGCCTTCACCGGCTTGCCATTCGCGAAGATCAGCTCGAGCAGCTTCTCGCTGCCGACTTCGCGCCCTTCCTCGTCCTGCAGCGCGGCCACCATCTTCTTGCTGGCGGTGTCAAATACTTCGCCCGACGACGAGTACATCAACTTTCCATCGATGCTCGGCGTGATCCAGCCGGGCAGGTCGCGCACCTTGAGGCTGGTCATTTGCTTCGGCGGCATCGTGGTGGCGTCGAAGATGTGGATCATATTGTTGTGTCCGTCGCTGACCCACAGCTCGGTCTCATCCACCGTCATGGCGATGCCGTGGCTCGGGCATCCGTGGCGCTTGACCGCGCCCTTCTCGTAGCCCTTGACCTCGACGCGATGCAGCATCTTGCCGGTCTGCAGATCGCCGATTTCGAATCCCAACAGGTCGTTGACGTTGACGAAGACCAGCGTCTCCTTGCCGTTGATCGTGAACGGGCGGATGACATTGCCGAAGGGTCCAACCTTTTTGACCACGGTATGCGTCTTGGGATCGGCCACGTTGAGCAAGTTCGATTTCAGTCCCGCGAGATAGACGAATTTGCCTGCCGGCGAATAGATGGTGTTGTGCGAGCCGGAATCGGTGACGACCTTGGTGATAACCGCGCCTGTGGCAGCGTTCACCACCGTCCAAAACGGACCTTCGAGCGACGGCGTGTAGAGAATCTTGCCGTCGGGCGAGATCGCCATGCGGTCGCAGCCGCCTTCGTAGGGCTGATCCCAAGTCTTCTTGCCGGTGAGCAGGTCGACGCAGCACATCCTCTTAATGGTGCTGACGTAGATCTTTCCGGTCTTGGCGCGCGCGGCCACGCCTTTCACGTTCTCGGGCTCCTGGCCCTGCAGCACGCCCCAGGTGGGGATGCGCTTGACGAACTTGTGCCCGTTGTCGCGGTCGAAGACGACGATACCGACACCGCCGTATTGGACATAATTGCGGATGCCCGGCTCGGCCACGTAAATCAGGCGTCTTTCAGGGGACGGGGCGGCGTTGAGCGCCGGAACGGCCAGCGCGGCGGCCGCGCCTTTGAGAAAGTCTCGTCGCAGCATACAATCTCCTTGCGTTTCGGCATTATACTAGCACGCGAGGGGAGGCGGCTCCTATGCACAGGCTGGTCATACTGTTGTTCCTTTCGCTGATGGCGTTCGGCGAGGAAGCGCATCCGACGCTGGCCATCGGCTCGCAAGCGCCGGACTTCGCACTGCCGGGCGTCGACGGCAAGATCCACAAGCTGGCGGAGTATTCGAAATCCAAGGTGCTGGCGATCGTCTTCACCTGCAACCACTGCCCGACGGCGCAGCTCTACGAGGGGCGCATCAAGAAGCTCGCCTCCGACTACAAGAATAAGGGCGTGGCGCTGGTGGCGATCGAACCGAATTACAACAAGGCCGTGCGGCTCGACGAGTTGGGATACACGGACGTAAGCGACAGCCTGGAGGAAATGAAGATCCGCGCTGCGTACGCGCACTTCAATTTCCCCTACCTTTATGACGGCGAGACCCAAGAGGTGGCGCAGCTTTATGGACCGAAGGCTACGCCGCACGTCTTCATCTTCGATCAGGCCCGGAAGCTGCGTTACGAAGGGCACATCGACAACAGCCAGCGCGAATCGCTGGTGAAGACGCAGGACACGCGCGCCGCCCTCGATGCCCTGCTCGCCGGACAGCCCGTGCCGGCGGAATCGACCGGCGTCTTCGGGTGCTCGACCAAGTGGAAGGCGAAGGAAGACGGCCGGCAAAAAGAGATGGCGCGCATCGAAGCCGAGCCCGTGCGCCTGGAGACGGCCACCGCAGACGACTTGAAGAAGCTGCGCGCGAACCCCACCGGCAAGGTCCTGCTGATCAATTTTTGGGCCACGTGGTGCGGTCCGTGCGTGCACGAGTTCCCGGATTTCGAAACCACTTTCCGGATGTTCCGCCGCCGCGATTTCGACCTGGTGACGGTCTCGACGAATCTGCCCGACGAGAAGCCGGGCGTCATGAAGGTGCTGCAGGAACAGCACGCCTCGAGCCGCAATCTGCAATTCGGCTCGGATGACACCTACGCGATGCAAGCCGCTTTCGACGCCAAGTGGCGGTCGGGAGTTCCTTTCACGATCATGCTCGCGCCGGACGGAAAAGTCCTGTATCAGAAAGAGGGCGAAGTGGACATTCTCGAAATCCGGCGCATCGCGCTGGCCAATCTTCCCGATCCCGATTACATCGGGCACCGGGCTTATTGGGCCGAGTCGGTCAGCAGCCAGAAGAAATGACCAGACGATTCTTCCTTGCTCTTGCACTGGCGTCGATCCCGGCGAGCGCCGCCGATTTTCCGACGGTGGACCTCTCGAACTCGCGGGTTCACGCCAAGATTCTGCTGCCGAATCCGCAGACCGGATACTACCGCGGGACGCGCTTCGATTGGTCCGGCGCCATCGCCAGCCTGGAGTGGAACGGGCACAGCTATTTCGGGCAGTGGTTCGAGAAATACGACCCGAAGATTCACGACGCCATTACGGGTCCCGTGGAGGAGTTCTTCGGCAACCTGGGATACGACGAAGTAAAGGTCGGAGAATCCTTTGTCAAGATCGGCGTCGGAGCGCTGAAAAAACCCGTCGAGCCCCGCTATCGCCAGTTTTCTACCTATGACATCGTCGATCCGGGCAGGTGGACGGTGACGCACGGCAAGGACTGGGTCGAATTCGTACACGAGTTGCGCGACACCGCCGGCTACTCCTATCGCTATACCAAAAAGCTCCGGCTGGCGAAGCATAAGCCGGGCTTCGTGCTCGATCACCACCTGCAGAACACCGGGCGGAAAGCGATTGCGTCGAGCGTGTACCAGCACGATTTTTTCACTCTGGACGGCCAGCTCACCGGCCCGGAATTCATCGTGAAGTTCCGCTTCAACCCGCGGACCAAGGCGGACTTGAGGGGCCTCGCGGAAATTCGCGGCAAAGACCTGGTGTACTTGCAAGACTTGCAGAAAGGCCAAACCGCCGCGGGAGAGTTCGAGGGCTTCAGCAACAGCGTGAAGGATTACGACATCCGCGTCGAGAATCGCTCAACCGGCGCCGGCATCCGTCAGACGGGCGACCGGCCGATGTCCAAGGTCTACTTCTGGTCCATTCGCACCACGGTTTGCCCGGAAGCCTACGTCGATCTTAAGGTGCCGCCCGGGAAAGCCGTGTCCTGGCGAATCAACTATGAGCTGTATAGTCTACCCACCCAAAACAAAATAAGATGAAACTCACCGTTCTGCTTTTCGCTTTCGTCCTGAGCGCCGCCGCCGAGGACATGATCGTGCACGTGGGAACGTACACGCGGCAGTCCAGCAAAGGGATTTACGCCTTCCGAATGGACAAGGCCACCGGCAAGCTCACGTCGCTCGGTCTCGCCGCGGAGACGCAGAATCCTACGTTCCAGGTGGTCCATCCCAACGGGCGCTTCCTCTACGCCGCGAACGAAACCAACCAGGGAATGGTCAGCGCCTTTTCCATCGACGCGGCATCTGGCGCGCTGAAGCTGCTTAACAGCGCTTCCACGAAGGGCAACGGCCCGTGCCACGTCTCGCTCGACAAGGCCGGCAAGTGGCTCTACGCGGCGAATTACGGCGGCGGCAGCGTCGCGGCATTTCCAGTTCACGACGACGGGACGGTCGGCGAAGCTTCGGCATTTTTCCAACACGCCGGATCGAGCGTCAACGCACAGCGCCAGGCCGGTCCGCACGCGCACATCGCCGCGCTGCCGCCCGATAGCCGCTACGTCTTCGTCGCCGACTTGGGACTCGACGAGATTCTTTCCTACCACGTCGACGCTTCGAAGGGCGGGCTGGCGCCAAACGATCCACCGTTCGCGAAGGTCGCTGCGGGCTCGGGACCGCGTCACGTGGCGTTCCGGCCTGATGGCAAGTTTGCGTACGTAATCAACGAAATGCTCTCGACCGTGACGGCGTTCCGCTACGACGCCGCGCATGGAAGCATGCAGGAAATCCAGACGCTCTCCGCGCTGCCCGCCGATTTCACGGGAAGAAACAGCGGCGCGGAGATCGCCGTGCATCCGAGCGGCAAGTTCCTCTACAGCTCGAATCGCGGGCACGACAGCATCGCGATCTTCAAGATCGATTCAGCGAAGGGCACGCTGACCGCGACGGGCCACACGCCGACCCAGGGCAAGACGCCGCGCAACTTCGCGATCGATCCGTCGGGGTCATGGCTCCTGGCCGCGAACCAAGATTCCGGCAACGTGGTTGTCTTCCGCATTGACAAAAAGACGGGCGCTTTGGCTCCGACGGGCACAACGGTGGAAGTCCCCTTCGCGGTGTGTATTACGTTTATTGCAGCCCGCTGATTTTCGCGACAAGGACGGAATAAGTGGAGTGTCCGGTGTGCGGCCGGGAATACGGGATCGCCCATGACTGCTCTGGTCCAAATCAGGGCCAAGCGGCCCTGGTTGCCGAGTGGGCCGCTCCACCCGGCTTCGCCACGCTCCATTACTTGCGGAAAGCGTTTGCGATCGCGCGATTGAACGAAGGTGCGGTACAAGCCGCGTCTCTCGAGGCTCCTGCGGCGTTCTATGGGATCTTCATATTGTTAGTCGGTCAAGTCGCTGTCTTCAAGGACTTCTTTTGGAGCGAGACCTCCGGCAGTGTTTTACTTACTTATGCTTCTTTCTTGTTCTTCTTGGTTCTCCAAACCCTGTTCACGTTCGCGCAGCTCGCGGCAGTTCATTTCTGTGCCAAACGGTTTTTCGGAGGTAGGGGAACCTTCATAGGAGTGATACGGCCATATCTGCTCGGATCGATTGTAAGTTGGACAGCTTTTGTGCCCTATGTCGGCTTGTTCGTTGCCGCCATCTGGCACCTAGCAATGATGATGATCGTGTTCGAGGAAGTGGACCATATCCGCCGCATTCAAGCCTTCGGCCTCGCTTTTGGCCTAGGAAATCTCTTTCGAGTTATTCTGGCCGGACTGGGTCTTTCGGGATAGGACGCTTCAATTTATCCCAAATGAAATAATGCTCCCGCCGGAGGCGACGGCGATGTACTGGCGGCCGTCGAAGCTGTAGGTCATCGGCGAGGCTTTCCAGAGCTGGTTGGTCTCGAAGCTCCAAAGGGCTTTGCCCGTGACGGCGTCGGCGGCGACGAGCGATCCGCCTTCGTCGCAGAAGATCACCAGACCTGTGGCCGTCGAGAGCGTCCCGCCCCAGGATTGGCCCGCGCCGGGCTGCGGAATTTCCCAGGCGATCGAGCCGGTGCGAATATCAATCGCCCGGAGAATCCGCTGCGGCTTCGGTTCGGAATCGTATCGCTGCGATCCGCCGAGATAATTCTTGCCCGACTGCCAGACGTCTCCGTCGCGCTTTGTATAGACGCTGCACTTCTCGAAGGTCTGCACGTAATACAGACCCGTCGCAGGATTGAATGACGGCGAAAACCAGTTCGTTGCGCCATCCTGCGACGGGCATACACGAGTGCCCGCTTCAGTCGGATCTTGATTCGGCAACTTGATGGGACGACCGTCGGACCCGATCCCGCTCGCCCAAGTGAGATTCTTGACGAATTGCTTGGCCAGAAGCAGCTTCCCGTTGACGCGGTCAAAGACGTAGAAGAATCCGTTGCGGTCGGCGTGCAGCAGCAGCTTCGTGGCGCGGCCCTGCCAGGCAGCGTCGATCAAGACCGAAGTTTCGGTCGAGTCCCAGTCCCACAGATCGTGGGGCGTGGTCTGGTAGTGCCACTTGAGCTTTCC
>CAZRND010000186.1:0-3014 GCA_964601345.1 uncultured Acidobacteriota bacterium | reverse complement strand
GAGATCCGATCTCTCTCGAGATCACTACTCATCTGCTGGTCTTGCCGTCGAGAGCCAACACGCAATCGGAATAAAGATTGTCTCCGCCGCGATCGATACCGTTGTATTCCTTACTAGGATTGCCCGCGGGCCAGTAAACGATATCGAGATCGGGATCGTAGGCGCCGGTGAACCACGTGGGCGCGCCGCCGTGCTCAATGTCCTTGCCCTTCCAGGTTTCAGAGCCCGGCTCGCCAGGCTTGGGGACGGTCCAGAATCGCCAGGCTTCCTTTCCGGTGGTTTGGTCGAAGGCGACGACAAAGCCGTTCGCGCCGGATTCTCCCCCCGCCACGCCGCCGACCACCAAGCCGTTCGCGATCGGAAGCGGCGCGGAAGTGCCGAAGTAATTCTGGCGCCAGTCGGCCATCTCGGTATCCCACAGGAGCTCGCCGGTAAAGCGATTCAGAGCGATCATGTGGGCGTTGTCGGTCTCCATGAAGACGCGATCGCCAGCCACTCCCGCGCCGCGGTTAGTTCCATTCTGATCGATCACCTTCTCTTGCGAGCGGGGACGCTGATAGTGCCAGATGCGGCGGCCCGTTCCGGCATCGAGCGCGTAACACTCGTTGGCGAGCGTGACGTACATGATGCCGCCCGCGACCACCGGCGTCTCTTGCAAAAGCCCCGCGCGCGGTATGGGAAAGATCCATTTCGGCGAGAGGCGGTTGACGTTGTTCTTGTTGATTTCCGTCAGCTTCGTAAAGCGATTGCCCTGGGGCTGGCCGTCGTAGGTGGGCCAGTCCGTGCCGGGCTGCGCCTCGCGATAGCGATCGCCGACGCGGCGGAGCAAATGAATCTTCTGGTCATCGGACCGCAATTGCAGATCGGTGAAGCCTTCGCCGAGAACCACGCCGTCGAGTGTCTTGCCGTCGGTCGTTTGGACCTGAAGGCGAACCAACGGCTGCGGCGCGCGGCGTTGAATGGACCGCAAAAACCTGACGAGATCCGTCATCTCCGCGTCGGGAACCTGAGTGGGAGGCATGCCCTGACCCGGCAGTCCCTGCCGGATCAGCACGCCGAGTTGCTGGTCGTCGCGCTGCGAGATACGGCCGGTGATATTCGGACCCATCTCGCCGCCGTTGCCGTCCGCGCCGTGGCACTTCGCGCAGCGATTCTCGAACGCCAGGCGCCCCGCGCCGGGAGTCTGCGCCACGATGGCGGAAGCGGCCAGCAGGAAGATGACTAACACTAGATTCTCCCGAACTGCTTCACGGCCTCGCTGATCGACCGGAACTTCTCGATGAACGGGATCATGCGATGCTCGGTGTCATCGAGGTCTTGCGCCTTCTTCAGGACGTCCGTGGCTCGCGCGCGCGGCACGACGGCCACGCCATCCTCGTCGGCGACGACGATGTCGCCCGCGTTCACCTGCACGCCCGCGCAGGTGACCGGCACGTTCACGCCGGTGACGCGATAGTGATTGATCGTCGTCGAGGGAACGACTCCGCGGCTGAAAACCGGGAACTGCAGCTTGCGGATTTGCGGCGTATCGCGCACCGAGCCGTCGATGACGGCTCCGGCGAGGCCGCGATACTTCATGGCCGTGGCCATCAACCCTCCGATACCGGCGTAGTCACCGCCGTTTTCGAGCACCATCACGTAAACCGAGCCGGGCGCGGCGGCGTCAATCGCGTCGAGCATGCCTTGCGAGGCAGGCGATCCTTCCTTGTGTTCTTCCTTCTTCAACTGCACCGTCACCGCCGGTCCCGCGAACTTCGCGGTCGCGAGCGGACGCATCTCGTGCGACATATAGGCGCGCTGTCCGTAGAGCTGTTCCATGGCGTCCGAGACGGAGGCGACTTCGACGTAGCGGAATCCGTCGAGAGGATTCGCAGCCGGCTGCGCCCAGAGCCATACGGCTCCGAGAACGCCGGCCATCGCGACCAGGGCAAGAATGCGTTTCATTGCGCGCCTCTTTTCTTCTTCAGCTCGTCGAGCTTCTTCTTCAGGTAATCGTCATATTCCTTCTTGAGCGCCGGATCCGCGGGACTCCCGTAAATTTCCCGCGACTTGTATTTGCCCTCGTCGAATTTCTTGCGCGTCCACTCGTCGTGGATGTGAGTCACATCCGCCCGATCGAGAACCGTCTCCACCTGCGCCGGCGGAATGAAGTAGACGCCTTCGATGTCGCCGAAGACCAGGTCGCCCGGCATCACCGTGGCTTGGCCGATGCGAATCGGGATGTTGATACCGGTCAGCATCACGTTGCCGATGGCGCTCGGATGCGTGCGTCGGAAGTAAGCGGGCATATCCATTTCCTTGATGCCGTCGAGATCGCGGATGCTGCCGTCGACCACGAGTCCGCCGCTCTTGGTGGCTCTCATCACGTAGTAAAAGAGGTTGTCGCCGACGATCGTTCCGCCGTCGCCTTTGCCGAACAGATCGACCACCAGAACGTCGCCGGGTTGGAGCATATCGATCGCCACTTGGTTGTACATCCGGCCGAGTCCCGCGCTCTTCGCCTTGGCCTGGATGAAGCCGTCGATGTCCGGACGCACGGGCATGAACTGCACGGTGAAGGCGCGGCCGACGAGCTTCGTGTTTGGATGCAGGACCTGGAAGCCGTCTTCGTACTGGTTGCGGAAGCCGGCGCCGGGCAGGACCGCCCACACTTCCTCGGCGGACATTTCTTTGGCCCGCTGGATCATCGAGTCGGGAACCTTGGGCCGGCCGTCGGGGAAACGTTCAAAGGGATTCTGCGCCGTCAGCTCGATCATTTGGTCGCGGGTCAGCGTGAAGAGCTGGGCCTGAGCCAACGTCGCGGTCAGGCAGACCATCAGCACAATGCGCATGGATGGATGCATGTTCGTTCTCCTTAACTCCACAATCTGTCGTTGGTCGGGGGAGTGTTCCATTGGGGCGTGGGCTCGAAGTACCCCGGGTCGGCCGGCAGCAAGTGTTGCTTGACGACGTCCTCGTTCAGCGTCACGCCGAGGCCGGGCTTTTCGGGCACGGAGATAAAGCCTTTCTGGATA
>CAZRND010000185.1:0-10468 GCA_964601345.1 uncultured Acidobacteriota bacterium | reverse complement strand
CGGCAACGATCGCGGTTACGGCATCGCTCTCGATAATCTGGCGAACGCTTTCGTGACCGGATACACGGCGTCGACGAACTTCCCGACGGTGAGCCCGGTGCAAGCGGTGAACGGAGGCGGGCAGGACGCTTTCGTCTCCAACCTGAGCGCGACCGGCGCGACGCTGTTCTATTCCACATATCTCGGCGGCGCGGGCACCGACGGCGGTTTGTCCATCGCCGTCGACACGTCGGGCAACGCGCTCGTCGCCGGCTTCGCGGCGGCGGGATTTCCCACCACGGCGGGCGTCTTCCGCACCGCCATGGGCGGCGGAACCTTCGATGCCTTCGCGGCCAAGCTCTCGATCTCGCAGGCCACGTGCACGATCAGCTTTACCGGAGCCAGCAGCAACCTGTGGACCACCGCCGCCAACTGGAACCCCGCCGCACTTCCGGGTCCCACCGACAACGTTTGCATCGGCCCCAGCTTTTCCGTATCGCTTGACTCCGGCCCTCAGAGCATCAAGAGCCTGACGAGCGACGGAACGCTGGCCGTCACGGGCGGAACGCTCACGATTTCGAACGCCTCCACCGTGAACAACAACTTTACGTTGAGCGGCGGGACACTGACCGGCGCGGGTGTCATCACCTTCACTGGAATCTTCAACTGGACCGGAGGCACGATGGCCGGCTCAGGCGTCACCAGCATCCCGGCCGGAGCGACGCTCGCCATCGCGGGCGGCGCGAACAAGTCCCTCAACGCGCGCACGATCAATAACGCCGGAACTGTGACCTGGACTGGGACCGGAGGGATTGGCAGCGGCCAGGGCGGGATCATCAACAACACGAGTCTCTTCGACGCCCAAAACGACGGGAACTTTTTCTTCGATTGCGGATCGATTTGCGGAAGCGCGGCCGTCGTCAACAACACCGGGACATTCCGGAAGTCCCTCGGGTCGGGCACGACGACGATTGGCAACGTGGTCTTCAACAATAGCGGAACCTTGGATGTACAGACCGGGTCGCTCAGCCTGGGCGGCGGCGGTACAGGGGCCGGCGGCTTCATCGGTGCGGTCGCCTCGACGCTGACGTTTACGGCCGGAACATTCAGCCTGGGCGGAAACATCAACGGGCCGGCGACGGTCTTCAGCGGCGGCACCATAAACTTTACCGGACCCGAGTCCACGCCAGGCCCGTTCACGATCAGCGGGGCAACCGTCAACTTCAACAGCGCGTCCGCAAGCAGCGTGACGACGATGACGCTCTCATCGGGAACGCTGGGTGGAACAGGCGCAGCCAGCGTCACAAATCTGGCATGGACCGGCGGATTCATGTCCGGCAACGGATCGACAAGCATTCCAGCGGGCGGCACCCTGGCGATCAGCGGTTCCGCGGAGAAAGATCTCTCCGGGCGCACGATCAACAACGCGGGCACGGCCACCTGGAGCGGCACGGGAGCAATCGGCAGCGGTGCGGGAGCGATTCTCAACAACTCCGGGACCTTTGACGCCCAGAATGACGGAAACTTTTTCTTCAATTGCGGATCGATTTGCGGGAACCCCGCTACCGTGAATAATACCGGCCTCTTCAAGAAGTCCGCCGGAACGGGCACGACCGCCATCGGAAACGTGGTCTTCAACAACAACGGAACGCTCGACGTCCAGACCGGAACGCTGACTCTCGGTGCGGGCGGCACGGGAAGCGGCGGGTTCATCGGCGGCGCCGCATCGACGCTGAACTTTACAGGCGGAACGTTCAGCTTGGGAGGGAATATCAGCGGTCCTGCCGCGGTCTTTAGCGGCGGGACGGTGAACTTCACCGGGCCGCAGTCGACACCCGGCCCGTTCATGATCGACGGCGGGACGGCGAATTTCAATAGCGTCACTGGTAGCACCGTGACGACGCTGAATCTTTCCTCCGGAACGCTGGGCGGAACGGGCGTCGTCAACGTCACCGGGAGCCTGTCCTGGACCGGCGGATTCATGGCCGGTGCGGGCGCCACAACGATCCCTGTGGGCGCCACCATGACCATCAGCGGGACGGCCGAAAAAGACTTGTCCGCCCGCACCATCAACAATGCGGGTACGACTACCTGGACGGGGACCGGCTTGATCGGCAGCGGTCAGGGAGGGTTGTTTTCCAATTCCGGAACATTCGACGCACAGAACGACACGAGCTTCTACTTTAATTGCGGTTCTATTTGTGGAACCCCCGCGGTCTTCACCAACACCGGACTCTTCAAGAAATCGGCCGGAACCGGAACGACCACGATCGGCAACGTGGTCTTCAACAACAACGGAACGGTGGACGTGCAAACGGGCACTCTAAGCCTCGGAGCCGGAGGCACGAGCACAGGCGGCTTCACCGGCTCGGCGGCTTCGACACTGATCTTTGCGGGTGGAGCGTTCAGCTTGTCGGGAAACACCAGCGGCCCTGCGACGGTCTTCTCCGGAGGGACGGTAAATTTCACGGGCGCGCAGACAACGCCCGGTCCCTTCACCATCAGCGGCGGCACGGTGAATTTCAACAGCGCGACTCCGAGCACGGTCGCGACGATGACGCTCTCCTCCGGAGTGCAGGGCGGAACCGGCGTCGTCAATGTCAGCGGGGTATTCACCTGGACCGGCGGATTCCTGAACGGCGCGGGAACCACCACGGTCCCGGCCGGCGGCAGCTTCCTGATCAACGGAACGGCCGAGAAAGACCTTGCCTCCCGCACCGTCAACAACGCCGGCTCGGCGATCTGGTCAGGGACGGGCAACATCGGCAGCGGCGCGGGAGGAGTCTTCAACAACTCCGGTACCTTTGAGGTGCAGAGCGACGCCAGTTTCTTCTTCAATTGCGGCAGCATCTGCGGAGCAGTCGCGACTTTCACGAATACCGCCGTCTTCCGCAAGACCACGACGAGCGGAACCACCTCCTTTACGAGCACCGTCTTCAACAACACGGGGACTGCTACGGTCGATGTGCAAACCGGTACGCTGTCACTCGGCAACGGCGGAAGCGGATCGGGCAGTTTCGGAGGCGCGGCCGGGTCCACCTTGGTCTTCTCGGGCGGCACGCACACTCTGAGCGGCGGGATCAGCGCGCCGACTGTGGTCTTCAGCGGCGGCACTGTGAATCACAGTGGAAGCTACAACGCCACCCTGGCCACGACTGTAAACGGCGGGACGGTGACGTTCACCGGTACAGTGTCGAGCATTGGAACGCTGGCGATCAGCAGCGGGAATGCGAACTTCAGCACGGCGGCGACCGCCTCGGTTGCCTCGGCGACGCTCTCCGGAGGATCGCTCGGCGGCTCGGGGGTGCTGAGCATCACCGGCACTCTGAGTTGGACCGGCGGGACAATGAGCGGCTCGGGAACCACCGACCTTCCCGCCGGATCGACGACTGCCATCAGCGGCGCGGCGCAAAAAGACTTGTCCGGCCGGATTGTGGCCAACGCCGGCACAGTGACCTGGACAGGCACAGGGAACATCGGCGGTGGACTGGGCGCCGCGTTCAATAATTCGGGAACATTCGAAGCTCAGAACGATCAAAGCTTCGCCTTTAACTGCGGCAGCATCTGCGGCGCGCAGCCATCGTTCAGCAACAGCGGGATTTTCCGCAAGACTACGACCAGCGGAACCACCTCCTTTACGGGCACCGCCTTCAACAACACCGGGACTGCCACGGTCGATGTGCAAACCGGTACGCTGAATCTCGGAAACGGGGGAAGCGGATCGGGCAGTTTCACGGGCGCGGCCGGAACCACCCTCAACTTCTCGGGCGGCACGCACACTCTGAGCGGCGGGATCAGCGCTCCGACTGTGGTCTTCAGCGGCGGAACGGTGAATCACAGCGCCGGCTACAGCGCCACCTTGGCCACGACGGTAAACGGCTGTACGGTGACGTTCACCGGTACGGTTTCGAGCATTGGAACGCTCGCGATCAGCAGCGGAGCCGCAAACTTCAGCACGGCGACGCCCGGCTCAGTGGCGTCGGCGACGCTCTCAGGCGGGTCGCTGGGCGGTTCGGGCGCGTTGAGCATCACCGGGACTTTCACCTGGACCGGCGGGACTATGAGCGGCCCTGGGACCACGGACCTTCCTGCTGGATCGACGACGACCATCAGCGGCGCGGCGCAAAAGGATTTATCCGGCCGGATTGTAGCCAACGCCGGTGCGGTGACCTGGACAGGAACAGGGAACATCGGCGGCGGGCTGGGAGCCGCGTTCAATAATTCGGGAACATTCGAAGCTCAGAACGATCAAAGCTTCTTCTTTAATTGCGGCAGCATCTGCGGCGCGCAGCCGTCCTTCAGCAACAGCGGGCTTTTCCGCAAGACCACAACCACCGGCGTAACCGCTTTCACCAACGCGGCGTTCAACAACACCGGAACGGTGGACCTGCAAACCGGAACCCTGAACTTTGGGAACGGCGGGACGGGCGGAGGCAGTTTCACGGGCGCGGCCGGAACCACCCTCAACTTCTCGGGCGGCACGCATACACTCAGCGGCGGAATCAGCGCGCCGACAGTGATCTTCAGCGGAGGCACGATCAACCACAGTGCCGGCTATAACGCGAGCCTGGCGACCACAGTGAACGGCGGTACAGTGACGCTCACCGGCACGGTAACAAGTCTGGGCACGCTGGCGATCAGCAGCGGGGCCGCGAACTTCAGCACGGCCGCGCCGGTTTCGGTTGCGACCGCGACCTTCTCGGGAGGATCGCTGGGCGGCTCGGGCGTGGTGAACATTACCGGCACTCTGAGCTGGACCGGCGGGACCATGAACGGCCCGGGCACCACAAACCTTACCGCCGGATCGACGACCACCAT
The DNA here is from genome assembly GCA_964601345.1 of uncultured Acidobacteriota bacterium. GTDB lineage: Bacteria > Acidobacteriota > Terriglobia > JAJPHL01 > JAJPHL01 > CAZRND01. The sequence goes on along the minus strand of CAZRND010000185.1, from coordinate 5,671 downwards.
CAGCGGCACGGCGCAAAAAGACATCTCAGCTCGCGGTATCAATAACTCCGGCACGTTGACCTGGACGGGCACGGGAAACATCGGCGCCGGCCAGGGCGCCTTGTTTAGCAATTCTGGGATCTTTGAAGTTCAAAATGATGCCAACTTCTTCTTTAACTGCGGCAGCATCTGCGGTGCGACTCCGTCCTTCAGCAACAATACGGGCACATTCCGCAAGACCACGGCCACGGGCACAACCAACTTCACCAGCGCGTCATTCAGCAATTCCGGTTCCTTCAGCGCCCAATCCGGAACTGTGAATTTCGGCTCAGGCTACACGCAGACGGCGGGAAGCACGACATTGGCGGGCGGCAACCTGTCCGGCGCGGTCAGCATTCAGGGCGGCACACTTGCGGGCTCGGGCACCATTACCGGCAACGTCACCAATGCTTCCATCGTCAGTCCGGGAGCTCCCACCGGAGTGATCAGCATCACTGGGAACTACACGCAAACCTCGGCAGGAATCCTGAATCTTGAGATTGGCGGCACGACCGTCGGCAGCTTGTTCGATCGGGTCAGCGTCTCCGGCACGGCGACGCTCGCGGGCACCGTGAATTTCATCCTCGTCTACAGCTTCGTCCCGACGCCGGGAAACACCTTCCTGGTGATGAGCTACAACTCGCGCAGCGGATCATTTGCCACCGCGAACACAGTGAACGGCTCGGGCGGATCCACTTTCTTCCCCGCGTATAACGCCGCGGATATCACCTTGACAGCGGGCCTCGCCACTGCAGATGTCTCCGCGACCCAAACCGATTCGCCCGACACGGCACTGCCCGGCACGAACGTGACCTACACCGTGAGCGTTTCGAATGCCGGGCCTTCGGTGGCGACGGGAGTGACGTTCACCGACACCATTCCCGCCGGCACAACGTTTGTCAGCGCCACGCCGAGCCAGGGCTCGTGCACCGGAACATCTTCGATTTCCTGTAACCTCGGGTCGATTCTCATCGGCGGCAACGCGACCGTCTCGCTCGTCGTTCAAGCGGGCAGCCCGGCGACCATCACCAACACCGCCGTCGTCGGGGCGAACGAGCTGGATCCTAATCCGGCGAACAACTCCGTCACCGAAGGGACCACCATTACCGCCGCGCCCGGTCCGATCATCACGAGCCTCTCGCCCACCTCGGCAGCGGTGGCCGGCGCGACCTTCACGCTCACGGTGAATGGCAGCGGTTTCGTCGCTACTTCCGTGGTCTCCTGGAACGGCGCCGCGCGCACAGTAACCTCTTTCACCGCGACTAAGCTGACTGCGACGATTCCGGCGACGGACATCGCTTCGCCCGGCACCGCGCTTGTCTCCGTCGTGAATCCCACGACCGTCGCGAACACCGCAAGCTTCCTGATTTCGGGCAGTCCGGCGCCCTCGCTCGGATCGCTCTCGCCTGCGAGCACGACGGCGGGAAGCGGCGGCCTGACGCTGGTGCTGAATGGCAGCGGCTTCGTCGCCGGTTCGATTGTTCAGTGGAATGGATCGAGCCGCACGACGACAGTGGTGGGCAGCACGCAGCTTCGCGCGACGATCAACGCCGCCGACGTCGGCCTGCCCGGCACCGCGCAGGTAACGGTCGTGAATCCCGCGCCGGGCGGCGGCACATCCAATGCCGTAACCTTCACCATCACCGGGTCGGCCGGCACGGTGACACCGGGCTCGGGCTCTGGAGCCATCGGAGGTTCTGCCCAGATTCCGATCACGCTGGCCATCGGCAGCAACAACATCGACAGCCTGAGCTTCGGCGTGCAGATCACGACGAACGGCGCAGCGCCGCCTCTGAGCGGCACGCTCTCCTTCCAGCAGAATCCCGCGCTGCCGGCGCCGACGCTGGTCGACACGAACGGCACGTCGAACACGATCGCCGTGGCCTGGATCGGACTTGCCTCGCCGCTGAGCGGTACGGTGAACCTGGGTACGCTGACAGCTACGGTCCCGGCCACCGCCACGGCTGGTCAGAGCTATACGATACAAGTCACCGGAGCGAGCGCCAGCCTGGGCGCCACCAATGTGGGATTGCTGCCTGGCGTGGGCGGCACGCTCACTGCGGGCAGCACCTACCTGGTCGGCGACGCCTCGCCCAGCACGCCCACAACCGCTTTCAACCTCGGCCAGTTCGGCGACGAAGCGCTCAACAACCTCGATCTGATCGCCGCATTGCGCGCCGTTACGCTTTTGCCGGGCGCGGTTCCGCCTTCCTGCTCCGACCTGTTTGACGCGATGGATGCCTTCCCTGTCGAGGGCGTCGTCACGCGCGGCGGCGACGGGCATCTCGACAATTTCGATTTGATTCAGACGCTGCGGAGAATTGTCGCCCTCGACAATACGCGCCCGCGAAGAGGCACGCGCGGCTTGGTCTGCCCCGATGCGTCTCCGCTGGCGAAGAAGAAGCCGGGGATTCCGCCCGATCCCGCGGGAAGTCTCGAATTCGGCGCGCCGCAAGCGACAGCCTCGGGCTCGACCAGAGTGCCGATGTACCTGCGCGCCAACTTCGATCTGCCGCTCGCCGGACTCAGCATCGGCCTCGGCTTCCCCAATAGCGACGCCACGCTCAACTTCATCGAGGGTCCCGACCATCCTCCGACCATTTGGGACAACGGCCTGCCGGGCGCGCTCGCCGTCGCCTGGCTCGAAGGCTTCACTGTGTCAGCGGGGGATACGGTGTTGCTGGGCTACGTCGAGATGGATTCTACGATCACGGAGAGCCTGCACGTTTTCGGCGTGGTGGCCAACTCGAAGGACGGAGGCGATATCGTAATCGCCTCGCCCGAATCTACGCGTCCGGTCAGATAGCAGCCAGGGCGCTCACCGGCTCGGCGCTCGCCGCCGGAGCGGGCGTAGCCGCCGCGGCCGGATCGATCCGCCACTTGCGCATCCAGAGGAAGAGCGTCATCAATCCCCAGAGGTGATAGCCGAGGTTGGCGCGCCGGTCGAGATGGTCGCGCACCAGAGTACGGATCGCCCCCGGGGGGAAGAGGGCGGTCTTCTCCCCAGGGTCGTGGGAAAGCGTATCGAGCAAGAGAGGCCGCAGCACGCCGCGGAACCACTCGTGCACGGGGATATCGAGGCCGGTCTTCTTGCGGCGCAGAGGCGTGTCGGGCAGTTTGCCCCTCATCAGCCGCTTCAGCAGGACCTTGGTTTCGAAGCCGCGCACCTTGAAATTCTCCGGCAGCGAGGCGGCGAATTCCACGATGCGGTGGTCGAGGAACGGCGGCCGCACTTCGAGCGAGTGAGCCATGCTCATCCGGTCGACCTTGTAAAGGATGTCGTCCGGCAGGTAGCAGCTTTGATCGAGCCAGAGATTGCGGTTGATATATCCCACCGACGTTGCCTCGGGCATTTGTCCAAAGAGGGACCACAGCGGATTCTGGCCGGTGTTGAGCAGCAGCCGGCGCTTAGCCTCCTCCGAGAACGTGCCGTTCCAGAACAGGTGCGCTTCTTCGGCGGGCATCAGCGAACCCTGCAAGAAGCGTTTGAGCTTGTACTCGAAACTGATTTTTTCGTCCGACACCGGCCAGAAGCGCAGCGCCTTCAGCGCCAGCCGCAGAGCCGGAGCGGGCACGCGGCGCAGGGTGCGCGATAGCCCGTCCGCCAGGTAGGTCACATAGCCGCCGAACAATTCGTCCGCTCCCTCGCCGCTCAGCGCCACTGTGACTTGCTCGCGGCACATCCGCGAGAGGAACCAAATCGGCAGCGCGCCGGCGTCGGCGCTCGGCTCGTCGGAATAATACGGGATTTCCTCGATGGCGTCGGTGAGCCGACGATCCTCGCACATCTCGAACTCGCGATGTTCGCAGTCGTAGCGCCGGGCGATGTCGCGCGCGTAGCCGCCTTCATCGTAAGAACGGCCGGGGAAGGCGATCGAGAACGTCTTCAGCCGCGAGGGCGAAAGTTTTGCCGCATAGTGCAGGATCGTGGAGGAGTCGACGCCGCCGCTGAGCCAGACGCCGAGGGGCACGTCGGAGATGAGGTGTTCCCGCACCGAATCTTCGATGAGCGAATCGAGTTCTTCCGCGGCTGAACCTTCGGTCCAGTCGCGCCGCACCGCGAAGTTCAGCTTCCAATAGGGCTCCGCTTTGATCTTGCCGTCGCACCACTCGAGCCAGTAGCCAGGCGGAAGCTTCTCGACGCCAGCCACCAGCGTGTGCGGGGCGGGCACGTAATTCAACGCCAGGAAGCTGTTGAGTCCCGCGGGATCGAGCCGGCGCTCTGCCTGCGGATGATCGAGGATCGCCTTTAGCTCCGAGCCGAAAAGCAGGTCCGACCCGCGGCGATAAATGTAGAGCGGCTTGATGCCCAGCCGATCGCGCGCCAGCAGCAGGCGCTTCGTCGAATGCGTCCAGAGCGCCAGGCCGAACATCCCGCGGAAACGCCGGAAGCACTCCGTGTCCCATTGAAGGAAGGCGTGAAGCACCACTTCGGTATCGCTGCGCGAGTGGAAGACGTGACCGAGGCTGCGGAGCTCACGGCGAAGTTCGCCGTGATTATAGATTTCTCCGTTGAAGACCAGAACGGTGTCGCCGTCGTCGCTGAACATGGGCTGGCTGCCGGACTCAAGATCGATGATCTTGAGCCGTACCGCTCCCAGGGACACTTGATCGCACTGGTAGACACCCTGCTGATCCGGCCCTCGATGCGAGAGCAGGCTCGTCACATGGTGGATCAAGCCGTCCGGGAATACACCATTCCTATGGGTGTATCCTGCGATTCCGCACAAACCTGTCTGCTCCCCTCACGAAAAATATACTGCCCCTGTTAATGGGCTGATTATACAAAAGATCGCAGTCAGGCTACAACCCAAGTTTTTTCAGCACTTCCGGCGGGCAGCCGTCCCAATGATCGACGGCCCGATTCCCCATGAATTGCAGGTCGGCGATGCCGATCTTGCTGGTGTAGAAGCCGCTGGCGGTCATGTTGCGGAAGCGGTTGAAGAAGGCCACCGCTTGCGAGTATTCCGGCGCGGCGGTTCGGGGATAGGCGATCAGGTTCAGGATTTCCTTCTGCTGTTCGGCGGCGCAATCGGCGAAGTCGTGCTGGAACCGCTGGTTCGCTTCGTGATCAAGCCAGGCCAGGCCGCCGCGAATCTGCGACTCGGCGCGACCCTTCACGTCGTCGAGCACTTCATCGATGTATTCGGGCACGCCGGCTTGCGCGGCGTTGCCGGAACGCTCGTCGGCCGGGATCACAAGGTTCGCAAGCACCTTCACAGTGCGGAATTCATGCGCCGTAAAGACTTTCGGTTTGAAGACGGGCGGCGCGGGCTTTGCCGCGGGCGCTTGTGCTGGTGCCGCAGGCTTGGCGGTCTGCGCGACCGCAGCCGCGGGCGCTGCTCCCAAAATCCTTAAGACGTCGCGACGATTCGATTTCATAGTTCCTTCTTTTTGACCTGTTCGGCGATGTAGTCGCTGGCGCGCCAGGCGATGGCCATGATGCTCAGGGTCGGATTCTTGTCGGCGTTCGAGGCGAACGAGCCGCCGTCGGTCACGAACCGATTGGGGACGTCGTGCGCCTGGCAGTATCCGTTCAGCACCGAGGTGCGCGCCTCGCTGCCCATCCGCGTTGTGCCGACTTGCTGGATAAGGCCTTCGCCCGGGCCCGTTCCGTTATAGGGGGGGTTTCGCGGGAGCCCCCTGGCCCCCC
>CAZRND010000184.1:1484-10626 GCA_964601345.1 uncultured Acidobacteriota bacterium | reverse complement strand
ACTCGATTCCGGTCCGCGGACGCCGATGCCGGGAACCGTACCGGCGAGCTCGGCATCCGTTCCCGTGGCGCCCGTGACGCCCGCGAGCGGCTCGTCACCCGCGCACTCGCCGCTAAAGAGCGCGATTCTCATCCTGGCGACGCTGGCCGTGGTCGTCGGACTGACGATCGCCGGAGTCTTGGCGTTGAGCCAGAAGAAGACGGCGTCGGGAACCGCGGCGCGCTCGGGACGTCCGAACGTCGCGGTGCTCTCGTTCGAGAACAAGACCGGCGACGCGAAGCTGAGCTGGTATGGAACGAACGCCGCCGAGCTGCTGGCCGTGGATCTGGCCAAGCTGCCGAACGTCGACGTCATCAGCAAGCAGCGCATCTACGACGTGCTCAAGGAACTGAAGATGAATGAGAACATGCCGGCGCTCGACGCTAACGTCGCGACGGAAGTGGCGCGCAAGAGCGGAGCGACCATCATGGTGCGGGGCGATACGTTGCTGCTGGCGGGCACGGTGATCCTGAAGGCGGAAGCGGTGGAGGTGAGCTCGGGACGCGTGCTCGCGGCCGAGCGCGTCACGGAGGTCAGCGACAAAAACATGCTCAAGAAAGTGGATGAGCTCGGCGGCCTGCTGCGCGAAAAATTGAAGGCGGTTCCCTAAAGAATATGACCAAGGAGCGTTTGACAGGCCGGGATTGGGTGTGGCCGCTGATTTTTTTGCTGCTGGGAAGCGTGGGCGCGTCCATTGCGTTTAAGTATCACCGCGAAGCTTTCCCCGAAGCGTCCATCGACCTCAAGCTGACCAAGGAAGAAATCACCACGCGCTCGCTCGACTTTCTGCGCGGGCGCAACCTCTCTCCCGAAGGCTACCGGCGCTTTACGGTTTTCGACTTCGACGACCAGGCCAAGATCTATCTCGAGCGCGAGATGGGCATGGAAGAAGCCAGCCGCCTGATGTCGTCGTTGAAGATCTGGCGCTGGAAGACCCGCTTCATGAAGCCGCCTTCGACGGAAGAAATCACCGTAAGGCTGACTCCCGCCGGCGAGCTCGTCGGCTTCGATCACAAAGTAGAGGAGAAGCGCGCAGGCGCGAAACTCTCGAAGGCCGAAGCGCAGCGCATCGCCGAAGTCTTCCTGATTACCGAGAAAGCCTTCGACCTGATCAACTACAAGCTCGTCTCCGATGAGTTGACCACCTGGCCCAACCGGCTCGATTACAACTTTACTTGGGAGCAGAACGACGTCAAGTTCAAGGAGGCCACGGCGCGCGTCCGCGTGACCGTGCAAGGCGACCAAGTCGGCGGATACTCGGAGTTCCTGAAGATTCCCGACCAGTGGACCCGCGATTACGAGCGGATGCGCTCGCGCAACGACCTGCTGACTTTCGTCGCGCTGGCGATGTACGTGGTGATGCTCTCTCTGGCGCTGCTCGTGGTGACGCGTTCGACGCGGGAAAAGCAAACGCGGTGGAAGGCGGCCATCATCATCGGCGGCGTGGTGGGACTGCTGGTGGCGGTGCAGAGCTGGAACGAGATGCCGCTCGCCTTCCAGTCGCTCCCCACGAACACGCCCTACGAAGTATGGAGCATCGTAATCGTTTTGCTGGCGCTGCTCGGGGGGTTCTTCACCGGAATCTATTGCATGCTGCTGGCCGCCTCGGGTGAGCCGCTCTACCGGAAGCTGGCGCCCGACCGCGTGGCCCTGAATCATCTCTTCACCTTCTCGGGACTGCGCACCAAGGAATTCTTTACCTCCACCCTCATCGGCTACGGCATGGCCGGAATCGTCATCGGATACCAGGTGATCTTCTACATGCTGGCGCGGCGCTTTGGAGCTTGGGCGCCGATGGACATCAATTACGACAACACCATCTCGACGGCGCTGCCCTGGATCGCGCCGATGGCCGTGGGCGTGATGGCCGCGACGACCGAGGAGTTCGGCTTCCGGCTCTTCGCCATTCCGCTGATGCTGCGGTGGACGAATTCGCGCTGGATCGCGCTCATCGTCCCCGCGTTCTTGTGGGGGTTTTTACACAGCAATTACCCGCAGCAGCCGGCCTGGATTCGGGGCGTCGAAGTCGGAACCATGGGCGTCATCACCGGCTGGGTCTTCCTGCGATTCGGCATCCTGGCTACGCTGGTCTGGCACTACACCGTGGATGCCATCCTGGGCGCGCTGTTCCTGATGCGGTCGGAGATTCTCTCCTTCCGCATCGCCGGGGCGCTGGTGGGCGACGCGGTGCTGCTGCCGCTGATCATCAGCGTGGTCTTCTACATCGAGTCGCGCGGTTTTCTCAAGGACGACCGTCTGTTGAACGGCGGAGAAGACGCGCCTCGACCGGCTGCGCCGAAGGCCGAAGTCGGCGTCGAAACCGCCGACTTCAAGGTTCCCGCGCCGCCGCCTCCGGCTCCGGCTCGCGCGTTCCCGTTCATCCGGCCCGTCGTGATGCGCGTCCTGGCGGCGTTGGGGACCATCGCCCTGTTCGGGTCGTTCTACCTAAGGTCGCGAGGCACGGGCAGCGACATCACCATCGCGGTCACGAAAGCGCAGGCCGAAGAGAAGGCGGTAGAGTATCTCAAGAAGCGCGGCGTGGCCGCGGACGATTACCGGCGAGTGACCGGCTTCGAAGATTCCATCGGCGGCGAGGGCAACGATTACCTGCGCGAGCGTCTCGATGCGGGCAAGGTGGCCGAGATTTACAGCCAGCAGATCCCTTCGGTTTTCTGGCACACCCGCTTCTTCAAGCCGCTGCAAAAGGAGGAATACAGCGTTTTCGTGCGGCCGGACGGCGGCGTCGCTTACCATTCGCATCAGCTCGACGAGAAGGTTCCCGGCGCGCAACTGGAAAAACCGGAGGCCCTGGAACGGGCGGAAGCCTTTCTTAAGATCAAGGGCGTGCATCTCGGGGATTTCCACGTCGTGGAGCACAAACTCGAGCGGCGCGTTGCGCGCGACGACCATACCATCACCTGGGAATCGAATGCCAAGCTCGCCGGCGAGGCGAATCACCGCATCACGATGGGAGTGAAGGGCGACGAAGTCACCGGCCCGCACCATTTCGTGAAGCTGCCCGAGGAATGGAAACGCGAGCGCGAGCGCACCACGGTCTTCCCCTTCCTGGTGGTCTTCATGTTCGTCGGCCTGGGCCTGGCGGGAGTCATCTTCGCCGCGCGGGCCGTGAGCCGGATCACGCCGCAGTGGCGTATGCACATTACCCTGGGCGCAGTGGGCGCGGTGCTGCAACTGGCGCGCGCGATCAACGGCATTCCCGGCTGGGCGATGGGATACGACACCGCGAAGGCCTGGTCGAACAGCGTGACGCAGGATGCGCTGGGCGCGTTCATGGCCGTGATGGGCGCCTTCATCGGCCTCGCTTCCTTGGGAATCGTGGCTGAAATGCTCTTTCTCGACCGCTTCCCCGGCATGTCGGTATGGCCGCGGGCCGGCAGCGAGCGCGCGCGGGCGATCCTTGAGGGTCTGATCGCGGGAACCATGGCCAGCTTAGTTCTCTCAACGATCAATGGCGCCACTTCCTTTCTTCTGGACAAGATTCCATCCGTACAGCGCGGCGCGCCCGTGGGGGTGCCGGGGCATCCGATCGCCTTCGTAGACGCAATGCAACCGCTTCTCGACGCCTCTATCGCGGCGCTCTGGATTGCGCTATTGGCGGGCGCCTGCGCGGCAGCCCTCCTGCGAACGTTCCGGCATCCGGCCGTCCTGGGACTGGCGCTCGCGGCGGGGACGGCCTTGCTCGCCTCGGCGGCTGCTCTCAACGGCGTACATTTCGCCAAGATCTGGATCGGCATGCTGGTCTCGGTAGCCGCGATGTCGGCCTTGATCGTGATCCTGCGCTTCAACCTGTATTCCTACCTGGCCGGCGCCATCCTCGGCGGCCTTCTGAATCGCGCCGCGTCGCTGTGGAGACACCCCGGCCTGCACTCCATAGGCGTCGATTGCGTGGTGGCGACCGCGTTGCTAACGATCGCGGCGCTCTGGTGGACCCACCGGGAATTGCAACACCGGACCGCGTAGGGACTCTGCTATAATCGGGTACTCGAAAAAAGAGCGAGGCTTGGTGTGGTTGGCTATGGCGAGAAGACCCCCCCTTATCGCGCTGGTCTTTATCCTGGGGGTGATTCCGTCCTTCGGCTGGGCGCAGAGCTCCGGATCGGGCGGATTCAGCGGCATCGTGATCGATTCGGCGGGGGCGGTCATTCCAGCCGCCGTGATCACCGTCAGCAACCCGGCCACGGGCATGACCCGCAGCGTGAGCGCCAGCGAACGCGGATTCTATTCCATCACCGGATTGCCGCCCGGCCTCTACGACGTCAAGGCCGAATTCATCGGCTTCGCCACGGAAATCAAGAGACAGACGCCGCTCATCGTCGGCACCACCCTGACGCTCGATTTCGAGCTGCACCCCGCCTGGGCGATCAAGGAAGTGGAAGAAGGCGGGGAGACCGCGCTGCTGGAAACGACGCAGTCGGAAGTGAAAGGCGCCATCCAGACCCGCGAGCTCGAAAACCTGCCGCTGCTGAACCGGAATTTCGCCGGACTGGTGACACTGTTGCCGGGAATCCGCCCGGCCTCGCCGTGGGATCCCACGAAGATCACCATCGGCGGGCTCTCCATCAGCGGGTCGCGCGGGCGGAATCTGAATACCACCGTCGACGGCGGGGACAGCAAAGACAACCTGGTCGGCGGCCTGCTCCAGAACTTCACGCTCGAGGGAATCCAGGAATTCAAGGTCAGCATGCACCGCTTTTCGGCGGTGGACGGCCGCAGCTCCGGCGCGGAACTGACCATCGCCAGCAAATCGGGGAGCAACGATCTGCACGGGTCGGGATTCCTGTTCGCGCGCGATGCCGCCTTCCAGGCGCAGGGCTATTTCGCTAACCGCGACAACCTCGAAAAACCTCCCTTCAGCCGTCAGCAGTTCGGCGGCTCCCTCGGCGGACCCATCCGCAAGAGCCGGACGTTTCTTTTCGGCGCGCTCGAGCACATCCACGAGCAAACGTCGGTGTCCGTTCCCACCGCGCTCTACGACGAGATGGTCCTGCTGCAGCCGTTCGGCGCGAAGCCGGTGCACGCCATCCCGCATCCCTTCGGTGACACGCTCTACACCATCAAGCTCGATTACAAGATCGGGGAACGCGATTCGATGATGGTGCGCCAGGCGCTTCAGCTCAACGACCGGGGCAACGATCAGATCGGCGCCAACCACGATCTCTCCGTTCCCACCTTCGACGAGAACCGGCTGGTGAGCCTGGTGGCGTCGGAGACACATCTGCTCGGAGGACGGCGGCTCAACCAATTTACGTTCCAGGTGAGCGATTTCCTGAACGCCATCGACAGCCATTCGAGCTCGCCGGCCACCGGCAACGTGAGCACGCCCTCCATCAGCATCGGCCGCGCGGGCATCTCGATTCGCCAGACCAGTTTTCAGAGAAAGCTCCGTTTCCGCGACGATTTCTCCCTTCAGGCCGGCAAGCACGGCCTGCGGTTCGGCGGGGACTATGCCAAGTTTCTGAAGTACGGCGGATACCTCAACAACGGCGACACCGGCACGTTCACCTTCTTCGACGATCCTTCGACGATCGTCGCCGACCGGGGTCGTTATCCCCAGGGCTTCCAGACGGAGGGGCTGGTGAGCAGCTACTCGCAGGCGACGGGGCAAGGGGATTACCAGACGGACGGCGCGCAGCAGGCGGCGGTCTATCTGCAGGACGACTGGCGCATCACACGAAACCTCACCTTAAACCTGGGGATGCGCTACGACGTGAGCGTTCACTTCTACGACGACGATGAGCTCTCCTCGAACCGCACCTACCTGCTCCTGAAGAAGATCGGGCATCCTTACGCGGCGGGAGCTCCGCAGACCGACAAGCGGAACTTCGCGCCCCGTTTCGGCTTTGCCTACGACCTGGGAGGCCGCGGGACCATGGTGATCCGCGGCGGCTACGGCGTCTATTTCGACGAGAGCTTTCTGAGCTCGCTCTCGAGCGCCATCGCGCAGTCGAAGCCGACGGTCTACGCCGTCGAGACGCGAACGAATACGAATCTGGGGAAGGGCGAGCTGGCCACTTTCCGTTTCGGCGTCGATGCGCCGCCCACGATTCCGCGCGCCGTGGATCTTCCGGTAGGATCGACCGGACAGTGGGTCGATCCCTCGTACCGGAATCCCTATACGCAGCAGTCCGGCATCGGATTCTCGCGCAGCTTCCCCAACGACCTGACCTTCGACGTGGATTACACGCACATCCTGGGATTGCGCGAATTTCGCAATTACAATCTGAATCCGCAGGTGAACGGCGGCGCGCGCGTCCTGGCGCCGCTGTTCGCTTCGGTGCTCGGCAACGCCAAGGCGCTCGAAGGCATCGTTCTGCGGCAGTCCACGAACCGCTCGCGATACGACGAGCTGGCCGTCAAGTTCGAAAAACGCGGCAAGCGAGCGACGTTCCAGGCCAGCTACATCCTTTCGCGCGCCTACGGCTACGGCGGGCAGGCCGGCGATAACAGCGCCACGGCTCAGGATCAAAAAAACATCTTCGCGCCCTCCGAGTGGGGTCCCACGGGTCTCGACGAGCGGCATCGCGTCGTGGTGCTGGGCGTGTTCGAGCTGCCGGCCTGGGGCATCCAGTTTTCGCCCATTCTCCAGGCCTCCTCCGCGCGGCCCTACAACCTGACGGCGGGAGTCGACCTGAACGGAGACGGAACCAACAACGACCGCTGGATCGATCCGGCGACGGGCCGGCAAGTGTCGGTAAACAGCGAGCGGGGCGACGCCTTTTTCCTGACGGACCTGCGGGTCACGAAATTCATCAAGTTCAAAGAGAAGATGCAGCTCGGGCTCTTCACCGAGTTCTTCAACCTTTTCGACTCTACGAATTTCGGCGCCAATTACAACGGCAACGCGCACAGCACCCAGTTCAAGCAGCCGGTAGGATATATCGGCGGAGCGGGCTATCCGTTCCAGGCGCAGTTCGGTGCACGCTTCTCCTTCTGAGCGGCCTCGCGTGGTCGTCATCGGCGGCGGCTTCGCCGGCGTGAACGTGGTGCGCGGCCTCGGCGGCGCGCCGGCTTCGATCACGCTGGTCGACAGCCACAACCACCACCTCTTCCAGCCGCTGCTCTACCAGGTGGCCACCGGAGCGCTCGCGCCGGGCGATATCGCCTATCCCATCCGCTCGATGCTGAAGAGGCAGAAGAACGTTCGCGTCGTGCTCGACGAAGCGATCGCGATCGAAACGGCGTCGCGCCGCGTGGCGCTCAAGAACGGGACGCTCGAATACGACTACCTCGTCGTGGCTACCGGAGCGCGGGATTCCTACTTCGGGCACGACGACTGGCGGCCGCTCGCGCCGGGATTGAAGAGCCTGGACGACGCGCGCGAGATCCGCAATCGCATCCTGCTGGCCTTCGAGCGGGCGGAGCGCGAAACGGACGACGAAAAGCGGCGCACTCTGCTGACGTTCGTTATCATCGGCGCCGGTCCGACCGGCGTCGAGCTGGCCGGAGCCATCGCGGAGATGTCGCGCCATTCGATGGCCGGGGACTTTCGCCAAATTGACTCGCGGCAGGCCCGCATCGTGCTGGTGGAAGCAGGACCGCGGGTGCTCCCGGCATTCTCGGAGCGCCTCTCCGCCGCCGGCGAAGCGTCGCTTCGCCGCCTCGGCGTCGAAGTGATCAAGAACTCGCCGGTCACGGCAATGGAACCGAATCGCGTGGTGCTCGGCGGCGCCAGCATTGCCGCCGCGACGGCGCTGTGGGCCGCCGGCATCGGCGCGACCAGCCTCACGCGTACGCTCGGTGCTCCGCTCGATCGCGCCGGTCGAGTCCAGGTGGAGAAAAACCTGACAATTCCCGGGCATCCGGAAGTCTTTGTGCTCGGCGACGCGGCCGCGTTCTTCCAGGATGGGAAGCAGTTGCCGGGCGTGGCGCCGGTGGCGATCCTGCAAGGGCGACACACGGCTGAGAATCTCGAACGGGCCATTCGGGGAGAGGCGTTGCGTGACTTCTATTATCGGGACAAAGGGAACCTTGCCACGATCGGCCGCGAAAAGGCCGTAGCCCAGTTCGGCCCGATCGGTATCTCAGGCTGGCCCGCGTGGGTGGCGTGGCTCACGATCCACCTGTTCTTCCTCATCGGATTCCGCAACCGCTTTATCGTGATGTTCGAATGGGCCTGGGCGTACCTTACCTATCAGCGCGGATCGCGCTTGATTACCGGTAAGGATCTGGAGTAAGCGCTTACTGCTGCGTGGTGGTGGCTGGAGTCTGCGCCCTTCTGTTCCGGACCGTCGTCGCCTTGCTGATCCAGTCTTCGGCCTTGTCAATGTCCGCTTTCCGGGCATCGGCTTCGCCTTCGCAGTCGGCCTTCTCGCGCCACATCAGATTAATGTAGGCCATGGCGTCATCGTAGTCGGGGCGCAACTCGACGGCTTTGTTCAGGTTGTTCAGGCCGTCCTCGATCAAGGGGTTGTTCTTCTCGCAGAGCGGCTCGCGCACCTTGGCGTCCTTGATGGGCTGATCCGGCTGGATGTTGGCGTTGCTCTTGACTTCCATCCGCCGCGGATACGTGACCGCCCAGGCGATCACGCCGATCGAGTAATACGCCTCGGGATTCTTCGGATCGAGCGAGATCTGCTTCTGATACCAAGTCTTGGCGTCGTCAAACTTCTTCATGTTGTAATAAATGCTGGCAATGCCGGCGACGCTGTTGACGTTGTTGGGATCGTCTTTGAGGACGTTCTTGAACTCGGCAATCGCCTGTTCGCCGACCCTGGTGTTGTCCGCCGAGTCCGCCCCGGGAATGAATTGATTGGCGTAGGCCGTGGCGAGATAAAGACGGGCCACCTGCAATTGCGGATCGAGGGCCACGGCGGTCTTAAAGTGTTCGAGTGAGGTGGTTTACTGGGCGCAGTTTTAGGGACCGGCGCCTTTGTTTTGCGTTTGAACGGATTCAGCTGCCTCGCGCGAGCGCCGCCGGCGCCGCCGCCCGGCGCCGCCAGCGCGAGAAACCGTTTGAACTCCGGGAGAATCAAGTCGAGAATCTGCGTCGTCTCGACTTCGAGCATCTTCTTCTGGAAGAAATACCCAAGCGGATCGGGGTTCCGGTAACGGGCGACCTGCAGGATGCCTTCGTCGACCGCGA
>CAZRND010000184.1:0-1474 GCA_964601345.1 uncultured Acidobacteriota bacterium | reverse complement strand
ATTAAGGCGGTTCTTGTCAAGGTCGGGGCCCTTGGCGTTTTCGATCACCTTGGCAACCCGTTGAAACTCCAGATCGGGCGCTCCCTTGACGAAGGCCACGCGCTCGGCGCGCGTCTTGAAGATTTCCGTCAGGCGTGGCCCGAGCTGCGCTTCGGTAACAACGTCTTGATTGATCTTCAGAACGTTGCCCATCTCCACTTGAATGACGATGGTGCGCTCATTCGGCGTCTGCTGCTTGTTCGGATTGGGGTTCGGCTGGGGAACCAGCGCGTCGAGACCCTTGGGGATGTTCGGCGTGATGACCATGAAGATGATCAGCAGCACCAACAGCACGTCAATCAGGGGAGTCATGTTGATGTCGGAGGTCAACGCTCCCTTACCACCCACTGCCATTGCCATAAAAAAATCCTCCCTTATGTCTTCGGCGGCGCGGCGCTCTCCATCTTGTCGTCTATCTTCTCGGTGAGCAGCCCTACGTTGTCCACGCCGGCGGCGCGGACGTTGTCCACCACTTCCACTACGTCTTTGTACTTGGCCCGGGCATCGCTCTTGATGTAGACCGTCTTGTCCACTTTATTCGCGAGCATGTCCTTTACCTTGGGCGAGAGCTCGGCGGCCGGAACCTTGGTGGAGCCCAGGAAGACCGAGCCGTCGCGGGTCACCGCGATGAGCACGGCGTCTTCTTTCTCGGCGTCCTGCATTTTGCGCGGGTTGTGTGTTTTGGCGTACTCCACGCTGACGCCCTTCTGCAGCATGGGCGTGATGACCATGAAGATGATCAGCAGCACCAGCATCACGTCGACCATGGGAGTGACGTTGATGTCGGCGACAACGCCTATTTTCTTGCGGGCTAGTGGCATGAAACGCTCCTTTTACGGGTGGCGGACCGCGAGCGGCCCGCCCGCTTCTACCGTTTCGCCTTCTTCTGCGCGCGCTTGATGAAGTAGTCCACCAGCTCGCTCGAAGAGTTATTCATCTCGACGTCGAAGGACTCGACCTGGTTCGAGAAGGCGTTGAACATCCACACCGCGGGCACGGCCACGAACAGACCGATGGCGGTGGTCACGAGGGCCTCGGAAATTCCGCCGGCCACAGCCGCGAGTCCGGTGGACTTCTCGGACGAAATGCCCTGGAACGCGTTGATGATGCCGACCACGGTTCCGAACAGCCCGACGAACGGGGCGGTCGATCCGATGGTCGCCAGCATGCCCAAGCCGCGCTTCAGCTCGGCGTGGACGATGGCTTCGGCGCGCTCCAGCGCGCGGTTGCTGGCGGCGATCTCTTCGCCGGATATTTCAGGGGAATCCTGGTGCGCCTGGAATTCCATCAGGCCGGCCGTCACGACCTTGGCCAGGTGGCTCTTCTTGTGGCGCTCGGCGATATGGATGGCTTCATCGATCTTGCCTTCCCGCAGCGCGCCGGCCACGGCCGGAGCGAACATCCGCGATTGCTTGCGGGCGGCGGTGAAAGCCAA
>CAZRND010000183.1:0-10655 GCA_964601345.1 uncultured Acidobacteriota bacterium | reverse complement strand
CTCCGCGTAGGGCGGAACGTAGATGGGGGCGCCGTAGCTTCCCATGTGGTGGTGGTCGATGTAGGCCTGGGGGATCCAGTCGCGGAACAGGATCTTGGCCATGTACCGGGACTCCACCATGTTGGTCTGGAAGGCGTCGCGGTTGTTATCGTGGCCGGCGTACTTGTGGTAGAGCCAGGGGATGTTCCCGCCCTCGAACTCGGTGCCGAGGTTCTTGTTGTACCAGTCGGTGACCATGACCTGGCCATCGGGATTGAAGGACGGCACTTCGATGAAAACCACGTTGTCGAGGATGCGCTGCGTCTCGTCGTCTTTACGGGCGAGCAAGTCATAGGCGAGCTCGGGCGCCATCTGCGATCCGCCGATCTCGGTCGCGTGCAGGCTCATCGACTGGCAGACGACCGCCTTGCCCTCGGCGACCAGCCTCTTCACCGCGTCTTCCGCGAGCCCGCGCGGATCGCTGATCTGCAGATTCACTTGGCGCAGTCGATCGAGCTTCCCCATGTTGGCGGCCGAAGTGATCACGACCATGAGAAACGGATGCCCCATGGTCGTCGGCCCCATGTTGACGACCTTCATTCGGCCGCCACTCTCTTTTTCGAGGACCTTGTAGTACTCGACGATCTTGTCCCAGCGCGCCATTTTGCGGTCTGCGCCCAGTTGGAAGCCGAAGTATTTCTCCGGTGAAGTGATTTGGCCCTGAGCCAGTACGGTGAAAAGGAAGAGAAGTGCTAGCGCTCTTTTCATGTGCTACCTCCGGTTGAAGACAATGCCGCGGACGCGGCCGCCGCCGGCGCGCATGGAGACCACTTTGCCTTGCGCGTCTCGCGTGAAGCGGACTTGGGACATGAACCACGTACTGTTGTTGAATGTATCGGCGCCGGCCAGCCTCAGGTCGATATCGCCGTGCCGGATATGGCGGAGTTTGAGCTTGCCGTCTTCGACCACCGCCTTGTATTGCGTCTCGAGTTCGTCGCTCCAGTAGACGCCGGCGTACTGCGTCAGATCGGGCGGCTTGGCATCCTTCGCGATGCGCTCGCCGCGCATCTCCGAGCCGCCCTGCATGAAGGAGATACGCGATGCCTGGAAGGAAACTTCGAGGTTCATGGCCTCGACGAAGAATTTATCCGGGCCGATCGGCACCAATTCCATGCGCGGCTGTCCGGTGGGTGAGGCGAGCAGCTTCCCGTTCCTGATTTCCACTTCGATGATGCCGCGCTCCGGCACCAGGTAGTTGCCGGCATATTCCGCCAGCTTCTCCGGCCACACACTGATCGGCTCCGGCTTGGGGGCGGGAGGCTTGGGCGCGGGTTTCGGTTTCATGCGCTCTTCCACAAAAGCCTCGGCAACACGGTCCGCGGCGCCACCCGTATTAAAGCTGCCGAGATTACTCACAACCGCGACGCCGAGGTTCGCTTCCGGATACCACTCAACCATGCTGCGATAGCCGGCATCGCCGCCCGAATGCTGGATTCGCTTCAGCCCGCGGTACTCGTCCACGCTGATTCCGAGCGCATAGTCGATTTTCTTTCCCGAGTTCAGCACGGCTTGCTCTTGCATCCGGGCGACTCCGGCCGCGCCGCCGACTTTCGCCGCGCGGAAATTGTCGAGCCAGCGCGCCAGATCTTCCGGTGTGGTGAAGAGGCTGGTGGCGCCCATGTTCTCGTAATTCAGGGGGGCATTCAGAAAGTCGCTGCCGGCGCGCGAGTAGGAAACCGCGCGGTTCTTGACGATCATCTTCAGGTCGTCGTGGAAATGAGTGTGGCTCATTTCCAGGGGCTTGAAGATCCGCTCTTCCGTAAAGGCGCGCAAGTTCTGTCCGGAGACACGGCGGACGATTTCCGCGGCCAGCGTGTAGCCGCCGTTCGAATAGAGATGCTCTTCCCCCGGGTTGAAGTTAAGTTCCTTCTGCCGGAACAGTACGCGCAGGATCTGGTCTTGCGTGATGACGTCGTCGAGGCGCCATCCGGCGACGGCCAGCGTCTGCCATTGGTCGCGGATGCCCGAGGTATGCTGCAGCAGGTTGCGGATGGTGATCTTGTTGCCGTAATCGGGCAGCTCTGTGAGATATTTGTGCACGTCGTCTTCGAGACTTAACTTGCCGTCCTGTTCGAGCAGGACCAGGGACATTGCCGTGAACTGCTTCGACACGGACGCCACGTGGAAGATGGTTTCCGGAGTCACGCGCGCGTCGTATTCCAGGTTGGCCGAGCCGTATCCCTTGTTCACGACGATCTTGCCGTCTTTGATGACGGCCACGCTCGCGCCGGGCGAGTCCGCGCGGTTCACTTGCTGGAAGACGGCATCCACCTTGTCCTGCGGGTACGCCAGGCAAGCGACCAGTACGACAATGCAGCGGAGTGTTTTCACGATTGCCTCATCTTCCAAATCGCTGTATGCAAAATCTCCTGAATCGCGCCGCCATCTTCGGCGACGACGCAAACATCCAGCTTCATGAAGTGATGTCCCTTGCGCTCGTAGACTTCGCGGATGGCTCCGCGAACCGTCACGCTTTCTCCGGGAACCGCGGCGCGGCGGCAACGGACGTCGCTGGCCGTGTGAATCCAGGGACTGATCACAAAGTTGCGACTCACGATCTGGTTGGCGAGCGTCAGAAGCGCCTCGGGATGCGCGAGGGCGCCGGTCCCTCGGTAAATCTCGAGCGGATCGCCCGGCCACGGCGGCAATTGTTCCTTGAGCGATCCGAGCACGCGGCCCGCCGTCATCGTGGCTTCGGACGCGGGCGGGCGCTCGGCAGGAAGCTCGCCGCGCGGCGGCACGATGGTGTATTCGCCAGCCTCTAGCGTCGCCGTTGCGACTGCGCGGACTTCGCCGCGCTCGTCCGCGGCGCTGACTTGCAACGAGCGGCCGTCCTCCTGGATGCGGACCTCGACCATTTCGCCGTCGTAAAAGGGTTTTTCGAGCCGCAGTTCCATGCGGCCGTGATCGAGCCATTCGCGTCCGAAGCGCGACACAACGGGCACGGTCATGTATCCGTACACGGTAGTGCCGGGCACGAGGCCGGCGCGAAAGCCGTACTTCGCCGCCTCGTCGCTATGAATCTTGTTTTCAGTCCCCACGGCGGTGTTCACCGCCTTGACCCGGTAAGGCGTCATGCGGCTGATCTTAGCATGCTCGGGAACGGAGCCGCCGCCAGGCAAGGCGCGCCGGCAGGAACAGAATCAGGATCCACAATGCCAAAGTCGGGCCCGAGCGGAGCAGGAATTCCATGAGGCCGAGACCGGTTTCCACCAGACCTTGATAGCCTTCGACGCCTGCGTTCCAGAGGCGGCGGGAAACCGACATAGGGACATCCACCTCCGCCTTGTACTGCTCGCGGACGGTCAACTCGACGGTGGCGAGCGCGACCTGCTTGTCGAGGTTGCGGAGTTGCGCGTCCATTCGCTCGATTTCTTCCCGCACCCGGGCCAGCTCCCGCTCTACGGCTAGAATATCGGCCATCTTCGCGGTGCGTTGCCGCAGGACGTCCTGCAGCCGCTTTTCTGTATTCCGCGCGTTGGCCAGCCGGGCGGTCAGATCCATGTGTTGCTGCGTGACTTCCTCGCCGCCTTGCGATTCTTGCTCCACGCGCCCGATCGTCTTCAATTCCGCCAACGCGGCGTCCAAGCGATCTGATGGGATGCGCAACGTAGCCGACAACGATCGCGCCGCGCCTTCCTGTCCGGAAGCGCGGAGCTGCGCCAGATAGCCGCCATGCTCGCGCGCGATCCGCTCCACGGCCACCCGTGCGCCATCGAAATCCTTTGGGACAATGGTCAGCGATGCGGTCCGGATAATCATGGGCCCGGGTGCTGGTTTTGGCGCCAGGGGCAACACGCCAAACGAAGGAGCGGCCTCTCTTGACATTCCGACAGCGCCGCCCCAGTTTTGCGGCGCCGCGATGCGCGAACGCAGCAGGTTCGGTATCGACATCGCCACCACCACTGCCAGAGCCAATGCCGCGACCGCGCCCTTCAGTATCCAGGCAGGTAGCGAGCGAGCCGGGCGTAGCGCGCCCATCACCTTGAACGTTACGAGGCCGGGAGCCGGCTCGACGGTCCACGACGCCATGTGTTCGCTCACTTGACGAAATCCGGCGGCAAGCTCGCGGCATTCGGAGCACGCTTCGAGGTGCGCGCTGATCTCGGCGGCCCGCTCGGCCGTCAGTTCCGCGTCCACGTAGGCCATCACTTCTTCGGCCGGGATCGGATGAGGTTCGTGATTCATCTGGACACCAATAATTCTTTCAGCGCCGCGCGCGCTCGGAAGAGCCGTGAACGGACCGTGTTCACGGGGATGCCGAGCAGCTCGGCGATTTGGTCGTAACTCAATTCCTCGTATTCTCTGAGCATCAGGACTTCGCGATGCTCGGCGTCGAGAGCGGCCACGCCTTGCTGCACCCACAAAGCGTTCTCCGGATCGGATCGCGGCGGATCGGCCGGCTCGTCTGGGACCGGCCGTCTCGCTTTGCGCCGCTCCGCCGACAGCAAGTTCATCGCGATCCCGTATAAGTAGGTACGAAACAACGCGCGCGGCTCGTAGCGCCGCGCGGCTTTCACGACGGCTAGGAATGTCTCCTGCGCCAGGTCTTCCGCTCGCGCCTTCTCGCGCAGCCGCCGGCGAAAGAAGCCGTAGATGGGCTGGCGGTAGCGTTCAAACAACTCCGTGAAGGCCTCCCGCGAGCCTTTCTGGAACTCGATCATCAATTGCTCGTCGCTGTTCACGGGCTTCACATACTGTAATGTCGGGGAGAGCCAAATAGTTCCCGTTACAGGGTCGCTTTCCACTGTTCCCACAGCTTGCGCAACTTCTCCATGAAGGCGACATAGCCCGGATCGGAGCGCAGATTTGCCAGGTTGGGATCGTTGGCAAAGAGCGGATAGCAGGGGAAGCCGTTATCGGCGGTCGATTCCAGGTATCGCAGCGCCTGCTCCGGCCGCTTCATCGCCGCATAGGCGCAGGCGATCAGGTAAGAAGAGTGGTGGAAGTGCCCGAAGCCCTGCCCTTGCTTCAGCGATGCCTGGATGGCCGCCTCCGCCTCGGCGGGACGGCTCGCAGAAGCCATCAGCAGGGCGCGCGTGGCATGCAGAAGACCGCCGCGATCTTGCGGGTCTTCTTTCAGTTGTTCGTCGAGCTTGGCCGATGCTTCCGGGTTTCGGTGCAAACAGAAAAGGGCCCACGTCACGTGATGTGTCCACAGCGCGGGACTGAATTCCTTCGGCGTGGTAAAGAACAGGTCCAGAGCTTGCTGGTATTTCCCTTCGTACAGATAAGTCACACCCAGCCTGTGCCGCGCCAGAGTATTCGCCGGATTCAAGGCCACCGTCTTTTCGAATTCTTGCAGAGCCTTGTCCATCAGACCGATGTGCAGCAGGACCAACGCATGCTGGTGGTGTGCTTCGTCCATGGTCGGGTTGAGTTGGAGAGCGCGGCGAAATTCTTCCAGGGCTTTCTCGTGGGGGAACTTGTTCGACGGAGTCCAGAGCAGAAGGCCGCGCGTCAAGTGCGCCTCGGCCAGGTTGGGATCGAGCGCGAGCGCTTTCTCGGCGGCGACGTATGCTTTTTCCGCCGATGCCGCATCCTGGGGCGCAAAGTAAAACACCTTGGCCCCGTACGCCGCCGCGAGACCGGCAAAGGCCGGCGCAAAGCCCGGATCGAGCTTTACGGCGTGCTCCAACACTTCAATCGCCGTGGCGTTATCGGCGGAATTCTGCCGCCCCAGATGAAACTGGCCGCGCAAGAACTCTTCGTAGGCCTGCGGGTCGACGGGGCGGGCGCGATTCAGCCGCGCCGCTTCTTCGGGCGTCAATTGGGCGCTGATTTCATGAGCGATGGCCCGCGCGACTTCCCCTTGCAGCGTCAGGACGTCGCGCATCTCGCGTTCATAGCGCTCCGACCAGAGCACGCGGTTGGCGGCGGGATGAATCAGATTGGCGGTCACCCGGACGCGGTCCCCCGACCGCGCCACCGAGCCTTCAAGCACCGCGTCCACGTTCAACTCCTTGGCCACTTGTGCCGGAGGCTTCTTCGCGCCGCGATACATGCTCACCGCGGTTCGCGGCAAGACGCGCAGCGCCTTGATCCGGGCCAAGTCGCCGATGAGCGCCTCGGTCATGCCGTCAGCGAAGTACTCCTGCGCCGGATCGCCCGATAGGTTCTCGAGCGGCAGCACAGCCAGCGATTCGATTCGCGCGGGAGCGTGGAGGCGGAAATAATAGAACGCTGCCGCGGACGCCGCCAGCAATACCAGGATCGCCGCGGCCCAAGCACCCCGTCTTGCGCGCGGGCGGGCCGCGATCACTTGCTCCGCACTGCTCGGATCGCCGGCGCGTTCCAGATCCACGGCCAGTTCGCGCGCCGATTGGTAGCGGCGGGCGGGATCCTTGTCGGTGGCCTTGAGAATGATGTTTCGCAGGGATGGAGAAGATGGCGGAGGCTCTGGCGCCTTGTTCAGGATATCGGCGATCAACCGCGGACCCTGGTTTTCGGGAAAAATGCGGCGGCCCGCCGCCATCTCGTAGAGCACGGCGCCGGCCGCATAGATGTCGGAGCGGGGACCGGCTTCTTCGCCGCGTAATTGCTCCGGCGACATGTAGGCCAGCGTGCCCGCGGCTCCGCTGTAGGCTTCGCTGGCCGTGACCGCGCCCGCGCCGCCCGGCCCGACCAGCGTGGCCAGCCCAAAGTCGAGGATCTTCAAGCGTCCGTCGGGCGTGATCCGCAGGTTGCCCGGCTTCAGGTCGCGATGCGTCACGCCTTCGGCGTGCGCCGCGCCCAGACCTTCCGCCATCTGCGATCCCAGTCGCAGCGTTTCCTTCTCGGCGAGCGATCCGGCAGCGATCAACTCCGCGAGCGTCTGTCCCGGGATCAGTTCCATCACCAGGAAGTCGGTATCCTGATCGGTGTCGAAATCGTGAACGGTAGCGATGTTCGGATGGTTCAGCCGCGAAAGCGCCAGCGCTTCTTTGCGGAATCGCTTGCGGGCGCCTTCGTCGGCCAGGGCTCCGTGCGGCAGGACTTTCAGAGCCACATCGCGCTCGAGCCTTTCGTCGCGGGCCCGGTAAACCACGCCCATCCCGCCTGCGCCAATCTGTTCGAGAATGCGATAATGGCCCAGGGTACGGCCCAGCATGATTTTGGTACTATAGCTGACTATGAAGAACTCCGGGCGTCGGCTTTTCCTGATCCTCCTGGTCGCCGCGGCTTCCTTTGCCGCTGACGCGAATTGGCCGCAGTTCCGCGGACCCGCCTCGAGCGGCGTCGGCACGGGCTCTCCCCCCGCGGAATGGAACGTGGAAGCGGGAAAGAACATCCGCTGGAAGACGGAAATCGGCGGGCTCGGCTATTCGAGTCCGGTGATCTGGGGCGACAAGATCTTCCTGACGAGTTCAGTCCCGGCTGCCGGAGAATCCATGCAGAAGCTCGGGCTCTACGGCGATATCAAGCCGGTGGAGGGCGAAGGAACGCAGAGCTTCGAAGTTTATTGTCTAGAGCGCAAGAGCGGAAAGATCCTCTGGCAGCGCACGGCTACGAGCGGAAGTCCCAAGATCAAGCGGCATCCCAAGTCGACGCATGCGAATCCCACGCCGGCGACCGACGGCAAGCACCTGGTTGTGTTCTTCGGCTCCGAGGGACTCTACACCTACGACCTCAACGGGAAACTGCTCTGGAAGCAGGATCTCGGGCTGCTCGATTCCGGCTTCTACATGGTCCCCGACGCGCAGTGGGGATTCGCCAGCTCACCCATCATCCATGGCGGCAAGGTCCTGATCCAGGCGGACGTCCAAAAGAATTCCTTCCTCGCTGCTTTCGATGTCAACACCGGCAAGGAACTCTGGCGTACGGCGCGGAAAGACGTTCCCACGTTCAGCACTCCGGCGATTGCTCCCTACACCGCCGCCGGACCGAAGGGACAGCAGATCGTCGTGAACGGGTGGAAGCAGATCGCCGGATATGATCCGGCCACCGGAAAGGAACTTTGGACCATGACGGGCGGGGGCGATATCCCGGTTCCCACGCCGGTTTCGCTCGACGGTTTGATCATCGTCACCAACGCGCACGGTAAGGGACGGCCCATCTTCGCGATCAAGACCGACGCGGCGGGAGACATCACCGGGAATACCGCGGCCCTCGCCTGGAAGCAGGACAACTCCGGCAACTACATGGAGACGCCGTTGCTCACGAACGGCGTCGGCTACTTCTGCCTGGACAACGGGGTGTTCACCGCCTACCAGCTCCGGACCGGCGAGAAGCTTTACCAGCAGCGTCTCGGCGGCGGCACGACCGGTTTCACCAGTTCGCCCGTGGCCGCCGACGGCCGCCTTTACCTCACCAACGAAGACGGGCATACCTATGTGCTGGCGCTCGGAAACGAGTACAAGCTGCTGGCGGAAAATGATCTGGGCGAAACAGTCATGGCCACGCCGGCCATCTCCGACGGCGTCCTCTATGTCCGCGGCCGGAAGCATCTCTTCGCCATCGGAGGGAAATAGAAATGCGCGCTCTTCCCCTCGCCCTGATCTTCGTGGTCCCGTTTTGCGTCGGACAGAATACGGCCCTGCGCGTTTCGCCCACGGCTCTGCAAT
This sequence comes from uncultured Acidobacteriota bacterium, assembly GCA_964601345.1. Taxonomy (GTDB): domain Bacteria; phylum Acidobacteriota; class Terriglobia; order JAJPHL01; family JAJPHL01; genus CAZRND01. The sequence continues at coordinate 2,073 of CAZRND010000183.1, read as the reverse complement.
TCACGGGCGTCGCTAACGGCGGCGCGTTTCCTTCGCAGTCGATCTTCATCGTGAACGATACACAGATCACCATCACCGGGGACTGGACGGGAACGGCAACCAGCAGCACCGGGCTCGGCACGAACAGCGTCCAGGCGACGTTCACACAGTCCGGCAACACGTTCACGGGAAACGTCATCACTCCTTTCGGCGCAGGCATGGCCAGCGGAACGATTTCCGGAACGACGATTCAGTTCGGTTCGGGAGGCGCGCAGGGGCACCTGCTGGCTTTTGCCGGAACTTTCGGACCGACGACGATGACCGGCACTTACACCGTCACGGACCAGGGCTTCCTTGACGATGCCGGCACGTTCAGCCTGACCCGGCAAGGCGCCACTCCGCCGGGAGGCACGATCACATTCACGGCGCAAGCCTCAACGCTCAACGGACAAAACTGGCTGAACGTCCAGCCGAACAGCGGCACCAGCATTTTCGGGTCCGGGCTCAACAGCACGCTCACGGTTTCGGGGCAGACGTCCAACCTGGCAGCGGGACGTTACACCGGACAGATTACGATTACGTCGCCGGGCGCGCCCAACTCGCCGGTCGTGGTGACCGTACTGCTGAACGTGCTGGCTGCTGGAACCATTCCCCCGCCGCAAGTGCAACCGATCGGTTCGCTCCTGATCGCCAGCGCGGGACATCCCGCCCAGCAAGCGGTGACCATATCCACCGCGTCCACCTCACCGGTAGGGGTGACGATTGCGGCGACACCAATCGACGGCGCCGGCTGGCTGCGCGTCGACCGCACCACCGCGAATGTTTCGAACGCCTTCCCTGGGACTTTGACCATCACGGCCGTTTTCGACGCCGGTTTTACGCTGGGTGTGTATCGCGGTCAGGTGAAGCTGACCTTCAGCGACGGCAGTCCGCCGCAGACCGTGAACCTGACCGTGGTGGTGATCAGCCCGAGCGAAGCGACGCCGGCATCGTTTCCGCATCGCGCTGCGGCGCCGTGCAATCCTTCCAAGCTTGTGGAGGCGGTGCGAACCGTGGGCAACAGCTTCTCCTCGCTGGCCTCGTGGCCGGTAACGGTTGAAGCGATCGTCGTTGACGACTGCGGAAACTTCGCCAATACCGCTCTAGTTGCGGCTACGTTCTCGAACGGCGATTCCCCCTTGTCGCTGAACTTCATCGGGAACGGGGTCTATCAGGCCACCTGGCAGCCGGTGAATGTAAGCGCGGCGGTGACGGTCACCGTCCAGGCAACGGCCGCGCCGCTGACCGCGGCTCAGGTGGCGCTCACCGGACAAGTAACAGCCAATCCGGCGGCGGTGTTCATCGCTCCCGGCGGCGTGGTCCTGAGCGCCAGCTATGTCAAGCAGACGATGCCGCTCGGCGGCATCATCGCGATCTACGGCCAGAATCTGGCGGCGACCGGCGCGGCTCCGTCGACGCCGCTTCCGACGATTCTCGGCGGGACGACGTTCACGGCGGGCGGGCGGAACCTGCCGCTCTTTTATTCATCGAGCGGACAGGTCAACGCCCAACTGCCTTTCGAATTCACCGCCGGCAGCAGCGTTGCCCTGGTAGCGAAGACCACCAGCGACCTGACCGTTCCGGTGATTGTCCAGGTCGGCGCCGCCGTGCCTGGCATCTTCACGGCGAATGCTTCGGGAAGCGGCCAAGGGATCATTCTCGACACACAATATCGCCTCGTGGACAGCACCCAACCCGCCACGGCCGGTGACACCGTGGTGGTCTGGTGTACCGGCTTGGGCGCGACAAATCCGGCGGTGAAGTCGGGAGATGCGACGCCTCTAAGTCCGTTGTCAAACGTAACTATTAATCCGACTGTGACGATCGGCGGCAAGCCCGCGACGGTAGCAGCCGCGGTCTTGACGCCCACGCTTGTCGGCCTCTATCAGGTCGCCGTCGTGGTTCCTTCCGGCGTCACCGGATCGGCCGTTCAGGTCGTGATGACGCAAGGAACGGTCTCCAGCAATACTGTTACCATGGCCGTGCGCTGATGCTGAACCGGCGGGAGTTCCTGGGAGGCCCGGCGGCGCCCGGCGGGCTTCCGCCGGGGGGGGG
>CAZRND010000182.1:0-10663 GCA_964601345.1 uncultured Acidobacteriota bacterium | reverse complement strand
CCACACGCGGCGCCGTGGCCCCGCGCTCCTTTGGGAATCGCGGGGACGCCGTTAATCAGGACGGGCTCGGAAACAGTGGCCTGGAACTCGCTGCCCGGAGCATTGTTGCTCGTGACAGCGTGATCCAGGCGAACCTCGATGCGCGTCCCCGCGGGGACAGCCAGCGGAGGGGGCGCTAAAGATGCGCTAGGAGATGCCGCATGACTTCCTCGGAATGACGCGGCGCCGACAATCGCTGCCAGCGCAACCATACCCAGGACAATCGCTTTCACTCGGCTAATGTTTTTCATACGTTCCTCCCTTCACACGAAGTGATGGTGCAAATGACATGCCAAACGAACGCGTTGAAATCCCAGCTCTTAGGTCGTGCATTTGATTGCGCCCGGGGAAAATTTCCCGCGCGCACGGCACGCACCACGAAGCGCTCGGGAGCGCTTCCGAAAAATTCAAATGGATAACAGGTGACCAACGTGAGCACGTCGACAGATTCCGGCGCGAGCACGGAGGTCTGCTCCCGTCCCACAATTCTGGTTTCAACGACGCGATAGACCGACGGTCCCTCGGGAGAGCGGATCCAGATTTCGTCGCCCGGAGTAATCCGGCGCAGCGGCCGGAAAAAACTATCGCGGTGTCCGGCCAGGCAGATGTTACCGGCCTGTCCGGGACGCGCGGTTCCGCGGACGTGGCCCACGGAGAGTTGCAGCGTGTGATCGGATGTGCCCTCGAGAATCGCCGACGACAAACCCAAGCGAGGAACGGCGATTTGCCCGAGCGGCGCGCCTTCCTCGAATGAGGAAGGCGCGCCACCGGACGCGATTGCGTCCAGGCGTTCCAGGGAGCGCTGCTGTGCGAGCCACGTATCAATCGACGCGTAGCCGCAGAATCCGATGGCCACGGAGGCCACCAGCAGCAAGGCTCCCTGAAACCAGGAGAGCACACGATTCAGGAAAGAACGAGCTGTCAACACAGCCTCCGGATGAGGCTGATCACACCCGCGGCCAGCAGGGAGACCAGGCCACCGAGACCGACCAGCGGAATGTCGCTGGCAGTCTTCGGCAGGGACTCATGAGAGTCGTCCTTGGCTTTTTCCGCTGAGGGAGCCGGGGTTGCCGGATCCTGAGGCACGGTGGCTTCAGGATTATCCGCCGTCGGAGTTGGCGGTACGGCCTCGTCAGACGCCGCGGGCGTCGCAGGCTCGATTGTGGTTGCCGGCGCAACCGGAGGCATCACCTCCGCAACCACCACGGGTTTCCGCACGGCCCAGGGACTGTTCATCGAAAGCAAATACTCTTGGTTCTTGGGGTAGATGAACTCCTGGCCGACGGTATCGCCCGGATAGAACCACTCCTTCACCGCTTGAGGAGAGTCGGAAGCACGCTCTTCGAAACGGATCAGAGTGTCGTCCGGCGCTTTCAGCCGGATGTGGGGAATCGCCAGCAGCGTGGCGAAGACTTTGTCCTCGCGCTCATTCAGGATCTGCACGATGTGCCGATCGGCGGGGCTGTCCACCAGCTTGAAGACGTAAGTGCCGGGCTCCAGTGCTTGTCCGGGAATCTGTACGGCCTCGTTGAAGGTGACATAGGTCTTCTTGTTCCAGGTATCTGCGCTGACGCACAGAGCCAGAAGCAAGCAGCAACCGACCAACCGCAGCATTCGACGCATTGAATTCGTAAACATTCGATCCTCCTTCATTCAAGGAATTGCACGCAGAGAGTTGCGCGCTTTGCAGCCGTTCGGCGCGGAGTCCGGCTACTGCGAAGAGTACGCGGCGCAAGCGGGATGCGTTGCGCGTCGCGCCAAAGCGTTTTGTTTTTGCGAGATGAGGGATGGCGGAGGGAACAAAAACGCGAAGATCGAGCGTGCTGATTTTTGCATGGGAAACGGAGTCGCGCCTCGTTTCGTCCTCTCCGTTGGAGGTGCAACGATGCTCGAAAACAAACCGATACTCACCTCGCTACACGATGAACCCGAACCACACAAGCACGGCGGCCTCTGGGCGTTTGTCCTTTTGATGGCAATGGCCGCCGGCGCAGGCGGCTGGTATTTCTACCAACAGCAGTCGAAGCAGGACGGCCAACTGGCTTTCCTTTCGGGAATGCAAACCACCATGGACGGCGTGAAGTCGCGCGTGGACGCCGCCGAAAACGGCCTGCTCGAGTGGAACAACCGCTGGGGCAAGTTGGATGCGCGATTCACTCAAGTCGAACGGAAAGCGGGAGCGGCGATCGCCGCCGTCAAGTCCGGCAGCCAGAAGATGATGGCGGAGCTCGAGACCAAGCTCGATGCCCGCTTCGATCAAAAGCTGAATGAAAAGACCGCGGTGCTGCAGACGCGGATCGAGACAATGGAATCGGCGAGCAACACGCAGCAGGCGCGCCTGAACCGGATGGAGAACGATCTGACGGACTCGCGCCGTGAGATCGCCGATCTGCGTGCCGAGACCGCGCGCGAAGTGGGAACGCTGCAGACGGCCAACGGCCGGAGCGCCGGCCGCATCGACACACTGGAGCGGCTCCGCAAGAATCAGCGCGTCGATTTCGAACTCGCCGCGCACCGCACCCAGCACCTGCTGCCCGGCGTGACGCTGGCGGTCGATTCCATCGATCCGCGGTACCAGCGCTACTCCGGATACGTGTATCTGCTGACGGACCGCCGGTACGTGTGGATCAAGAATCAAGACGCGCAGTCGCCGGTGCTGATCTATCCGAAGGCCGGCGGACAGGCTTTACGCCTGGTGGTGAACCAGGTGACGAAACGCGATGTGACCGGATACCTCTTGGTTCCCGAGTCGCAAGCGGCCTACGCACAAGCTGGAGAGGTTGGATCTGAAACCGCAACCGCATCAACCACAGGAGGACGTTAAACCATGAAGCTGAAAATTGTTTGGCTCATCATCGGATTGTTCGTCGCCGCCATCCCGATCACCGCACAGGCGCGCGGAGGCGCCCGCGGATCGGCGGGCGGCGGTCTCGGCGTGGGAGTCGGCGGAGTCGGAGTCGGCACCGGAGCCGGCGCCGGAGCCGCGGCCGGAGCCGGCGCAGGAGCAGCGGTCGGCCGGACCACGGTCGATACCGGCGCAGACGCTCGCGTCAACACCCGTGTCGCCGCTCCCAGCATGAACACGCGGCCCAACGTGGCCTTCCGCGACAACGCGCAGCTCTCCACTCGCGTGCAGGCCTTACTGCCCGCGGGAATGGACGTGCAACAAGCCTCCGCGGGATTCAAAAACACCGGCCAGTTCCTGGCCGCCGCGCATGCCTCGCACAACCTGGGCATTCCGTTTGCGGACCTCAAAGCGCGCATGACCGGCTCGCAGAAGGCCAGCCTGGGCGAGGCGATTCAAGAGTCGTCGCGCACCAAGGTGAACGCGAAGTCGGAAGAGAAGAAGGCCAAGGCGCAAGCCCGAGCCGACCTTGAGACCGAGGTTAACGACCGCTAGTTCCGAAGGCACGGCGATGGCGGGCGGACATCCGCCCGCCATACGTGTTTCTGCGGAGTAGAACGCTAGTACTCTCACCCCATGAGGGTTTTCCGCCCCGGAAATTCGGGAACATCCCGAATTGCGAGCTTCCCGTTCTCTCGATACTCTCGAAGAGGAGGTGCAAAGTGGCTCATCACATCCTGGTGGTCGAAGACAGCCCCACCTTCCGCTCGCTGCTGATGAACATCCTGCTCAGCAGGCAGTATCAGGTTACGCTGGCTGAAGACGGGGTGGAGGGCCTGCAGAAAGTGAACCAGATCCGTCCCGACCTGGTGATTTGCGACGTGCACATGCCGGGGGTAGACGGATTCCAGGTGTGCAGCACCATCAAGAACCGTCCCGAGACCTGCCTGATGCCGGTCATCCTGATCAGCGGCGCGAGCGAAAACGCCATGCACGCCCAAAGCACCGGCGCGGACGCCTTCCTGCTGAAGCCTTTCGACCTGGAAGATTTTCTCAAACTGGTCGCTCGCTTGCTCGCGCGGTCTCGCCCGAAACCCAGAGTCCCGCGCACCCAGGAAGCGGCCACGGCGGCAGGTTAGTTATGCCCGTGGTCTTGGGTCCGTTGTCTCAGCCGCGTAAGGGATTCTCCCCACAGAAATTCAGGAACCTTCCGAATTGCCTTCGATTGCAGCCGGACGTTAGGCTGAGAACTGGAGAACAAAGCCATGCCCCATCACATTCTCGTGGCCGACGATGATGAGTGCTTCCGCACCCTGATGTTCCACGTCTTGAAAAGCTGGGACTTTGGCGTGGAAACCGTGCAGAACGGACTCGAAGCGCAGGAAGCGATTGCTTCCAACCCCCCGGACCTCGTAATCTGCGATGTCCAGATGCCCAAGATGGGCGGCGAGGAACTCTGCCGGATTCTCAAGAGCCGGCCGGAAACCGCGGACATCCCGATCGTGTTGGTGAGCGGCCAGATCGATGTCGCCGAAACACTCGGCCGCGTCGGGGCCGACGGAGCCTTGAACAAGCCCTTCGACCTGGACCGGCTACGCGGACTGATTGAACAGCTCGCTGCGGGGAGTCTTCAGCACATAGCGGCTTGAGCTTCGCTTGCCCGCCTCCTTGTACCGTGCAAGAAAATGTTTGCGCGTGCATTCTCTTGCACGGTATGACAATACTAGTATCCGTTGAAAACAAAAGATTTGGAATCGTAGTCCAGCATGGGCTCCAACGTGCATCTGCGTAAGGCTGCGCGCAAAAGGGTTCCTTCGCGCACGGATAAAGGGGGAGATCGAGACATGCCAACCAAGAATACGGGGCCGGGAGGCGAGCCCCTCACCGGCGAATCGGCGGGATCACTACTTAGAGAACTCGTCGCGCACTTGCGCCAGAACCGAACGCAACTGCGCGAAGAATGGGCGCGGCGCATCACCGAAGCTCAATTGCTGACGGCGATGAGCAAAGAGGAAATCTTCGCCGAAGCGACGTCGGTCTACGACAACTACGTGGAGGCGCTCGAAACCGAGACGTTCGAAACGCTGCAAGCTTACGCGCGGAACCTCTCGGAACGCATCATTCCTCGAGGCGTGGAAACGCACGAGGTGGTGGGAATCGTGCTGCTGTTGCGCGACGTGCTGGCCCGCTCGTTGTTCGCGAAATATCAGACCGACTTCACCAAGCTGAACCGGATTCTCGATGCTTACGAACCGGCCGCCAACCGTATTGCCATCACCGTGGCGGTGGGTTTCGTGCAAGAACGCGAGCGCATCATTCGCGAACAGCAGGAAGCGATCCGCGAGCTCTCGACGCCCGTGCTTCAGGTGCGCGAACGCCTTCTGATTCTACCGATCATCGGCGCCATCGACCCGCAGCGCGCCCGCCAGCTTACCGAGCAGTTGCTGCGCGGGATTCGCAGCAACCGCGCCAAGGTGTCGGTGCTCGATATCACCGGCGTGCCGTACATCGATTCCGCGGTGGCCAACCACTTGGTGCAGACGGTGGAAGCTTCGCGCCTGCTCGGAGCCACCGTCATCGTCACCGGCCTCTCGCCGGAGATCGCGCAGACGCTGGTCAACATCGGTGTGGACTTAGCCAAGATGACCACGGTGGGCGACTTGCAGGGAGGCATCGAAGAAGCGGAGCGCCTCCTCGGATACAAGGTCGTACCCATCACAGAAGCGCCGGTGGCCTAGGAGAAGCCCGTGGAAGTCCCCATTCTCAAGCAGGGCGACTACCTGATTGCCTCGATCCAATCCGCGCTGAGCGACGCGGACTTGGTGCAGTTGCGCGACGGCATTGTCAATCGCGTGGGCAAGGTCCGTTCCAAAGGAGTGATCGTCGACGTCACCGTGCTCGACGTAATGGACTCCTTCGCCACACGAACTCTCCGAGACATCGCCCACATGATCCGGCTGCGCGGCGCGGAGACCGTCATCGTCGGCATCCAGCCTGAAGTGGCCTTCGCCATGGTGCAACTCGGTCTCACGCTCGAAGGCGTCGCGACCGCGCTCGACCTCGAAGAAGGGCTGGCGTATCTCAATCTCAAAGGCAAGGGGTTACGGAAGGACACGATCGCTCGGAAGAAGGGCCTCTAGCCATGGACCGGCGGACGGACATCCTGGGCCTGAATACGCGAAGCGAGACGACCCGCGAGGAGTTGGTCGTCAACATCGCCTCCGATACCGACATCGTCGCTGCGCGCCACAAGTCCCGGGAGCTCGCCTCCAAGCTGGGATTCTCCTACATCGAGCTGACCCTGATTGCCACGGCGGTTTCCGAACTTGCGCGGAACATCGTCCTCTACGCAGGAGGAGGGGAGATCCGCTTGCGTCTGGTCGACAACGGCGTTCGCAGCGGCATCGTGGTGATCGCGCAAGACCGCGGCCGCGGCATCGCCGACGTCCAGCGCGCCCTTCAGGATGGCTACTCTACATCGGGCAGTCTGGGTCTCGGCCTGCCGGGCACTCGCCGTCTCGTGGATGAATTCGACATCGTTTCGGTTTTGGGAGAGGGAACCACGGTCACGGCCAAGAAATGGAAGCGCTAGGGCAAGTACGCGCCGGATTGGAATGGGGAGTGGCCGTTGCTCCCATGAAGGGCTTCCACCAGTCGGGCGATACCTACTTGGTGAAGACTTTCCCTGGAGGCGCGCTGGTCGCCGCCATCGATGGGCTTGGCCACGGCGAAGATGCCGCTGAAGCATCCCGAACGGCTCTCGCCGCGATGGAGGAATGCTACGACGATTCCGTCATCGCGATTCTGAATCACTGCCACCAGCGCCTGCTCGGCGCCCCGCGCGGCGTGGTGATGACCGTGGCTTCCTTCAACCTTGAAGAACAGACGCTCATGTGGGCAGGAGTGGGAAACGTGGAAGGCGTCCTGTTGCGGGCCGACCCGCAGGCGACTCCCCAATACGAAACGGTCCTGCTGCGGCGCGGCGTGATGGGCGGACGCTTGCCGGCGCTACAGGCTTCCTTTTTTTCGGTGAATCCAGGCGACACCCTCATTCTGGCCACGGACGGAGTGCGGTACGGATTTGAATCCGGACTCCGCGCCGGCAAATCTCCCCAGCAGTTGGCGGACACGATTCTCGCCCAGCACGCGCTCGGAACCGACGACGCCCTGGTGCTCGCGGTCCGCTATACGGGGAAATCATGACCGCCGGCCTCCAAGAGCTCTCCGCGCAGTACGCCGCTTGTTTCCAGAATTTTCTCAGCGGCAAGGGCGAAGCGTCGCTGCGGCAGGCTTACGATCTGGGACGCCAGGCCCTGATCGACGGGCTCGGGGTCCTCGAAATCACGGTCCTCTATCATCAGGCGCTCTCCGAAGCTTTGCAGCGGACCACCAAGTCGCCCGAAGCGATCCGGACCATCCTCTCCGGCGAGAGCTTTTTTCTCGAGAGCCTGGCGGCCTTCGAAATGACCCATCGCGGCATCCGCGAAACCAACGTACTGCTGCACGACAGCGACGAGCGCTATCGCGAGCTATTCGAGAATGCCAGCGACATCGTTTTCATCACCGACTTCGAGGGGAACATCGTCTCGATCAATCCCGCAGGAGAGCAGATCATGGGATACCGCAGCGGCGAGGTTCCCCTGGTGAAGCTGTCGGGGTTCGTGGCGCCCGAGTATCGCAAGGCCGCGCGCGACCTGCTTCAGAACGGCAGGACCGGGGCGCCGGCGTGCTTCTACGAGATGGAGTTGATCTCCAAAGACGGGCGGCGCATCCCCGTCGAAATCAACAGCCGCGCCATCCTTCGGGACGGCGCGCCCGTGGGCGTACAGGGAATTGCCCGGGACATCACCGACCGGCGATGGGCGCGCCAGGCTCTGCAGCGCTTGAACGAAGCGCTCGAAGAAGAGGCCAAGCGGATCGCTCACGCCATCCACGACGAAGCCGGGCAGTTGCTGGCGTCCGTGCATATCGCCCTGGAGGAAGTGGCCGCCGACGATCCCAAGAAGATGGGGGCCGGCATCGCCAAGGTCAAGGATCTGCTTTTCAAGATCGAGGAACAGTTGCGCCAGATGTCGCACGAATTGCGGCCCACCATCCTCGACGATTTCGGGATTCGTCCCGCGATCGAATTCCTCGCCGACAACGTGTCCCGCCGCACCGGAGTGGACATCCAACTGTCTTTTAGCCTCGAGGACCGCCTGGGTACGGCCGTGGAGACTACCCTCTATCGCATCACGCAGGAGGCCCTGAACAACATCAGCAAACACGCCCAGGCCAAGCACGTGTGGATCGAGCTCCGCGCTAACGGCGACATCCACTGCCAGATTCGCGATGACGGAGTGGGTTTCGACGTAAACGCTATCTTCGGCCAGAAGGGCCGGGCCGGCCTCGGCCTGCGAGGCGCACAGGAGCGGCTGGCGGCCGTGGGGGGAACGCTGGCCATTTCATCGACTCCCGGTAGCGGAACATCGCTGCTGGTCAGCATTCCCAAAAGCACGCGCCGGTAAAAACTCTATGGCTATCAAAATTCTCCTCGCCGACGACCACGAAATCGTACGCCAGGGACTGAAGGCCCTGTTGGAGCAGAAGGGCTTTCAGGTTGCCGCCGAAGCCTCGAATGGACACGAGGCCGTTAAGCTGGCGGCCAAGGTCCGTCCCGACGTCGCGGTTCTCGACCTGACCATGCCCCTTCTGAATGGAGTGGATGCCACGCGCGAACTGGCCCAGGAAGCGCTTAAGGTCCCCGTGGTGCTGCTTACCATGCATACCGAGGAGCAGTACATCATTGACGCCCTGCGGGCCGGCGCCCGAGGGTATGTACTAAAGAGTGAAGCGGCCACCGACCTGGTCGCCGCGATCGAAGACGTAGTCCGCGGGGCCAGTTACCTTAGCCCCCGGGTTTCGCGGGCCGTCGTCCAGGCCTATTTGAACAAGAACAAGCTGCCCGAGGACCCCCTAAGCGGCCGCGAACGTCAGGTTTTACAACTAGTTGCGGAGGGCAAGTCGACCAAGGAGGTCGCCGCCGTCCTCGGAGTAAGCGTCAAGACCGCCGAATCCCACCGCAGCAGGATCATGGACAAGCTAGATACCCACGGCACCGCCGGATTAGTCCGGTATGCCATACGCCGGGGAATCATCGAGCCCTAACCAGGGTCCTGGGCCCCCTGTGGGGTTGCCGTGCAATGTTTTTCCGCGCCACAATTACAGGGCATTCCCGATTGCCATGGGCCTACCCTCGTTCTATGATCTGGGAGTTGATCTTGGTGAGTACAAGGGGAGATTCTCAATGGGAACCGACGGTACCGTAGCCTTGGCGCCCGAAGAGTCAAATCCGATCGTCGCAGCGCCCGCGGTCAGCACCGACCGCGTGAGCGAGGATTGCTGCTTCCTGGCGGCGAGCCCGGCGATGCAGGATGTCCGTAACCAAGTCGTGCAAATCGCCAATACCGATGTGCCCGTTCTTCTTTTAGGCGAGAGCGGCACCGGCAAGGAAGTGATTGCGCGGCTGATCCACAGGTTTTCTAACCGGTCTCAGCACACCTTCATGAAGGTGAACTGCGCGGCCCTGCCCGCGGAGTTGCTGGAAAGCGAGCTGTTCGGCCACGAATCGGGCGCCTTTACGGGCGCGACGCGGTCGAAGCCCGGCAAGTTCGAAGTTTGCCATCGCGGAACTTTATTGCTCGATGAAATCGCGGAGATGCCCATCGTCCCGCAGGCCAAGCTTCTCCACGTATTGCAGGACGGCGAGTTCGCCCGGCTCGGGAGCCCCTCACCGATCAAGGTGAATGTGCGGATCATCGCCGCCACCAACGTGAACATCGTCCGGGCGATCGCCGCGCAGCGGTTCCGCGAAGATCTTTACTATCGCTTGAACGCCTTTGTGATTCAGATACCGCCGCTGCGGGAGCGCCCCGAGGATATTCCCGTCCTGCTGGAGCACGCCATCGAAGAGTGGTCCCGGCGCTACGGACGCCCGCCCCTGCCGATCTCTCCGGCGCTGCTGGACGCCTGTCTCCATTACCACTGGCCCGGAAATGTCCGCGAGCTGGAGAATTTCGTGCGGCGCTACTTGATTGTCGGCAACGAGCAGCAGGTTCTGATCCAGCTCCGTCCCGGCCACTCGAATTCGAACGGCACGCATCACGCCCCTACCGGAGATGTCGGCGACTTGAAATCCATGGTTCGCAGCCTGAAGCATCAGGCCGAGAAAGAAGTGATTCTCCAGGCGCTCGAGATGACGAGAGGGAATCGCAAGGAAGCCGCAACAGCGCTGAATATCAGCCTGCGCGCTTTGTTCTACAAGATCCGGCAGTACGGCATCGAACCCGTTCACCCGCCTAAGGTCGTGCCCTTCCCGAGCTGAGGGGATTTCTTAGCTCCCGCTTCGCTGCGAGGGCGGACCTTTGCGCTGATGGTCCTGCATCCGCTGCCGCCGCTGTTCCATCAGCTCTTTCTGCTTGGCCTTCTGTTCGGTCGTTAGGATCTCGTCCATCTTGGCCCGCGAAGTCTCGCCCATTTCCCGCATCCTGGACATTTTTTCCTGGCGCGAAAGGGTCGTGTCGGCTTGCAGGGACTCGCGCTGCTTGCGCTGCTCGTCCATCGCCGCGCGCATTCTGGTCTTCTGATCCTCGGTCAGGTTCAGTTCCCGGCTCATCCGCTCGACAGGATCGAAACCTCTCGGACCGCCGGCGAAATTGCGTCCGCCGCGCCCGTCGGCGAAGTCCCTGCGGTTGTCCTGAGCGGTCACCGCGGAGGCGATCAGCACTATGGCGCCGAACG
>CAZRND010000181.1:0-10708 GCA_964601345.1 uncultured Acidobacteriota bacterium | reverse complement strand
GGGCATGAGCGCACTGGCCGGCATCCCCGGCGTGGTGAAGAACAATCTCCCGTTCTTCACCCAGTACGTGCCGCCGGCGCCGGTGAACAACGAAGGCACGATCCTGGTCGGGACGACCAAGATCCCGATCGGCGACATTTCCTTCGCTTCACCGTCCTACGTCAACAACTACAACGCGATGGTCTCCCTCGACTACCACCTGAGCGACAAGGATCAGATCCGCGGCCGCTGGGTCTATAACCGGACCTCGGGCCTCGATTCCTCGCCCAACCTGCCGGTCTTCTGGGTAACCGCGCCGAACAACAACTACCTGTACTCGGCTTCGGAGTTCCATAACTTCAGCCCGACGCTCCAAAACGAGTTCCGCGCCTCCTTCAGCCGAAACTTCAATACGCTCGGCGTTCCTCCGGGCACCTTCCCGGGCCTCGACGTGCTCCCGAACATCACCATCGATGAGTTGAACACGCTGGACATCGGTCCGGACGGGCCCTCCGGCTCGATCCAGAACCTGTTCCAGTTGCAGGACAACGTCACCAAGATCAGGGGCAAGCACACCTTGAAGTTCGGATACCACTTCACCGACGTGATCCTGGCGAACTACTTCATCCAGCGGGTCCGCGGCGATTATGAGTATTCGACCCTGGAGCAATACCTCAAGGATCTGACGCCGGACGTACTCGGAGAACGCAGCGCGGGAGCCACCAGCTATCCCGCCGGCTTCCTGCAGAACGATGCGTTCTTCAACGACGATTACCGGATTACCAAGAACCTGACCTTGAACCTTGGGTTGCGTTACGAGTACAACACCATCCCGATCGCGTCCCGCTATCAGAAGTACAGCGCGCCGGCCAACGTGCCCGGCGGCATCACCTTCGCCGAGCCGAGCCCGAGCGGGAAGGAATGGTCTCCACGCATCGGGTTTGCCTGGTCACCCGGCACCACCAGCACGTGGAGCGTTCGAGGCGGATTCTCCCGGGCCTTCGACCCGACGTACGCCAACCTGACATCCAACGCCGCGCCGCCTTACTTCCAGCAGACCAACGACGTGGACCTCAACAGCAACGCGCCGAACTTCCTGGCCAAAGGAGGACTCCCCGGCTCCGCCGTTCCGTTGCCGACCAACCCTGTCGCGGCGCGTTCCGTGATCGGTTCTTACACGTTCGGCGGCAAGCGGCCTTACGGGATGACCTGGAACTTGGGTACGCAACGCGTGTTCTTCAAGGACTACACGGTGGAGCTCCGTTATGTGGGCACCAAGGGCGTCCACCTGTGGAATCAGACCCGCCTCAACATTTTCTCGCGCGTCAATTCCACCAACTACATTCCGACGTTCCTCTCGCTGCCTTCTGCTGCGACCTTCGCGGGTTTGAGCAAGACGCTGGCGCAGGTGAAGGCTTACATCACGCCGGGCGGGACCGCGGCTCGTCCGCAGGACGCTCTGGCCTCGCTGGGGACGCAAGCCAATATCGTGGGCTACGCTCCGCAGGGCTATTCCTCGTACAACGGACTGGCCCTCCAGGTGACCCGGCGCTTCTCGAATAACCTCCACTTCGTGGCCGCCTACACCTGGAGCCACCTACTGGACGATGCTACGGCGACCAACTTCTCGACTTACCTGACTCCGCGACGCTCGCAGGATTTCCAGAATCTGCGTCCCGACTGGTCGTCCTCGGCCCTCGATCACCGGCACCGCTTCACTTTCTCGCCCATCTACGACTGGAAGCCTTTCCAGGGACAAAGCTGGGCGCTGAAGAACCTGGTCGGGAACTGGACATTCTCCGGCACCTACACGCTCGAGACTCCGGAGTACGCCACGGTCCAGAGCAACGTGGACGCCAACCTGAACGGCGACAGCGCCGGCGACCGGACCATCATCAATCCGGCGGGTACGGACAGGGTAGGCAGCGGCGTAACGGGCTATAACGCCGCGGGCCAGGCAGTAGCGGCCGGTTCGGGCACGATTGTCGCTTATGTCGCGAACAATCCGAATGCGCGTTACGTTGTCGCTCAGCAGGGCGCTCTGGCAACGGGCGGACGCAATACCTTCTCGTTGAGACGCACCAACAATTTCGACGTGGGTGTGAAGAAGGTATTCAACTTCGGGGAGCGCGGCTACGGCTTCCAGATCAGCGCGCTGTTCTACAACCTGTTCAACCATGCGCAGTACACGGGCAGCCACGTCAGCGACGTGTTCTCGTACGGTTATATCGGCAGCCGCAACGACTTGACGCCGAGCAGTTCCAACTTCGGACGGTTCGATCAGTTCTACACCAGCAACTCCCGCACCATCACGATCGGCGCTCGTTTCACGTTCTAACCCGCGAGCAGCGTTTTTCCAAAGGGATCCCGGCTTCGCCGGGATCCCTTTTTTCTTTTTCCCGCTGTGGTTCCCGCCTTTGCATTACCATCCCAAATGTGGCCGTAGCCGAAGAGCATATTTGCCGGATGAAAGGCGGCGCGCAGTCACATCTCCTGCGCTGCCGTTACCAGGATCTTCAAGGGAAAGAGCGGCGGGACGGGTATTTCATCGTTAAATTCCAGAATAATCCACAACACATCCGGGTGTTGGCCAATGAATTGCTTTGTACCAGGCTGGCGGAATGGATCGGACTGCCCGTGCCGCACTGCGAGCAGGTGGAGGTCAGTCCCGAGCTGGTCGCGGGAACTCCCGACCTGCACGTGGAATTGGCGCAGGGCATTGAACCGTGCCGCGCGGGACGGCAGTTTGGATCGCTCTTCCCCGGCGATCCGCGGTTCACGCCGGTCTTCGATTACATCGCCAACGAGACGCTCGATGGCCTCGCAAACCTGGGAGCCTTTGCCGGGATGCTGGCCTTCGACCAGTGGGTTTGCAATACCAACGGGCGGCAGGCGGTTTTTCTGCGCGGAGAAAAGGGTTATCAGGCTCTGATGATCGATCAGGGGTTCGGCTTCAACGACGGAGAATGGAATTTCCCGGACGCGCCCCTGCGAGGATTGTACTTTCGCCGCCGGGTCTACCGGAGCATTCGCGGATGGGAAAGTTTCTCGCCGTGGCTGGAGCGAATCCAGCAGATCGATCCGGAGACTCTCGACCGCATCAGCCGCGAGGTTCCGCTCGAGTGGCGGGACGATCCGGAGGATCACCTGGAGTTGCTGATGGAACAACTCTACCGCCGCCGGCAACGCGTCGTTGAACTGCTGCTGGCGGTGCGGCGGAACAAGGGAGAGATTTTTCCGAACTGGAGAACACAATGAAACCGCCGATGGACGCAGATACACGCCGATAACGAAGTCGTGCTTTGATCGGTGTTCATCGGCGTGCATCGGCGGTTACTTTTCTTGAGGTTTGATATGACAAATTATCGTTTCCTCTTAATGCGCTACGTGCCCGACATCGTCAAGGGAGAATTTGTGAATCTCGGCGTCGTGCTGCTCCATGGCGACGGGCAATTTCTCGACTCGCGCATGGCTGGGGAATCCGAGATGCGCCGCCTGCGGTGCCTGCATCCCGCGGCGGACGTCGAAATGCTTCAGAAGCTGCAGGACGGTCTCGGGCAAGACCTTCCCTGGGACAGGCTCGAAAAGCTGCGCACGGAGTTCAGCACGTCGCTGATGCTGACCGCGCCGAAAGCGATCGAGGCAAACGATGCGGACTGGCAGCAGGAACTCGAGGGCCTCTTCCACCGCCACGTGGCCGCTCCTCCCCGGCCCGCGCGCGCCATGGAGAAGCCTCGCCTGGAATTGCGTCAGCGCATGGAGATGCAATTCAAGATGGCCGGGCTGCTCAGCCGGCTGAAGCCCTTTCCCGCCGCGCCCTTTACCGTGCCGGGAGATACCTTCAAGATCGATTACGCCTACGCGCCAGCCTGGATGCCTGCGGGGAACGGAATGCGAAAGTACATCCACGCCATCACGCTCGATCGCGCCCCGCACCAAGCCAAGGCGCTGGCTTTCACCTTCGAGCACATCCGCCGCGCGCACGCCGGCGATCAGATGACCGCTGTCCATACATCCGCCGCGGCGAACACGCCGATTGCGGCATTGCTCGAGTCCTCGGGAATCCGAGTCCTGCCGTTCGACGAGATGGACGCCATGGTGCGCGAGATCCGCAGGGATCTGGCCGTAACCTAGGATTGTCCCGGCGCGTATACTCAGATATGAAGACACATTGCCTAATGGTGTTTCTCCTCGTGGGCGCGAGCTTGGTGGCTCAGCCGCAGCCGGCGCCGCAGCAAGGCGAATATCTGACGCTTCCGGCGGGCACGCTCCTTACCGTGCGGCTCATCGATCCGCTCTCCACCGACCACAACCAGGCCGGCGACGGCTTCACGGCGACGCTGACCCAGCCGCTCGTGGCCGACGGCATGGTCGTGGCGCGGCGCGGGCAGATGGTGGTCGGACGCGTGAACCTGATCGAAAAGGCCGGACGCATCAAGGGAACTTCCAAGCTCGGCGTCGAGCTCGGCGAGATGATCCTGGTGAACGGACATCAGACGCCGATTCAGACTGAGTTGCTCGAGTACCGCGGCGGGACGTCGCATGGCCGCGACGCAGGCGCGATTGCCACTACCACCGGATTCGGCGCGGCGATCGGCTCAGGCGTGAACGGCGGCGTGGGCGCCGGGATCGGCGCGGGCATCGGTCTCGCGGCAGGCGTGGCTGGCGTGCTCCTGACTCGCGGGCGTCCGACCGAGTTGTATCCCGAGACGATGCTGACCTTCCGTTTGACGGCTCCCGTAGCCATCTCGACGGATCGCGGCGGCGTTGCCTTCCATCCCGTCGTGCCGGAAGATTACGGCGACACGCGCCCGGTACGGACGCGCGCCGGGGGACCCCCGCCGCCTCCAGGTTATTACGCACCGTATCCTTACTACGCTTACGCGTATCCTTACTATGGACCGATCGTGGGATGGTATTGGGCCGGACCGCGCTTCGGATACCGCCGCTACCGCTGGTAGCCTAAAGAAAGGCCCCGGCGCTCACATCGAGCGCCTGGCCGGAGATGTTGTCGCCGGAAGGCGAAGCGAGATACAACACCAGATCGGAAACATCGCGGGCCGTGACAAAGCGATTTAAGGCGGCCTGGGACGTGTACTGTTTGCGTACTTCTTCCATCGCCTGCCCGGATGCCTTGGCGCGGTTCGTAATCACCTGCTCGATGCGTTCCCCTTCCACCGCTCCCGGACAAATCGCGTTGACCTGAATGTTGCTCGATCCCCACTCGACGGCCAGCGTGCGCGTGAGTCCGATCATGGCCCATTTGGACGCCGCGTAAGGCGAGCGTAGCGAATAACCGATGCGGCCCGCGACCGAAGAGATGTTGATGATCTTTCCCGTCTTGGCCGGCCCCATGATCTTGAGGGCCGCCTTCGAACAGAGGAAAGCGCCGGTGAGGTTGATGTCCATCACCTCGTCCCATTGTTCGCGCGTGATCTCCGTGATGGGCGCGGCGACGCCGCCGATTCCGGCGTTGTTCACCAGGATGTCGAGCCGCCCGCAGCGCTTCATGAACTCGGCGAAGGCCGCCTGCACCTGGGCTTCCTGGCGAATGTCGCAATGCAATCCGAACGCCTCGCCCGGTCCGCCGGCTAGTTTCGCAACAGCCGGATCGATCGTCGCCGGGCGCGGGCCCAGCAGCGCGGTGCGCACGCCCGAGTGCACGAGAGCTTCGGCGATCGCGAGTCCGATTCCCCGCCCTGCGCCGGTTACCAGAGCGGTTCTCCCTCTGAGGTCACATGTCATCCAGACTCACCATGGCCCTAGTGTAGTATGGAAGTCCTCTATGTGCCGTCTCTTTGGAATTCTGGCCGCGGGTGAAGTGGAGTTGAAGTTCTCTCTGCTCGACGCCCCGGCGCAATTCCACGCCCGAGGTCATACCAATCCCGATGGTTGGGGAATCGGATTCATTCAGGATGGCGAGCCGAAGCTGCTCAAGCACGAATTGCCGGCGAAGGGCGCGCTGACCCCGGAACAGGGCGAGGGAAGCGCCGCGTCGCGGCTCCTGATTTCCCACGTGCGGCGCAGCAGCCGCGCGCCGCGGGCGCTGCACAATTGCCATCCCTTCACGCACCAGGGCTGGATGTTCGCGCACAACGGGGCGCTTTTCCCGCTGCTCGAAAAGTGGGTGCGCAAGAACGTCGGACCGACGAAGTATGAGGGCCAGACGGAGAGCGAATCCATCTTCCGATGGATCCTCATCAACATCGCGAAGGCGGGAAGCGTCGAGGAGGGAGTCGCGCGCGCGCTCACTCCACTGGTTGAAGACGGACAGCTCTCCAGCCTCAATTTCCTGCTGGCGAAGCAGGACCAGCTTTACGCCTTCCGCTACGCCAAGCGCTCGACCGAATACTACTCGCTCTACTACTTGCGGCGCCCGGCGGGCGGCGAGATCGCCGCGGAGTCGCGCGACGTTCACAGCAAGATCGGGACGCGCGGGCTCGCGGGTCACGCCGCCGTCGTGGTGGCCTCCGAGCCTCTCGGCGGCGGCGACTGGAAATCGATCGGCATGGGCCACTTGCTCTCGGTGAACGCCAATCTCGAGACGAAGACTAGCGCTTTGGTTTCAGCCAGCGATCCCACCAGCCGATAACGGTCTTGTACCAGAGCACGCTGTTCTGCGGTTTCAAGACCCAGTGTCCTTCATCCGGAAAGTAGAGCAGTTCGGAGGGAACTTTGCGCCGCTGCAAGGCGCTGAACATCTGCAGGCCCTCGCCGACGGGAACGCGATAGTCCAGCTCGCCGTGGACGACGAGCGTCGGCGTCTTGAAATTCTTGACGAATTCAGACGGTGACCATCGTTTGTACATCTCCGGCTCGTCCCAAGGAGCCCCGCCGAATTCCCACTCCGGAAACCAAAGCTCCTCGGTCGCGCCGTACGCGCTGCGCAGGTCGAACAGACCCGCATGCGAGACCAGGCACTGAAAGCGGCTGGTCTGGCCGGCGATCCAGTTCACGAGATATCCGCCATAGCTGCCGCCGCTCGCGCCGATGTGAGCGCCGTCGGCGAAGCGATAATTCGCCAGCACGTGATCGACGCCCTTCATGATGTCCTGGTAGGCCTTGCCGCCCCAGTCCTGCACGATTTCGTTGGTGAACTTCTGACCGAATCCTGTCGAGCCGCGGCGGTTGATCATCACCACGACGTAGCCGGCGGCGGCGAAGACCTGCGAGTTCCAGCGAGAACTCCAGGCGTCGTTGAAGCCCGTCTCGGGTCCGCCGTGCAGCACGAACATCACCGGATATTTCCTGGATGCGTCGAAAGCGGGCGGCTTCAGGAGCCAGCCCTGGACGCGCGTTCCGCCCGCGCCCGCAAACCAGAACGATTCAGGCATGGGTCGCTCGACGTCCGACAGCAGTTAGTCATTGGCGTGGGTGAGCGGTTGCGGCTCGGAGCCCGCGGCGGGAGCTGTCGCCACTTCGTTCGGACGCTGCATCGAGGCGTGCGTAAAGACGAGCGTCTTGCCGTCGGGCGTGACAGAGACGTCGTCATTGATGCCGCCCTTCACCACCGCCTTGGGCGTGCCGCCCGACGCGGGGATCGTGAAGATCGAGTCGCTGCCCTCGTCCTCGACGACGAGGAACATGGACTTGCCGTCCGGCGCCCAGGTGATGGAATTCACCCAGCGGTCGTAGTTCTCCGTCAGGTTCGAATGCTTTCCGGAAGCGCGGTCGTAGAGCATCAGGCGGAAACGATCGCTTTCGTGTCCGGCTTCGAACTGGGCGCGATAGGCGATCGAGCGTCCGTCCGGCGAGTAGACCGGCGAGGAATCGGACCCCGGATTCGTGGTGATCTTTTTCGCAGGCCCGCCCGCCGCGGGAACGAGAAACAGATCGTTGTTCGTGCTGATCGCCTCGATCGCATCGTGATTGCTCGTGTAGGCGACCTCTTTGCCGTCGGGAGAGAAGGCGTAATCGTCCGGACCGCCGAGGGAGAAAGGCGGAACATCGTGGTCACCCGGCGTGAGATCGCGAAGCGGCCCCCCCGCCGCCGGCACGATGAAGAGATGGCTGCGCTTCCCTTCCTTCCACGAAGTCCAGTGACGATAGAGCAGTCTCGCTTCATGTTTCGCCTTGACCTTGCTCTTTTCCTGTTCTTCGGCGCGGGTTTTGTTACAGGCCTCGTCGGCACAATCGGGAAAAACATCGGAGAGGAAGAGCAACTGCGTTCCATCCGGCGACCAGGTCTCGCCTGACGCTTCTGTATAGATGCGCGTCACTTGCTTGGGATCGCTGCCGTCCGCGGCCATCGTCCAGATTTGCATGCTGCCGCCGCGATTGCTGGTGAAGGCGATGCGCCGGCCGTCCGGCGACCAGCGCGGGCGGAGATTCTGCGAGCCCTCGCGCGTGAGTTGTTTGGCCGCGCCGCCTCCGAGCGGAATCGACCAGATCTGCGACGGCTTGATGTTGGCATCGAGATTCGGAGAGACGACGGAGTAGACCACCGTTCGTCCGTCGGGAGAGACCTGCGGGTCCGAGACGCGCTGCAGCTTCCACAACAGCTCCGGCGTCATGACGCCCGCCGCGCACACGCCCGTTAAGACAAGAATCGAGAAGATAACTCGTCGCATAAATGCCTCCCACTTAAGATTAGGCTGATTTTGCCGCTGCCTCAAGGTACGCGGCCAGTTTCACTTGCAGCGAGGGCAGCACCTCGATGAACTCCACGCCGCATCCCTTCTCCTGGACGCTGTGCCGGACATATCCTTTGATTTCGATCGGCTCGCTGCCCACCGTGAAGCGCAACTTGACCAGGGAACCGACGGTAAGAGAATCGGCGGCCGTGATGAGCAGGCCCCCGCGCGAAATGTTCAGCGCCTTCGCCTGGATTTCGACGCCGCGCACCTCGCAGGTGACGGGAAAGCTGGCGTCGATGCGCGTATGGACGCGGTTCTCGATCATAACGCTGAATGGCCCGAGCCTATCACAAGCGTCCGGCGAGTTCGAGCAGGCTGTCCACTGTCAGGTCCGGAGGATTTTGGCCCAGCGTCTCGGGCTGAAAGCCGTAGGTAACGCCGCACGTCCAGACGCCGGCATTGCGGCCGGTCTGGATGTCGACGGACGAGTCGCCCACCATCATGGCCTGCTTCGGCGCGAGCCCGGTGTCCTCGAGCATCATCAGGATTCCGACGGGATCGGGCTTTTTCTTCTCCAGGCTGCGGGTCCCTTCAGGATGCGGAGGTCCGGGGAGCGGTCCCTTCGATCCAAAGATGAAACGGAACAGGTCCACCAGGCCCAGCGCCGCCAGGATGTCGCGGCTGATGCGCACCGGCTTGTTGGTCAGGACTCCAAGCAGGAATCCGCGCTGGTGAAGATCCTTCACGGCTTCGGCCACTCCCGGATAAAGCTTGGTGTTCTCGAGCGCGTGGCGGCGATAAAAACGCACAAAGAGCTCGATATAGTGCGGCAACTGCTCCGGCTGGATGGCGTCGCCCATCGCCCGGCGGACCAATTCCGGCGCGCCCTGTCCCACCATGGCGTCCACCTGTTTCAGATCGAGCGGAGCGAGACCCACGTGCGCGCGCGTGGCGTTCACCGCGATGGCCAGGTCCTTTTCCGAATCGATGAGGGTGCCGTCGAGATCGAAGATCAGCAACCGAAGATCTTTCATTTCACACTAAAATATTAGCATGGCCGATATCGCTCCCTTTGCCGCGTGGCGCTACGATCCCGCCAAAGCCGGGGCGCTCGAGAACGTCATCACGCAGCCCTACGACAAGATCTCTCCGGAGATGCTGAAGCGCTACCTGTCGCTCAGTCCCTGCAATCTGGCGCACGTCATCAAGACCACGGATTATGCCAACGCCGCCTCGAGATTGTGGGGATGGCGCGAGACCGGCGCATTGGCGCAGGATCCGGGGCCGGCCCTCTATCCATACTTCCAGACCTACACCGTGCCGGGAACCACGGAAAAACGCACGCGCAAGGCGCTCGTTGCCGCATTGCGCCTGGAGGATTACGACAACAAAGTGGTTTTTCGCCACGAGCGGACCATGTCCGGCCCGAAGGCCGACCGCCTGGAACTGCTGCGCGCGACGCGCACGCATTGCGAGCTGCTCTTCCTGCTGCACGACGATCCGGCCGGCGAGATCGCCGGACTTGTGGAGCGAGCGACGGCGTCGGCGCCGGTCGCCGCCATGCGCGACGATTTCGGCGACGACCACGCCGTGTGGCGCGCCGACGAACCGGGCCTCGTCGCGGCGTTTCAGAAAGCCTTCTCGCCTCTCAAACTCCTGATCGCGGACGGCCACCATCGCTACGAGACCGCGCTTTCTTACCGGGCGGAAAACCCCGCGGCGGATCGCGTCCTCGCGGCGCTGGTCAGCATGGACGCGCCCGGCTTGACGATCCTGCCGACGCATCGCCTGCTTTCCGGAGTGGCCGGATTCGAACGCGAGAGATTTCTGGCCGCAGCCGGGCAAGAGTTCGAGATCATCCAGATCCCACCGGAACTGGGCCGCCTCGGCCTGGCGCACCACATCCTGGGAGCTTCTTTTGCCGGCGACCCGTCTTTCTATCTGCTCAAATACCGGGGTCAAGACGACCTGGACGTGGACATCCTGCACAAACATCTCCTCACCGGTCTCGAGGATCACCTGGAATACGTGCGCGGATTCGACCAAGGGCTGGAAGGCGTTGCGAACGGCGCGCAGGCCTGCTTCTTCCTGCATGCGGTCGAGAACGCCAAGGTCCGCGAGATTGCCTTTGCCGGCGGCGTGATGCCTCAGAA
>CAZRND010000180.1:0-10752 GCA_964601345.1 uncultured Acidobacteriota bacterium | reverse complement strand
GCTATCGTTCGGGGATGTCTGGGTGTGTGTAGGCAACCCGAACGCTTCGTTCTGGCGCGGTTCGGGCTGACAGGCGTCCAGGATAAGCCGGCGCGGCGGCAACGACTATGACGGCACGGCCTATTGGTTCCATCAGAACGACAACCTCAATGCCAACACCTGGACCAATAACCGGGTGGGCATCAAGAAGCCGGAGATCAAAGACAACCGTTTTGGCTTCACCGCCGGCGGCCCGGTCTGGAAGGACAAGACGTACTTGTTCCTCAACTACGACGGGCGCCGTTTCCCGCAACAGTCCACCGTGACCCGAATCGTGCCACGCGACACGCTGCGGCAAGGGATTCTGGTCTTTCAAGACCAAGCAGGTAACAAGAACCAGTACGACTTGAAGACATCCACTGCCTGCGGACCGGCGGGCACGGACCCCTGTGATCCGCGCCGTCTGGGGCTGAGCCCGACCGTAACGGACGAGTTCAAGTATCTCCCGACGGGCAACGACGCGTCGCAGGGCGACGGCCTCAACACGATCGGGCTGACCGTCAACGTTGGAAATCCGATCAACTTCGACTTCTACAACGCGCGCCTCGATCACAACCTGACGGACAAGTGGCGACTCGACGCCTCCATCCGCTATTTCTCGCAGCTCGCCTACTCCAACGCGGTGATTGACATTCGGACGCTGCCGGCGAAGAGCGTCCGGCTGGACCCGACGCGGCAGAACATGGAAAGCATCGGCGTCAGCGGGGCCGTCAAGCCGAATTTGACCGCTGAATTCCGTTTCGGAAGAGTGCGCAACCGGACGGCCACTGGCCCGCAGCGACCGAACGCCTCGGCGGGAATCCTGAACCTGGTGGGAACCTCAACCTCCGCAGGACCGATCGCCATAGACATCGGCGGCCGCGGCGGCGCGCAATCGATCTTGAGCGAGCCCTTCGACGTGGACACGCAACTCGCGCGACGGCAGGAAAACGACAACCGCATCTACCAGTTCAATTCCGATTTCAACTGGGTCAAGTCCAAACACACGATGCAGTTCGGTTTCCATTTCCGCAATCTACCCACGCTGCACCGCCGCGACGATAAGGTTTTAGGATCGCTGGGCGCGCTGGTGGCGGAGATTGATTCCAACTCGGGCGTGCTGAATCTGCCCTCCAGCATCCAGCCCCCGGCCTGCTCCGCGACGCGGACCACCGGTTGCCTGCGGAGCGCGGACGCGGTGAATTGGAACCGCCTCTTTGCCGGCGTCACCGGATTGCTCGACAGCGTCACGGTGCTGGCGGTGCGCGACGGCAGTTTCAAGCCGCTGCCCTTCGGCTCTCTGCTCGAGAGCGATACGCACGGCATCCACGCTCCGGACTTCTACTGGCAGGACGTGTGGCGCATCACACCGGGGCTCACTCTCACTTACGGCCTGAACTACGGCTGGCAGACTCCGCCGACCGAGGCCCTCGGACGCTACACGATTCAGATTGACCAAGCCACGGGACAGCAAATCACCACCGCCCCATTCTTTGCCGCGCGCCTGCAGGGAGCCACCAGCGGCACGATCGTCAATCCGAATTTCGCCTTCGTGCCCATCGACAATGCCAACTCGCCGGTGTTCAACACCGACTGGGGCAACATCGGGCCGCGCGTGTCGGCGGCCTGGAATCCTTCGGGAGGACCGGGTTTCCTGCACAAGATTTTCGGCGACAAGAAGACCGTGATCCGCGGCGGCTACAGCCTGATCTACGACAAAGAGAACACGGTACAGAGCGTGATCATCCCGTCGCTGGGCGTGGCTTTTGCGCAGACTCTGAATGTGAACACGCCGCTCTGCAATATCTCGGGAGCGGGAGGAGCGGGATGCACGCCGGGCAGCAGCAACACGGCGTTGAACAATTTCCGCGTGGGCGTGGACGGAACCATTCCCGTCCCGACCGTGCCGGCGCAATCCATCCCCGCCTCGCCGCCGTGGGGATTGATCAACGGGTCGGTGGTGCAGTATCCGGAGCTCCTCTCTTTCCAGGTGGATCCGAACCTGAAGACCGGGCGTAATCACGCCATGGACTTCACGATCCAGCGGGAATTGCCGGGCAAACTGATCCTGGAGCTCACCTATTCCGGGCGCTACGCGCGGCGTTTGCCGCAGAGCATGAATCTGACCAACGCCGTATACATGCAACTGGACAAGGCGTCAGGTCAGACGTTCGCGCAGGCTTTTGACAACGTGGCCAACGCGTTGCGCGCCGGGAACGCCGCGCCCAGCCAACCCTGGTTCCAGAACAGCGTGCCGGGCGGCACGGCAGCGGTGGTCAGCGCCGCGGGCAACGCTGCCTTCATCAACGGCAACGTCGCCAGCGTGTATCAGAATCTGGACCGGCTCCGCATGGCGAACAACCTGGCCCCGTTCAACAACTACATGTCCCAAATGGCCATGTTGCGGACCAGCATCGGCTTTTCCAATTACAACGGACTGTTTGTGACCCTGCGCCGGCCCCTTTCCAAGGGTCTGTTCTACGAGGCGACCTACACCTATTCGAAGTCGCTGGACCAGATCGGCGGCGTCCAGAACAGCGCCAATGTCCTGCCAAACAGCTTCGATCTGTATGCCGAGTACGGGCCATCCGGCTTCGACATCCGGCACATCGTCAACACCGTGGTTTCCTACGACCTGCCGTTCAAGATGCACAATCCGTTCTTGAACCGAGTCATCGGCGGCTGGAACATTTCCGGCATTTACACGGGGCGAAGCGGCGATCCGGTAACGGTCGCGGAGGGCTCGCAAATTTGGGGATGCTGCACGCAGTTGGGCAACACCAGTCCAGGCATTTCCACCGTGCCCATCTCGACATTCAGTACGACCAAATACACCAACATCCCTGGGTCGAACAATACCGGAACCACGGGCAACCCGGCCACGGGCGGCTCGGGGCTGAATCTTTTCTCCGATCCTGCATCGGTGTTCAGCAGCTTCCGCAAGGTGAATATCGCCACCGATACAAGAAGCGGTCGCGGCAATCCTCTCCGCGGCATGGGGCGTTGGAACATCGACTTCTCGCTGGCCAAGGATACGGCGATCACGGAGCGGATCCATTTCCGGATCAGCGCGGACTTCTTCAACATCCTGAACAAGGTGGACTTCTCCAACCCCGGCCCGAGTCTGACCAGCCAGACCTCGTTCGGCGTGATCTCGTCGCAATTGACTCCGGCCAACCGCACCAACGGCGCCCGCTGGATCCAGTTGTCGGCGCGAGTCAGCTTCTAAGTTTTTTTGTAGTTTCCGGCCCGCGCATAGCGGTAATATGAGGAATCAAGGTGAGATATAGGATTTGATTCTTGGCGTTCCCGATATCGCTCAGCTAGAAAAGCGTAGCTGGCAGTCTATTCTCTTTGGCCAACTGACGCTGATCCTGCTGACCCTTGGGTTCCTCATCCTCATCTTTCCCGGAGTTCTCGACCGCCTGCCGCAATTCCGGGCCGAGGGCAGCCTGGATGTATACACCACGCTGCTGGTCGTGATTGTCCTCTTTTCGGTCGGATACGTCCTCTATACGCAATGGGAAATTGCACGCCTCCGCCGCAGGATGGTGGATGACCTGATCAACCTGCGCAGCCTGGAGGATTCCGTAGCTCAATTGAAGCGCCTGATGCACGTGGCGGCGAGCGTCCACATGGGCCAGCGCCTCGATGAAACGCTGCAGGTGCTGGTGAACGCCGCGCACGAGGCTTTGAAGTCCACCTCCGTCACCGCGATGGTGCGCCGCGGAGGCGGCATCGGTCCGTTCTTCAGCGCCGGCGCGATTACTTTGAACGAAGAGCAAGTTACGGTAGTGGGCGAACAGCTCAAGGATTCCCGCGAACCTCTGGTGATCCTCAATGCGGACGAGATCGCGTCCCTTCTCGGCGAATTGCCGGGCCGCCCGGGCGGGCTGCTGGCGGTGCCCATGCGCGACTCGCACGCCTTCCTGGGCGTCTTAGTGGCCTTCTTCGGCTC
The DNA here is from genome assembly GCA_964601345.1 of uncultured Acidobacteriota bacterium. Lineage (GTDB taxonomy): Bacteria > Acidobacteriota > Terriglobia > JAJPHL01 > JAJPHL01 > CAZRND01. Next base: position 6,776 of record CAZRND010000180.1, on the reverse strand, counting down.
TCCCGCCTCGGCCAAGGAAAGCCCGCTACCGCGGGTGCCGCTGCTCGACTTACTGGGAATCTTTTCCGACAGCGCGATCATCGCCGTCGAGAATGAATCGCTGGTGCGGCGCATCGAGCAGCAGGCTTATACCGACGAGTTGACCGGCCTTTCCAACCGCCGCTATTTCAATCGCGAGGTGAAGCGCGAGATCGCCCGTGCCGAACGGATGAAATCCAACTGCGCCATGGTGGTCTTCGACCTAGATCACTTCAAGACCATCAACGACAAGCATGGCCACGACACCGGCGACCAGGCGCTCTGCCGCGTGGCGCGGGCGCTCGGCATCTGCAACCGCAAGAGCAATCTGCTGGCTCGCTTCGGCGGCGACGAATTAATCTCCCTCTTGATCGACAGCGACCGGGAAGGAGCCGAGGTCGCGGCCGAGCGCATGCGCGCCGCAGTCGCCGCGATCAAGGATCTACCCGTCCCTCTGACGATCAGTATTGGAGTCGCGCTCTATCCCGAACATGGCAGCAGCGCCGAGGCGCTGCTGCGCAGCGCGGACCGCGCCCTCTACGCCGCCAAGGCCGGCGGTCGAAACCAGGTGAGGTTTGCCGACGGCCCCTCCGATCAGGCCAGCGATTTCGCCGAAGCCAACACCGCGTCGTAGTTGGGGTGCTCGGCGACTTCCTTCACGTATTCCACGTGCCGCAGCGTTCCGCCCTTATCCACCACGAAGACGGCCCGCGACTCGAGCCGTAATTCCTTGATCAAGGTCCCGTAGGCCTGGGCAAAGGAAGCATCCCGATGGTCCGAGAGCGTGCGGACCTTGTCGACGCCCGCGGCTCCGCACCAGCGCTTCTGCGCGAAAGGCAGGTCCATGCTGATGGTGAGGATTTCGACGCCGGCGAGCTTGGCGGCTTCCTCGTTGAAGCGCCGCGTCTGCTGATCGCAGACCGGCGTGTCGAGAGAGGGCACCACGCTCAAGATGCGGATTTTTCCGGCGCTGTCGCCGAGCGTGACAGGCTTCAGATCGTTGCTGAGCAGCGAAAAATCGGGCGCCTTGTCACCGCTCTTCAGTTCGGGTCCAACCAGGGTCAGCGGATTTCCGCGCATCGTGGTGGCTCCCGGGCGTTCCGTGGGCATGAGTTACTTCCTCCTGTGGGAAATGTAATCGCAATCCGAAACCAGCTATTATACACGCCATGCGCGTGTATTTGGTCCGGCACGGCGAGGCTCTTTCCGACCGGGAGGACTCGCAGCGTCCGCTCTCCCCGATGGGACGCGCCCAGGTGGAAGAATCGGCGAAGAGAGCCAAGGCCGCCGGAGCGCATCCGCTCGCGATCCATCACAGCGGCAAGCTGCGCGCCCAACAGACTGCCGAGATCATGGGCGCGCATCTCGGAGCGTCCTGCTCGGAGCTCGCCGGACTCGCGCCCGAGGACGATCCCGGCGTGGCGGCCCGTTTCATCGCCGCGGCCGAAGGCGATCTGATGCTGGTGGGACATCTGCCGCACGTCGCCCGGCTCGCGTCGCTGCTCACGAACGATAGCCGCGAAATTCCTTTTCACACGGCCGCCGTCGTTTGCCTCGAGCGCGACACTCCCGGCGCGGGATGGCGCGTTATTGCCCGGTAAGCTTCAGCAACCTGTCTTTGATTTGGCCGGCTTTTTGCGTTGAGGTGGTGACGACCAGAATCGTATCGTCGCCGGCCAGCGTTCCTACGACTTCGGGCCAGCCTTCGGCGTCGATGGCCACCGCTACGGCCTGGGCGCCGCCGGTGCCGGTCTTCAGAACGAGCAGGTTTTGCGCCTGGCGGACGTCGCGAAGAAAGTCGCCCGCCGCCCGGCGCAGTTGGCTGTTGAGCGCGTCTCCGCCGGAAGCGGCCATCTGGCGATAGCCGGAAGGCGTTTTGGACACGCCGAGGTCGTGCAGGTCGCGCGAGAGCGTCACTTGCGTCGCGCGCACGCCGAGTTCCTTCAGACCGCGAGCCAGTTCCTCCTGCGTGTAGATGTCCGTTTCGCGGATGAGCCGGAGAATCTGCTCCTGGCGAAATTGCTTGTTCACGATCGCCGCCAGTTCCGGAGACGCGATTTCGCGCTGCGGATCGCGCGTTGCACCGTGACGGGACCCGTTCCTCCGGGAATCTCCCGGCGGTGGACGCCCTCCGCGCCGCGCAGCCATCGCAGGCAATCCTTGTTGAACGCCGGAGAGAACTCGCGCAATTGCCGGAGCGTCCATTTCTCCGGCGGGCGCCGGAGTTGGAGCCCGGCCAGAACGATGCGTCCGGCAATCTGGTGCGCCTGGTGAAAGGGCACCTTCCGCAGCGCGAGATACTCGGCGAGGTCTGTCGCGCAGGACCAACCGCCGGCCGCGGCCGTCGCCATGGGACCCGGAACGGGTTTCGCCGTCGTGACGACCAGCGCAGCCATCTCGAGTCCTCCGTTGAGTTGATCCGCGGCGTCGAAGATCGCTTCCTTGTCTTCCTGCAGGTCGCGATTGTACGAGAGCGGCATGCCCTTCACGGTGGTCGAAAGCGCCACCAGGTGTCCGAGCATGCGTCCCGTCTTGCCGCGGAGGAGTTCCAGGGAATCGGGATTCTTCTTTTGCGGCATCAGGCTGCTGCCGCTCGTGACTTCGTCGGCCAGTTCGAGAAAGCCGAACTCCTCGCTGGAATAAAGAATCCAGTCCTCCGCCAGACGGCTAAGATGCAGGAATGTTGTCGCCGCGGCGAAGAGAAACTCCAAGGCGAAGTCGCGGTCGCTCGCGGCGTCGAGACTGTTTTCGGTGAGACGCGCGAATCCGAGATCGCGCGCCAGCTTCGCGCGATCGATCGGTATCCCGCTTCCGGCGAGCGCGCCGCTCCCAAGCGGCAGCGCGTCGGCGCTCTCGCGAGCCTGCGACAGGCGGCGCCGGTCGCGCGCGAACATCTCGAAGTAAGCGAGCAGGTAGTGGCCCCAGAGCACGGGTTGGGCGCGCCGCAAATGTGTGTAGCCGGGCAGGACCAGCGCCGGATTGCGCTCCGCCTGCTTCAGCAGCGCGGCGAGCAGGCCGTCGAGACGGGCGATCGCCGCCGCGATTTCCTTCTTGATCCACAAGCGCAGATCGACGGAGACCTGCTCGTTGCGGCTGCGTCCGGTGTGCAGGCGCTGAGCAAGCTCCGCCATTCCGGGGCGCTCGCGCAGCTCGCGCAGGACGAGCGTGTGTACGTCCTCATCGTCTTCCGTGCCGGTGTATTCGATTTCGGAGAGCGCCGTGCGCACGCGCTTGGCCTCGTCCGCCGTGTAGACGCCGAGTCGTTCGAGTTCGCCGGCCCAAGCCTTGCTGCCCTCGATGTCGGCTTCGAAGAGGCGGCTGTCGAAGGAGAGCGACCGGGAAAAGTCTTCAAAGACTTTCGCGGGTCCCCGCTCGAATCTGCCGCCCCAGAGTTTCATTTCTTTTGCGCTTTCAATCCGGCTCGCACGCGCATCGGAAGGCCGACCAGCTTGATGAAGCCCTCGGCATCCTTCTGGTTGTAGGTCTCGCCCATGGTGAAGCTGGCGATAGCCGTGGAATAGAGAGAATGGGGAGACCGCCGCGAGAGCACGTTGATGTTGCCGCGGAACATCTCGAGCGTCACTTCGCCTGTAACCACCTGCTGCGTGGAATCGACGAAAGCGTCGAGGGCTTCGCGGAGCGGCGTGAACCAGAGTCCGTTGTAAACCATTTGTCCGTAATCGAGAGCGATGTGCTGCTTGTAGGCCGTCGTGGCGCGATCGAGCGTGAGCGCTTCGAGTTCATGATGTGCCGCGTAGAGCAGCGTTCCGCCCGGCGTTTCATAGGCTCCGCGTGATTTCATGCCCACGAAGCGGTTCTCCACCAGGTCGATTCTTCCGATGCCATGCTCGCCGCCGATAGCGTTGAGCCGCTCGACGATCGAAAACGGGCTAAGCGCCTTTCCATCGACGGAGACCGGCGTTCCCTTCTCGAACCCGATGGTGACGCGGCCCGGCTGGCTGGGCGCTTCCTTGGGGGAACGGCTGATCTGCCAGACGTCGTCGGGCGCGCCGCACGCGGGATCTTCGAGTACTCCGCCTTCATGGCTGATGTGCCAGATGTTGCGATCGCGGCTGTAAATCTTCTCGACCGTCGCGGTGATGGGAACCTTATGCTTGCGCGCGTACTCGATAGCGTCTTCGCGAGACTTGATGTCCCACTCGCGCCACGGAGCGCTGATTTTGAGTTGCGGCGCCAGCGCCATCACCGTGAGCTCGAAGCGCACCTGGTCGTTGCCCTTGCCGGTACATCCGTGCGCCACCGCTTCCGCCTTCTCGGCCAGCGCCACTTCCACCTGGCGCTTGGCCAGCGGATGGCGGGCGATGGAGGTCCCTAGCAGATATTTGCCTTCATACACGGCGCCAGTGCGCACCAGCTTGAACAGATAATCGCGCGCGAATTCCTCGCGCATGTCCTCGACGAAGCACTTCGAGGCGCCCGTGGCGATCGCTTTTTCCTTCAGGCCTTCGAGTTCGCCCGCGCCCTGGCCGATGTCGCCGGCCATGGCGATCACTTCGCAATCGTAATGTTCCCGCAGCCAGGGGATGATGACGGAGGTATCGAGCCCCCCGGAATAGGCGAGCACAACTTTCATGATGTTTTCCTTCTTGCTTCTAATGGTTCAAAACCGTCAGCAGAATAGCCTTGGCGATGTGCAACCGGTTCTCAGCCTGGTCGAAGACCACCGAACGGGGCGATTCGATCACTTCTTCGGTGACCTCTTCGCCGCGATGCGCCGGCAGGCAGTGCATGAAGACCGCGTCGCGATGCGCCTGCTCCATCAGCGCCGGAGTCACCTGGTAACTGGCGAAGGCCTTCGAGCGCTCGACGGCTTCCTGCTCGAATCCCATGCTGGCCCACACGTCGGTGTAGACCGCCTTGGCTCCCGCGACGGCCGCGTTTGGCTGGCCGGGATGGATTTCGATACGTGCGCCCGTCTGTTTGGCGATCTTGCGCGCAGTGGCGACGATTTCGGCATTCGGCTGGTAAGCCTGGGGCGTGGCGAGGCTCAGATGCGCTCCGAAAATCGCGCCGCTCAGCAGCAGTGAGTGGGCCACGTTGTTTCCGTCACCGACGTACGCCAGCTTGACCGGACCGCCGAAGTGCTCGCGAATCGTGAAGAAATCCGTCAGCGCCTGGCAGGGATGGAACATCTCGCTCAGGCCGTTGATCACCGGGATGCCGGCCCACTGCTGGAACTCCTCGACTGTGTGATGCGAGAACGTTCGCAGCGCGACGGCGTCGACCCAGCGTCCGAGATTGCGGGCCACGTCGCAGATCGGCTCGCGGTCGGGGATGCGTTGTTGTCCGGTGTCCATGAAGACGCTGTCTCCGCCGAGCGACTTCATCGCCAGCTCGAAGGTCAGACGAGTGCGCAGAGAGCGCTTCTCGAAAATCACCGCCAGGGAGCGGCCGGTCAGCTCGCGCGCAAAGCGCCGCGGACGGGCCTTCACCTCCGCGGCCAAGTCGAAGAGCGCCTCCTGCGAGCGCGGAGCGAAGTTGTCGTCGCGCACCAGGCCGGGCTGGTTGTTGTGCAAAGGAAGCAGGCGCGAGCGCGCCCGCACCGGGGACGGTTTGATATCTTCCAGGACAGCCTTGGTCACGTCAGGTTCTCCCAATGAATAATTATACGCCTTTATGAATAATTACACATTGGCCGATCTGGCGTCAACGGGTTTAGTACAAAAGAGTAAACGCCCCACCCGGCTGGGCGGCGACGGCGGCGAAGCTCCAGGTTGGGATGCCGGGCACTCGGCCGCTCTCGGACGTAGGCTTTCCCGTGCGATCGAAAACCTGCCAAGCGAGCGAACCGCCTTTTTGCCAGCCGGTGCCTTCGGTCCAGGCGAGCAGGACTTCGCCGCTCTGGCTCACTGCCAGGCGCGGATGTTTGCGACCGCCGCCATCGCCCGGCGCAGGAATGGGCTGGAGCGATTCGTCGCCGTCGAAGCGCGACCAGTAGACTTGCCCGCCCGTCTCCCATGCGCCCGCCACGAGGTTCCCGCTCTCCGCAAAATCCATGCTGCTCATCGGACAGGCATTGATGTCCCACTTGTGCAGGAGCCGTCCCTGGAACGTCTGCCCCTGATCCCGCGAACGGAGCAGATAGATGTCCCGATGAACGGACTCTGTCGCGGACCGGTAGAGCGCAAACCAATCGCCGCGACGGCTCGCAAAGAGCCGCATGCCGCAGCATCCGCAAGCGCCGGTCTCTTCGCCCCAGGCGCGGGCCTCGGGCGCGAACGTCCGGCCGTCGTCCTGCGATCTCGTGATCCAAACTCTGCGGCGCGCCTCTCCGGTTTTGCCCGTTCCCTTGGCCTCCGATTCCGCGATGCCGTGCCATGTCACGAGGACGTTCCCCATCCCATCCGCGGCGATGGAACCTCCGCCGTCGAGACCGAAGGACTGTTTCATCAAATTTCTTTGCGGATCGAAGGCGCTTCTCCGGTCGTTGAGCCGCGCGTAAAGCATCGGCTCGCTGGGCTTTCCGGAATCCGGATTCACTATGCCGCGAGGATCGGCCGCGTCAGAGCCGTTCCAGGCCACATGAACACGCCCGGATTTTCCAATCGCAAACTGCGCGCCGCGAATCGTTCCCGTTGCGATCGCGCTTCCGGGCTGGCTGTTGACTCGAATCGGCGATGCGAAAGCGGCTCCGCCGTTCTCGCCCTTGGTGTAAGAGTGGTCGCCGTTACCCCCATCCACCTTTTAATAAACCAGGTGACGACCGCCTCGTCAGACTACGGAAGACTGCGGGCGCC